>JAJYTW010000111.1 GCA_021792855.1 Actinomycetes bacterium
GCAAGGCCAAAGCGCTCTAGTCGTGTCACTAGGCTATATCGCCCTTTCCACCAACCCAGACCCTGCTGACCTGCACGTTCACCATCCGGGAGACACCGGAACCAGCCTGAGCTGCGGAACGCAGGACGGTGTCGGTGTCCTTGCCTGCCGGGTCCTCGAGTTTCCAGTCGAGGTAGCGTTCGCCGGTGTAGAACGGGCAGGCGTCGCCGCAGCCCATTCAGCATCAGGGGCCGGCGCACAACCGTTCGCCGTGAACGCTATCCCGCGCGGTAGTCACGGCTGGGCCGGCGCGAGCCGGAGCCGCCGACCCGGTTAGCCGGCCACGGCGCGGAACAGGCGGAGGAAGTTGCCGCCAAGAACCTTCGCGGTCTCGCCAGCGCCGAGACCGCGGCGGGCCAGCATCTCCGGCAGCAGGGCGTAGTCCGCGTAGCTGGCGAGCACCGGCCGGTAGTTGGCGTCCAGGTCGGTGCCGATCGCGACGTGATCGATGCCGACCAGGTCGGCTAGCCGGACGATCTCATCGACGAAGTCGCCGAGTCCGGTGCTGGTGACCCCCGACGGCCAGGCCCCGATCAGCCCGCCCGCGGATGCCACCGCCCGCGCGTGGGCCGTGCTGAGCAGCCGCGGGTGGTGCCGCCCGGCGTGATCGAGGTGGCTGTGGGAGATCATGATCGGGTCGGCGGACCGCTCTAGGGCTGCGATGGTGGTCTCGAAGGTTGCGTGGGCGCAGTCGACGATCATTCCCAGCCGGTTGCACTCGGTGACGACCTCGCGTCCGAACGCGCTCAGCCCGCCGTGCACCGGGTCCTCGGTCTGCACGTCGCCGATCTCGTTCACCCGGTAATGGACCAGGGTCAGCGAGGAGACCCCCCGCGCACGGGCATCGGCGAGCGCCGCCAGGTCACCGTCCAGGAAGTCACCGCCCTCGCACGTGAGCAGAACCGCCGTCTGCGCCTGCGCAGCGGCCCGCTCGATATCGGCTGCCGCCATCGCTAGCGGAGCCCCGAGGGCATCGATGGCCCGGCTGATCCCGTCAAGCTGGCGCTGATGACCGGCGCGGGCCTCTCCGGGTGCGAAGGCACGGCTGGCATACAGGCCCTTGTCCGGATGGGGGGCCAGCACGCCCAGATCCCCGACCGTCGCCAGGGTCACCGCGGCCATCCCCGCTTCCCGCGCTTCCAGCAGCGCGCGCGGAACATCCGCGCTGCCAAGCGCCCCGGCCAGCGGGGCGGCCCCATCCAGGCCCGCCAGGAAACAGCGTCCGGCGTGCGCATGCACGTCAACCCACACGGCAGGCGCGGTCATGGCCTCATGGTAGGCGACTCGGGTTCGTCCGGGCCTCGCGCCAGCGCTGCCTGGACTAGGCAATATCCTTAAGCACCTAAACTATTAGCTAGCTTACCTATATTGGTCCGGACTGGGGAGGGGATCATGGCCGCACGGGGGCGCTCACCGCAGTGGCGCGCAGGGGTGGTCACGCGGATGGTGGAACTGCGCCCGCTGGTGCTGGCCCTGATGCGCGAGTCGGCAGCCGATGACCTGCTGGAGTTCGGCCAGGTGACCGGCCGTCAGCTACAGGCGCTGGCGCACCTGCCCGACGATGGCGTGACGATGGGGCACCTGGCCGCGTTTCTGCGGGTCACCGGCGCCGCGGCAAGTGTGCTTGCGGAGCGACTGGTGGCCCAAGGTCTGGCCGTCCGGCAGCCTGATCCCGGCGACCGCCGGGTGGTGCGGCTGGTGCCGACCCCGGAGGGGGCGGCCCTCGCTGAGCGGTACCGGGACAACCAGCGCCAGGCGATGGCTGGGCTGCTCGACCGGCTCAGCGACGCGCAGGCCGCGGCGTGGCTGGACGTCATGGAGACGCTGGCGGCCGATGGCGCGCCGGTCCGGCCGGCGCCAGTGACGGCGCCGGCTGGAGCGGCCAGGTGAGCATCTTCCGCGACCGCCAGCTAGGGACGCCGGCCGCCGCGCCGGCCGGGCACGACGACGACCAGTACCGGGGCCGGTGGTCGGTGCTGTCGAACACGACGCTCGGGGTGCTGATGGCCACCATCGACGCCTCGATCGTGCTGATCTCGATGCCGGACATCTTCCGCGGCATCAGACTCGACCCGCTTACTCCGGGCAACACCAGCTACTTCCTCTGGCTGCTGATGGGCTACATGCTGGTCACCGCCGTGCTTGTGGTCAGCTTCGGCCGACTGGGCGACATCTTCGGCCGGGTGCGCATGTACAACCTGGGCTTCGTCATCTTCACGGTGTTCTCGATCATGCTGTCGGTCACCTGGATGCATGGCCAGCCGGCCGCGCTCTACATGATCGTGATGCGGGTCTTCCAGGGCGTCGGCGGCGCGCTGATCATGGCGAACTCGTCGGCCATCATCACCGACGCCTTCCCCCGCAACCAGCGCGGCCTGGCCCTCGGCATCAACGCCGTGGCGGCGATCGCCGGCTCGTTCATCGGCCTGGTGCTCGGCGGCCTGCTCGCCCCGGTGGACTGGCGGCTGGTGTTCTGGGTCTCGGTCCCGGTCGGCGTGGCCGGCAGCATCTGGGGATACATCAACCTCAAGGACCGTGGCATCCGTACCCCCGCGAAGATCGACTGGCTGGGCAACCTGACCTTCGCCGCCGGGCTGGTCGGAGTCCTGGTGGGCATCGTGTACGGGATCGAGCCGTACGGCGGGCACGTGATGGGCTGGACCAACCCGATGGTGATCGCCGCCCTGGCCGGCGGGGCTGCGCTGCTCATCCTGTTCGGCTGGATCGAGACCAAGGTGCCGGCCCCGATGTTCCGGCTCCCGCTGTTCCGGATCCGGGCGTTCACCGCCGGGAACCTGGCCAGCCTGCTGGCGGCCCTCGGCCGCGGCGGGCTGATGTTCATCCTGATCATCTGGCTGCAGGGCATCTGGCTGCCCCGGCATGGCTTCAGCTTCAGCCAGACCCCGCTATGGGCCGGCATCTACATGCTGCCGCTCACGGCCGGCTTCCTGCTCGCCGGCCCGGCGTCCGGGGCGCTGTCGGACCGGTTCGGCGCCCGCCCGTTCGCCACCGGCGGGATGCTGCTCGCGGCGGTAACGTTCGGTCTGCTCGAGATCCTGCCGGTGAACTTCTCCTATCCGGTGTTCGCCGCCCTGCTGCTGGCAAACGGCCTGGCGATGGGCCTGTTCGCATCGCCGAACCGGGCCGCCATCATGAACAGCCTGCCCCCGGATCAGCGAGGCCAGGGCGCGGGCATGTCCACCACCACGCAGAACTCGGCGATGGTGCTGTCCATCGGCATCTTCTTCTCACTCATCATCACCGGCCTGTCGGCGCGCCTGCCGGCCACCCTCGCGCATGGCCTGACGGCTCAGGGAGTGCCCGCCGCGGCGGCGGCCAGGATCGCGCACCTGCCGCCGACCGCCACCGTGTTCGGCGCCTTCCTTGGGTACAACCCGATCGCCAAGCTGCTCGGCCCGACCGGCGTGCTCGCGCACCTGCCGCACGCCAGGGTCGCCTACCTGACGGGCCGCAGTTTCTTCCCGAGCCTGATCTCCGGTGCTTTCGCCAGCGGCCTGCATGAGGCTTTCGACTTCGCCATCATCGCGATGCTCATCGCCGCGGCCGCCTCCTGGCTCCGCGGCAAGTCCGGCACCCGGTCTGAAGCCGAACCGGCGGCGCCTGCCGCTGCCGTGCCTGCCGCCGCGGGCGCCGCCACCGGTCACGGTCGGATAGCGGGGAGCGTTCCCGACGAGACCAGCGGCTAGGAGGGAATGACGGGCTGGACGCCGGGGAGCAGTTCGGTGAGGAGTTCGCGGACGAGTGTGTCGATCTGGTCGCGGATGCGCCGGACGGTGTCGGTGTCCTTGCCTGCGGGGTCGTCGAGTTTCCAGTCGAGGTAGCGCTTGCCGGGGTAGAACGGGCAGGCGTCGCCGCAGCCCATGGTGATGACGACGTCGCTTGCCTGGACGGCCTCGGTGGTGATCGGCTTGGGGAACTCCCTGGACAGGTCCAGGCCGGATTCGGCCATGACGTCGGCGACGGCGGGGTTGATGGTGCCGGCGGGCGCGGATCCGGCGGAGCGGACCACGACCCGGCCGGCGGCGTAGTGGTCGAGCAGGGCGGCGGCCATCTGGGACCGGCCGGCGTTGTGCACGCAGACGAACAGGACCTCGGGGCGGCGGGTCACGGGTGCTCCTTCGCTGGCGGGCGGATGCCCGGTGTGGCTGGCGGGCGGCGCGCCGCTGGTTTCGGGGGCGGGCCAGGTGAGCTTCCGGTGCAGGTACAGGGCGAGGTAGACTAGGGCGAGCAGGACGGGTACCTCGATGAGCGGGCCGACGACTCCGGCGAGCGCCTGTCCGGATGCGGCGCCGAACACGCCGATCGCCACCGCGATGGCAAGCTCGAAGTCGTTGCTGGCGGCGGAGAAGGCCAGCGACGCGGTCCGCTCGTAGCTGAGCCGGAGCCGGCGGGCGATCGCGAAGGCGCCGAACCACATCACGGCGAAGTAGGCCAGCAGGGGCAGCGCGATCCGGACCACGTCCAGCGGCCGGGAGGTGATCGTCTTGCCCTGCAGGGCGAACAGCACCACGACGGTGAATAGCAGCCCGTACAGCGCGATCGGGCCGATCCGCGGCAGCAGCCGCGATTCGTACCATTCCTGGCCGCGGGCGCGTTCCCCGAGGGTGCGGGTCAGGAAGCCGGCCACCAGCGGGATCCCGAGGAACACCGCCACGGTCACTGCGATGTCGGCGAAGGACACCCGCAGGCTCTGGGCGGGCAGGCCGAGCCATCCCGGCAGCACGTTGAGGTAGAAGATCCCGAGCGCGGCGTAGGCGATGACCTGGAACACCGCGTTCAGGGCGACGAGGACGGCGGCCATCTCCCGGTCGCCGCAGGCAAGGTCGGTCCAGATCAGCACCATCGCGATGCACCGGGCCAGGCCGACCAGGATCACCCCGGTGCGGTAGGCGGGCAGGTCCGGCAGTGCCAGCCAGGCCAGCGCGAACATCACCGCCGGGCCGATGATCCAGTTCAGGATCAGCGAGGTGGCCAGCATCCGCCGGTCGGCGGTGATCCGGCCGACCTCGCGGTACCGGACCTTGGCCAGCACCGGGTACATCATCGCCAGCAGGCCGATCGCGATCGGCAGGCTGGTGCCGTGGATCGCCACGGCGCCCAGCGCGCTGCCCAGGCCCGGGATCAGCCGTCCCAGCAGCAGTCCGGCCGCCATCGCCGTCGCGATCCATACCGGCAGCAGCCGGTCTACCGCCGGCAGCCGGGCCGCGACCTGGCCGCCGTCGGCGGGGTGAACGCCGTCGGCCGGCTGGCTGCCGTCGGCGGGCTGGCCGTGACCGGCGGGCTGGCCGTCCCCGGCGGGCGGGTGATCGCTCATGCGCAGGGCCGCCGCGTCTGGCCGGCTGCCCGGGCGCGCTCGGCCAGGTCCGCGTAGTGCCCGGCCAGCGCGGCCAGCGCCTCGGGGCGCAGCCGGTAATAGGTGTACCGCCCGGCCGGCTGGGCCTCCACCAGTCCGGCCTCGCGCAGCACCCGCAGGTGGTTGGAGATGTTGGTCTGCCGGGCGCCGGTCAGGTCCACCAGGTGGCAGGTGCACAGCTGCTCGCCGGCCAGCATCTCGATGATCCGCGCGCGCAGCGGGTCGGCCAGCGCCCGGAGCATTTCATCAGTCTGTTCTGACATCAGCACATCCTGATTTAACCGCAAGCGCGGTGCCGGGCGCAACCCATCCGGGCCGCCGCCACCGGCCGGCTCGCCGAGCGGGTGACGTATGGCCCTGTCCGGGCCGCCCGGCTCGGACTCACCCTGGGACTGTGCGGCACGCTGCGGACGACTCGCCTCCCGCCGCGCTGGCCGCCGTTGGCCCGCCGTCCTGGCGGTCCATGGTGGCCGCGCTGCGGGTGCCGGCCTTCGCCTGGTACTGGTCCGGGCAGCTGGTGTCGGTGATCGGCACCTGGTCGCAGGTCGTCGCGGTGTCCTGGCTGGTGCTCGACCTGACCCACTCGGCCATCGCCCTCGGCACGATCACGCTGCTGCAGACCCTGCCGATCCTGGCGTTCGCGCTGCCCGGCGGCGTCATCGCCGACCGGGTGCCCCGCCGCCGCCTGCTGATCGCCACCCAGGCGGCGCTGGCCGCGCAGGCCATCGCCCTGGGCCTGCTGGTGGCCCTGCACCTGGCGACACTGTGGGAGATCGGCCTGCTGTCGTTCGTGCTCGGCACCGCGAACGCCCTGAACGGCCCGGCCCAGCAGGCGTTCGTCCCCGAACTGGTGGGCCGGGACCTGGTTCCCGACGCGGTCGCGCTGAACAGCGTTCAGTTCAACACCGCCCGGATGATCGGCGGGGCGGCGGGCGGCCTCGCGGTAGCGGCATGGGGCGTCTCCGGGGCGCTCTTCTTCAACGCCGCCACCTTCCTGCCCATCCTGGTCGTGCTGATGGTGATCCGGGCCGCGCACCCCGCTCCGCCACCGGCGGCCCGCGCCTCCGTGCTGGCCGACCTGCGGGCCGGCCTGGGCTACGCGCTGCGGACCAAGCCCGTCCGCCGGGTCGTGATGGTGCTCGGCGTGGTCGGCCTGCTGGGCTACAACTGGCAGGTCGCGGTACCGCTGATCGCCCGCTTCATGCTGCACCGCCAGGTCACCGGGTACGGGGCGCTGATGTCGGCGCTCGGCGCCGGGTCACTGGCGGCCGCCATCCTGCTGGCCAGGGACCAGCGCGCCAGCGAGCACCGGCTGATGGCCGGCGCCGTGGTCCTCGGCGCGGTGCTAGTGGCTCTCGGGCTCTCCTACTCCTACCCCGCGAGCCTGGCCCTGCTGGCCGTGGGCGGCTTCGCCGGCCTGGTCGCGACCATCACCGCCAACACCCGGCTGCAACTGCTGACCCCGGACGAACTACGGGGCCGGGTGATGGGCATCTACGTGCTGCTCATGGGCGGCACCACCCCGATCGGGGCCTTCGCCTTCGGCGAGATCGCCGGGCACCTCAGCACCGGCGACGCGCTGATCGCCTTCGGCGCCACCACAGTCCTCACCGTGAGCGCGATCTGGCTGCACCGGCGCGAGACCACGCGGCACCCCCGCGCACCCAGTACCGCCGGGTGAGGCCTGCCCTCACTCGAACCGCACCGTTTCCGGGCTGGTGATCCGGCGGAGCAGCGGCAGCGACGCGAGGATCACGAGGAACGCGGCGATCAGGCCCGCCCCCATGGTGAGGAAATAGGTGTGACCGGGAACCGGCATAGGCCTCCCGGCGGGTGCCAGCGTGCCGACCGTCAGCACCGCTATGACGTAACCGACCCCGGCCGCGATGACTGTCGCGGCCGTCAGCGGCAGCACGGCCTCGGCCAGCACCACCCGGTACAGCGTCGATGTCGGCGTTCCGGTCACCCGCAGCAGGGTGAACGGGCGCTTCCGCTCGGTCAGGCTGCCGCCCACGCTCACCGCGAGGCTGCAGCCGGCTACCACCAGGGTGAGCGTGACGGCGATGTCCAGCAGTCGCCTGATGGTGTCGGTAACCGCGGCGCGTGCCTGCACCGCCTCGCCGAACGTCCGCGGCGCCGTGCCCGACGCGGACTGCGCGGTGTGGGTCACCAGGAACGTGCGGACCCGCTCCAGGGTGGCCGCGCCATTCACCTTGACCAGGACGGCCTGGAGGTAGAGCTTGCTCATGTCGGGCGACGCGGCCGGACTCGACGGGCCGGCGATCGGCTGGGTGCTGTAGCGCGGGTTGTCGCTGAAGATCATGTTCGCGGTATTGGCCAGGGCGGGCGAGGCGTAGTACTGCCCGGCGCCCGGGAGCCTGGAGATCCCCGGCGGGACCGGAGCGCGCGGGCCGAGCGCTGCGACGTCGAGCCGCTCGATCGTCCGGCCCTGGTAGATGTCGTTGCCGTAGTTCCACAGCTCCGACCCGGTCGCCGCCCGGTAGTCCCGGCCGACCGACTGGCCCTGCGTGGATTCCCAGGCCGGCCGGTTGTTGGTGGTCGTGAACGCGTGGAAGTCGGCCAGCACGCCCAGCATGATCGCCACGCCGACGGCCACGGCAGCCGCGGTGACCACCAGCCGTACGAACGGTTCCCGGCCGCTGCGGAGGGTGAGCCGCAGGCCCAGCCGGTACATCATGGCGTGGCCCTGGCGGTGACCTCGGCGAGGTCGGTCACCCTGCCGTCGCGGACCAGAACCTGCCGGTCGGCGTAGGCGGCCACCCGCGAGTCGTGCGTCACGAGGATGACGGTTGCGCCCTCCTCGCGGGCGATTCCGACCAGGAGGTCCATCACCATCTCGCCGGCCAGGGTGTCGAGGGAGCCGGTCGGCTCGTCGGCGAACACGATCTCGGGCCGGCCGACGAGTGCCCTGGCCAGGGCGACCCGCTGCGCCTGGCCGCCGGAAAGCTCGCCGGTGCGCCGCCGGCCGAGGCCGCCGATCCCGAGCCTGGGCAGCCAGTCGTTCGCCGCGGCGTAGGCGGCCTTCCGGCCGGCCTTGCTCAGCAGGAGCGGGAGCGCGATGTTGTCGGCGACGGTCAGTTCCGGCACAAGCTGGCCGAACTGGAACACGAACCCGAAGGCGGTGCGCCGAAGTTCGGTGCGCTCGGCGTCGTCGAGGGCATCGAGCCGGCGGCCCCGGAACCAGATCTCCCCGGCATCGGGCGGGAAGATGCCGGCCATGCAGTGCAGCAGCGTGGACTTGCCAGAGCCACTTGGGCCCATGATCGCCATGATCTCGCCGCCGGACACGGTCAGCGTCGCCCCGGCGAGTGCCGGTGTCTGGCCGAAGGACTTGTGCGCGTCCCTGGCCTCGATCAGGTAGCTGTGAGCGCGCGGCGCCGCGGCATTGGTGAGGTAGGTCATGTCGTGCGCACCATTTCCGCCAGCGTCCTGAGCCTGGCTGCGGTCACATCGATCCATCGGATGTCGGCGTCGAGGTGGAACAGGCCGTGGTCGGCGAGGAGCGCGTCCACCAGGCTGCCGTTCCGCTTGATTTCGGTGAGTTCGCGCATGCGCCGCAGGTGGGCGGCGCGCTGGGTGTCCAGGTACGTCTCGGCCGGGCGGCCGAGCATGAGGGCGAGCACGACCTTGGCGAACAGCAGGCTCTGCAGCCGGGGCTCAGGCTCGATCGGCGTGGCCAGCCAGGAGTCGAACTCGCGTGCGCCCAGTTCGGTGATGGCGTAGCGCTTCCGGTCCGGGCCGGCGCCCGGCTCGGCCTCACCCTCGGTCACCTTGCCGTCGCGGGCTAGTCGCGCGAGGGTCGCGTAGACCTGCCCGAACGGCAGCGGCTTGTCCCGGCCGAAATAGGAGTCGTAGGCGCGCTTGAGCTCATAGCCGTGGCTCGGCTCGCGTTCGAGCAGTCCGAGCAGGGTCAGGGGAACGGTCACGACAAGAACCATAGCCGAAAGTAGACACTGAGAGTAGACACTGAGCGAATAGATCTAACGAACGGTTCGGTGGACTCTACGGCCCGCCGAGGGGAATGACTGCCGGGGAGATGACCTGGCCGGGCATCGGGGGGAGCCATGGCGAACGGGGAGCATCTGGTCGTGCCCGCAGCGCGGGGTGCGACCGCACGGAGTACGACCGGTCGCGGGACGGTGACGGCGGCCCAGGCGGTTTCGAAGATCGCGTCCGGGGAGCGGGTCTTCGTCGGGAGCGGCGCCGCGGAGCCGACCGCGCTGGTCGAGGCGATGACCGCCCGGGCCGCCGACCTGCGCGACGTCGGCGTGCTGCACATCTTCACCCTCGGGACCGCGCCGTACGCCGAGCCCCGCTACCGGGAGAGCTTCCGGCACACCGCGTTCTTCGTCGGGCCGAACGTGCGGCAGGCGGTTCAGGAGGGCCGGGCCGACTTCGTGCCCGTGTTCCTGTCCGAGGTCCCCGGGCTGTTCCGCGCCGAGTACCCGCTCGACTGGGCGCTGGTTCAGCTCAGCCCGCCGGACCGGCACGGATTCTGCTCGGTCGGGGTGTCGGCGGACGTGGTGGTCGCCGCGATGCGGTCGGCCCGGCACGTGGTGGCCGAGATCAACCCGCGGATGCCGCGGACCTTCGGGGACACCAGCTTCCACGTCAGTGACCTGGACGCGGTCGTCGAGGTGGACCGCCCGCTGCCGGAACTGCCGCCGCCTCCGGCCGGACCGGTCACCGACCAGATCGGCCAGCACGTCGCCGACCTGGTGAGCGACGGCGCGTGCCTGCAGATCGGGATCGGCGCCGTCCCCAACGCCGTGCTCGCCAGGCTGGCCGGCCGCCGCCATCTCGGCGTGCACACCGAGATGCTCACCGAGGGCATGGTCGACCTGTACCAGGCCGGGGCGATCGACGGGACAGCCAAGGAGGTGTTGCCGGGCAAGATCGTCGCGAGTTTCGCGATCGGGACCCGCCGGCTGTACGACTTCGTGCATGACAACCCCGCTGTAGCGTTCGCCGGCAGCGACGTGGTCAACGACCCGTTCACGATCGCCCGCAACGACGACGTGGTCGCCGTCAACGGCGCGATCCAGGTGGACCTGACCGGCCAGGTGGACAGCGACTCGATGGGCGCGCACCCGTACTCCGGGATCGGCGGCCAGCTTGACTTCATCCGGGGGGCGGCGCGCAGTCGGCGGGGCAGGCCGATCATCGCGCTGCCGAGCACTGCCGAGGGCGGCCGGGTGAGCCGGATCGTGCCCACCCTGACGCCGGGCGCCGGGGTGGTGACCAGCCGGGGCGACGTGCACACCGTGGTGACCGAGTACGGCGTGGCCGAACTGCACGCCAGGGGAGTGCAGGAACGGGCCAGGGCGCTGATCGCGATCGCCCACCCCGACTACCGGGACTGGCTGACCCGCGAGGCCGGGCGCCTCGCCCTGACCGGAGCGAGGGCATCATGACCGAAACGACCGAGGCGGCGCCCCGGGCGACACCGCTGAGCGCCGAGGATGCCCAGATCCTGGCGCTGGAGCGGGGCACCATCCGGGGCCACACCCTGAAGGTCCTTATCCTGGCGGACTCACCCGGGCCCTCGGTGGTGGCCGACCTGGCCGCGGAGATCGGTGAGCGACTGGCGGACGCGCCGCGCTGGCGGCAGCGGCTGGTCCCCGACCCGCAGGTCCCGTCCGGTCTGTCCTGGCGGGACGACCCGGCATTCCGGGTGCGGGACCACATCCGCGCGCTGGCGGACGAGGAGACCGTGGACGACCGTGCCCTGCGCGACATCGTGGCCCGGTCCATGACGACGCCGCTGGACCTGTCCAGGCCGCTGTGGACTATGGAGGTCGTTCCCAGGCTCACCGGCGGCCGCTGGGCGCTGATCTGGAAGGCGCATCATTGCCTGGCGGACGGCATGGCCATGATGGTGGCCGGCTCCCGGCTGCTCTGGCAGCAGCAGGAACCGCCACCCAGGCACCCGCACCGGAATCCGGACGGCAGCCGGCGCCCGGTCTCGGCCGCCGTGCACCGGCAGTTGCGGGCCGGCGCCCGGCTGACCGCTGTCGCCGGTCAATGGGGCCTGCCGCTCCGTGAGTTCCGCCGGACCAGGCCGCTGTCACCGCTGGCCGCCGACGTTGGCCCGGAGCGGGATGTCGCCTTCGCCAGCTTCGCGCTCGCCGAACTGCACGACACCGGCAAGGCGATCGACCCCGGGGTCACGGTGAACGACGTGCTGCTGGCGGTGATCGCCGGTGCGCTGCGCCGGTGGCTGCTCGATCACGGGGCGCCCGCGACCGGGATGAAGGCGGAGGTCCCGGTCAGCATGCACCCCGATCCGGGCTCCGGCGGGCCGGCCGGCAACCGTGACTCGTTCCTGCTCGTCGGGCTGCCGATGGCCGAGGCCGACCCGATCGCCCGGGTGCGCGCGGTCAGCGCCAGGACCGGGCGGCGCAAGAGCCAGCACGACGCGCAGACCATCTACGCGCTGCGGCAGAGCCTGTCCCGCGCACCGGTCGCGATCCGGCGCCCGCTCCAGCGGCTCATCCAGGGCCCGCACGAGTACTCGCTCAACATCTCCAACGTGCCCGGCCCCGCCTCGCCCATCTCCGTCCTCGGTCACCGGGCCACCGCGCTCTACTCGATCGCCGAGATCGCGCCCCGCCACGCGCTGCGGATCGCGGCGGTCTCGCTGGCCGGGACGATGTTCGTCGGCCTGTGCGCCGACCCCGGCGTGATCCCCGACCTCGGCGCGCTGGCGGACGGCATCGAAGCATCCCTCGCCGAGGTGCGGGCGAGCCTTCCGGCCGGCTGAGCCGCCCGGCTGAACCGCCCGGCTGGGCCTCAGGCCGTGCGGGCCGGGGCGCGGAATACCTCGCGTGCGTGCCAGGCGGCGTGGTTGGCCGCGACCGCCGGGTAGCCGCGCATCGGGCGAATGACCCGCTTGCCGCTGAGGTCGTACACGAGGTGCTGCGCCGCGTGACTGCGCGCGGTGAAGTGCTGGGAGACCGTGATCACCTGCTCTCCGGTGACCCCGAGTACGCCCTTGTCGAACAGCTTGTGGTGGATCGAGCACAGGCACAGGCCGTTATCGATGTCGTTCGGGCCGCCGTGCGTCCACCACCGAACGTGCGCCGCCTCCAGTCCGGGCGCCGAGCCGTTGTCGAGGGCGCCGTCGAACTCGCAGAACGCGCACTTGTACTCGTACGCCATCAGCACCAGGCGCGGGAACTCCGGGTCCCGGCGCCTGCGCTCCGCCTCGCCGGCGGCCTGCGTCTCGGCCGCCTCGAGGTCCAGGCCGATGGCGGCGCAGATGTCCGCGTGCAGCGACGGCTCGAAGTTGGTGTCCAGCACGACGCGGGCCAGGCGGGGCAGCAATCCGGGGTCGGCCCGCAGGCTCCTGGCCAGTTCGGGGGTGAACCGGCCCGCTGCCTCCTGCCGCCGCAGCGCCGACGGACTGGGTCCAGGACTCGCGCCGCCATCGGCGGTGCTCACCGTCCACAGCCCGTCGCTGGTCAGATAGTGGAACGGGTACGCGGGCGTGGTCCGGCGCGGCGGGCCGAACTCGGCCAGCAGCCTGGCCAGGTTCTCCTCGGCCTGGCTGAACAGGATCGGCTCGTCGGCCTGGCGCTGGAACTGGCCGAGCGCGTAGAGCAGCAGCAACGGCTTGTGCGCCGCCCGCTCGCCGCCGCGCGACCAGCGCCGGACGCCGGCGAACCTGTCAGTCCAGTCCACAGCCAGACCCTACGCGGGATGGCCGTTCTTCGCGTCCCGGTGCTATCGGTCTTGTCCGGCCCATAGCGACCGGTGAGGATGGGACTGGTGCGGTCCGGCGATCAGCCGCGGTCTGCGCCGCGGGACGGCCGCGACGGCGGAGATGAGGCGATGTGACGCGCGAGGACGTGGACGTGCGGATCTTCCGGGCGCGCGAGGTCGTGACGATGTCGCCGGGCGGGGACGCCGAGGCGATCGCGGTATCGAACGGGCGCGTGCTCGCGGCCGGCGGCGCGGCGGACCTCGCGGCGCGGTATCCGGCCGCGGCCCAGACGACATTCGGCGACGGCGTGATCGTGCCCGGCTTCAACGACGCGCACATGCACCTCGTCGCGGCCGCGGACAGCGTCCTTGACCTGGACCTTTCCTACCGCGCCGTGCGGTCGATCGCCGACATCACCGCGAAGGTGCGGGAGCAGGCCGGGCGCGCCGGACCCGGCGACTGGATCAGGGGAACCAGGTACGACGACGGCAAGACCGCCGATCACCGGGTCCTCAGCCGGTGGGACCTGGACCAGGCCGCCGCCGATCATCCGGTGCTGGTGGAGCATGTCGCCGGGCACTGGGGGGTGGTCAACTCCCGGGCACTGGAGCTTGGCGGCCTGGACGACCGGACCCCCGACCCGGTCGGCGGACGATACGGCCGGGACGCCGCCGGTCACCTGAACGGCGTGCTGTACGAGCAGGCCCTGTTCG
>JAJYTW010000112.1 GCA_021792855.1 Actinomycetes bacterium
GAGCCACTGGTCCCGGTGCGCGGCCCGGGCGGCACGCCGATCGCCATCGACATCGGCTCGTTCATCTACACCCGCACGCCGTACGACCCGGCCGGGCCAGTGCCCGGCGGCATCGATCCGGACGGCTGGCGGTAGCCCGCGGGGCGGGGTTACGTTATCGGCCAATTCGGCCGATAACGTCGTTGTGGCTTCACCCTTTTGGATCGGCAGGTAAAACTTTCCTAAAGGAAGATCCACGATGCTTGCCGACCGCCCTGGTCCAGAGTTAATCTGCCGCCCATTGTGAACGGTGTCACTCTGGTATCTCGCCGCACTTCGCGCGCAAGACTCACCGGGGCGATCGGGCATCACACGAATCTGCCAGCACGTAGGCCCAGGCGCTTGGCCATGGGCCGGGTGCCCTCGCTGACCTACAAGAGGCAACCAATGACTCACGGGCTTGCACGGAAGACCGTCCTGGACGACGGGGCCCAGAACGACTACTCGAGCGCGCCATGGCGGACAAGCTCATTCTGCGGGCCCAATGGCCCGTGCGTGGAGTTCGCGGAACTCCCCGACGGCGGCGTCGGTGTCAGGGACAGCAAGGACCCGGCCAGTCCGGTCCTCCGCTTCACTCGCCAGGAGTGGCGGGCATTCATCGCCGGCGCGGTGGCCGGCGAGTTCAACATCTGACGACAGCACCGACCAGTTGGCGGCGCGGACGGCGATGGCCATCCGCGCTCGCTCGCGTTAGTCGCCCGGCGTATTCGGGTTACCCGTGGGCGCGGCGGGGGATGCCGTGTCGCGCGCGATCGCGGCTACCGCGCGCATGGCCCTGATCCCGTCGTCCCGTCCCTGTGCGTGCCCGGCGCGATAGGCGTCGATCTCAAGCTTCAGCCGGATGGCGGTGAGGCGGAATCGCTCGGCTCTCGCCTGCCACTCTGCCGTCCGCGCCCGCTCCTGGTTTCTGATCCGCCTGATCTCCGCCGCAGCGCGCCACCGGACGATCCAGAAGGTGACCGCCACCGCCGTCAGCAGCCAGCCGATGGTCGTGAGTGCGTCCATGTCGCCGCCTCCTCGCCGAGGGTCGCCGGACGTGCCCCTGGCTGGCCAGGGGGTTCCTCCTGCACTCAGTGTGCGGACGCGGCGCATCATTCTGCAAGATGCACCAAATATTTCGCTACAACTTTTTCGCGTCATTCCGGCCGATTGGCTTCCGCAGGGCTTACGCTGCATTCGACTATCCGTGCACGGATGCGCCAGCAGAAGGAGCGGGTCGAGGTGATGCCCGATCATGGCAGCCCGTCCGTACGGCGCCGTCGGCTCGCTGCCGAGCTCAAGCGACTCCGCGAGGAGCGCAACCTCACCGGTGACGATGTCGCCAGGAGGCTTCGCTGGTCGACATCGAAGGTCAGCCGGATCGAGAATTCCAGGACCGGGATCAAGCCCGCCGATCTGGGAAAGCTGCTCGCCATCTACGGCATTTCCGGCGGGCATAAGGATGAGTTGCTCGACCTCGCCAGGGAACCGCGGCGCAAGGGCTGGTGGGAGGCATACTCCGACGTCCTGCCCGAGTGGTACGCGGGCTATGTGATCATCGAGTCCGAGGCCGAGTCAATCTCGTGCTGGAGCCCGGAGATCGTCACCGGACTGCTGCAGACGAAGGACTACGCCCGTGCGGTGAGCGACACCCAGGCATCATCGGCTAGCTCGCCCGGCGAGGTCAGCCGACGGGTCCAGGCCAGGCTCAGGCGCCAGCACATCCTGACCGGCGACGACCCGATCCGCGGCACCTTCGTCCTGGACGAGTCCGTGCTGCTGCGGCGGCAGGGCTCGGCCGCCACCATGGCAGGCCAGCTAGCCAGGCTGCTCGAACTCGGAAACCAGCCGAACATCACGATCGTCGTGCTGCCGCTGGCCTCGGCCAGCCACCCGGTCGCCACCGGCGGCAGCTTCCTGCTGCTCCAGTTTCCGCCGGTCCCGGGTATCGGACCGGCCTCGGACGTCGTCTACATCGAGCAGTACGCGAAGAGTGCGCTCTACGTCGAGGATGAGTCTGAGACCTACCAGTACCGGCTGGCGTTCGAACGCCTGGTGGCCGCATCGCTCAGCGAGGCCGAATCGGCCGCGCTGATCGAGCGGACCAGGCGCGAGGTCTGGAGCTAGCCGAGCCGGTGCCTGGGCCGGCGCCCGCTCGCCGCGTCGGCTGGCAGGCGCCGGCAGACCCGCACCAGGTCCGGCCCCGCAGGGCCAGGGACCGCTGCTAGTACCAGCCGTAGGCGCACTCGTGCGCCCAGGCCCGCTGCGGCGAGCCGTAGACGGCCCGGATGTAGCGGAGCCCCCAGCGGATCTGGACGGTCGCGCTGGACTGCCAGTTCCGGCCTGCCGAGCTCATCTTCGCGCCGGGCACGGCCTGCGGAATGCCGTACGCGCCGGAATACGGATTCGTCGCATGCACATTCCAGCTGCTTTCCCGGTTCCATAGCCAGTTCACGTAACGGAACTGATACCGGGACTTCCAGCCGAAGCTCGGGATCATGCGCCAGGCGATCTCCCGGTTGCGGGACAGCCAGTCCCGCCGGAGGTCGGTGTCGTGGTCATGATCGCGGTGATCGACGCGCTGCCGTGCGGCGAGAACGTCCGCGGAGAGCAGTCGGGCCGAGACGGCGCTGTTCGGATGGGCCGTCGCCGTGGTGGCCGGCCGGGCAGCGGAGACGCCGGTGGTGGCCAGGAATCCGGCCAGCGCGAGCGCCGGAACGCTGAGAGCAATGGTGAACCTGGAGGTGGACGCGCGAAGGCGCAGTCGCAGGGGGGTCAAGGCGAACTTCCGGTCGGGCATGCCGCTGGCATGCTCAACTTCCACCCCGGGCAACAGCCTGGCGGGGGACCTGAGGGGCGGTCGTCTCCAGACAGCGGCGTGCGCGGGCGGCGCGGGTTCAGGGCGACGTCGTCACCATTGGTGACTCGCCACGCACGCGGGGTGCTTTCGGCCCTCAAGGATGCCCGATCCATCCGGCCAGTAGGTCACAATCACCGAAACATGCCCTATGACGTTCGTCACAGCGTGATAACGGCCATGCCTCAGAACGGCTGCTCCGGCGCGGGGCGCGGATCAGGCACCGGCCCGCCAGCGAGCCTGCCCCGATGGCAGGGTCACAGAACCGACATCGAGCCCGGTGACCCGCAAAACATGACGTTATTACCGGAGCGTTAGGATTCGGGCGTGTTCTATGGGCTCCTCGCCGCGATCGGCTGGGGTACGTCAACAACGACGGCGGCGATCGCGCTCCGGCGCGCCCGGGCCCACATCGTCGTCCTGTTCTCGCAGGCGATCGGCATCGTATTCCTCGTCATTCTGGCCGTCGGGACGCACGCACCGCTGCTGTCGGTGGCCGGCTCGGCCGTCGTAGCACTGGTCTGGGCGGGGCTGATCGGACTTCTCTCCTACCTGGCGTTCTACCAGGCGGTGGCGATCGGCTCGCCCGGGCTGATGAGCGCCATCAGTTCGACCTACGGCGGCGTGGCCGCGATCCTCGCGGTCGTGCTGCTCGGGGAACGGCTCACCGGGCTCGGCATCGCCGGGGTCGTCCTGGCCGTGATCGGCATCGTGCTCGCGGCCGCCGGGCCAGGCACCCCAGCGCCCGCAGCAGCAGCCCCGACCGGCCCGGGCGCTGCCGTAAGCGGCCGGGTACGGTCCGGATCACCGGCGCTGGCCGTGTCACTCGCCCTGCTGTCGGCCGTTGGCTACGGCGTCGGCGGCTATCTGCTCGGCGAGTACTCCCAGCGCAGCGGATGGCTGATGCCTGGCGTGATCGCGCACGGAACCTCGGTACTCGCGCTGGCCGGCGTGCTGCCGCTGCTGCGCGGGCGGAACGGCTGGCGCGGGCTGGACTTGGCCACCCTGGGCTGGATGGCCGTCGCGGGCCTCGCCGACGCCGCAGCGCTGGCCGCTTATTCGCGGGGAACGCAGATCGGCCAGGTCGCGATCACAGCCGCGATCTCCAGCATCTACCCGGTCATCCCGCTGGCCTTCGGGGTGCTGCTGCTTGGCGAGCGGCTGAGCCGCAGGCAGCTTGCCGGGATCGTGATCATCATCGCCGGCCTGGTGCTGCTCGGGATGGCCTGATCCGCGACAGCGCCCTGACCCGCAGGCCCGACGCCGGTACCATGTACGCACTCTATTTCCGGTTCATCACGGCAGCACCGGGCCGTTCGCTAATACGCAATCGGCCCGTGGAAGTTCTAGGCTCGACACAGTACGCCCGACACGGCAGCTAGCCGCCCGACCAGCCGATCGTCCTGGAGTTGCGCAGATGACCCTTGCACTCCGCTACGCGGTCCGCTCCGACGTCGGCCTGCTCAGGGAGGGCAACGAGGACGCCGCCTATGCGGGGCCCCGCCTGCTCGCGGTCGCCGACGGGATGGGCGGGTACGAGGCGGGGGAGGTGGCAAGCTCCTCGGTCATTTCCTCGATGGCCCCGCTGGATCGCCGGCCCACGCCGGACACCGACGCCGAACTCATCGACGCGCTGGCGGCGGCCATGTCGGCGGCGAAACACACGTTGCGCAAGATCGCGGACGCCGATCCGTCGGTGAGCAGCATGGGTACCACGCTCACCGCGATGCTGTGGTCCGGCAACACCGCGGCGATCTGCCACATCGGGGATTCCCGCGCCTACCTGCTCCGGCAAGGCAGCCTGTATCAGGTCACCCGGGATCACACCTTCGTGCAGTCACTGGTCGACGAGGGGCGGATCAGGCCAGAGGAGGCCGCCACCCACCCGCAGCGATCGCTGCTGCTGCGCGCGCTCGACGGGCGGAACGACGCCGACCCGGATCTGTCGCTGCTGGCCGCAGAGGAGGGCGACCGGATCCTGATCTGCTCGGACGGCCTCCCGGTGGCCGCGAGCGACGCGGAGATCGGCCAGGTCCTGGCCGACGTCGCCGAACCCGCCGACGCCGTGCTCCAGCTGATCGACCTGGCCATCCGGGGCGGCGGCCCAGACAACATCACCTGCATCGTCGCCGATGTGATCGACCCTGCGCTGAGCCCGGTTCCGCCCAGCAGGGCCCCGGTCGTAGTGGGCGCGGCCGCGACCGAGCCTGATGTCCGGCAGGACACCAGGCCCATCCCCATCCCGGTCGGCCAGGGCTTCGGCGGCAGGTCGCCAGCCGGCATGCCGGACGAACTCGACGAGCCGCCCGATGGCCCGCCGGCCGACGGGACCCTGGCCGGATACGGCCACTCGGGACCGGCACGAAAGGCCGCGCGGGCCACGGGTCAGGCTCAGTCGGCGGTGCGGGCCCCTGGCCGAGCCGCCGACAATGGTGACAACGCGGAGCAACCCGGTCGCATTCCGGCCCGCCGCCGGTGGCCGGTCATGACCCTGGTCCTCGTGCTGTTCGTGCTGCTGCTCGGCGGCGGCCTGCTCGGCGGCTACCAGTACATCCGGAGCCAGTACTTCATCGGCACCTCAGGCGGCACGGTCGTGATCTACCGGGGCATTAACGAGCACGTGCTCGGCCTGTCGCTGTCCAGCGTGTCGCAGCGCACCGGAATCCCGGTGTCCGGCATCCCGCGGGCGGACGCCCAGGTCGTCCAGTCCGCCGCCGGTGGCGGCCTGGCCGAGGTGCAGCGGATCCTGGCCAATGTCCGCCGGGACTACCTGGCCTGCCAGAATGCGTACGCGGCGCTGCGGCAGTGGGAGGCCGGCAAGCCGAAGCCGCGGACGGTCAGGAAGAAGGTGAACGGCAAGATCGTCACCAAGACCGTCACGCCGCCGTACCACAAGCCAAAGCCGGTCATACCATCCGATTGCCCGCCGGAGCCCGCCCATGCGTCCTGAGCCAGCCCATGCCTGCTGAGACCGTCCCTGCCGAACCCGCTGGCCCCGCCGAACCCGGCGGTACCGCCGGGCGCGCCGTCCTGGTGACCGGCGGGTCCCGCGGCATCGGCCGGGCCATCGTCAGGCGGTTCGCCGCGGCAGGCGACCGGGTCGCGGTCCATCACCGGGCCTCCGCTGACCTAGCCGCCCGCCTGGTCGCCGATCTTCCCGGCGCCGGGCACACCGTGGTGCAGGCGGACCTGGCCGACGCGGAGGCCGCCCGCGCCATGGTCGACCAGGCGGCCAGCCTGCTCGGCGGGATCGACGTGCTGGTCAACAACGCCGGCGTATTCACCGCCCACCCGATCACCGAGGTCTCCTACGAGCGCTGGCAGGAGCAATGGCGGGACACGATCGGGCTGAACCTGATCGGCGCCGCCAACGTCACCTGGTGCGCGGTCAGGCACATGCTCGGCCGTGGCGGCCGGATCGTCAACGTGTCATCGCGCGGCGCGTTCCGCGGCGAGCCGGACTCGCCGGCGTACGGCGCCAGCAAGGCCGGCCTGAACGCGTTCGGACAGTCACTCGCGATCGACCTGGCGCCGCACGGCATCGCGGTCTCGACGGTTGCTCCGGGCTTCGTCGCGACCGACATGACGAACGACCACCTGAAGCCGCCGCGCGGCGACGCGATCAGGTCGCAGAGCCCGTTCGGCCGGGTCGCCGAACCGGACGAGATCGCCGCGGCCGTGTACTACCTGGCCTCGGCCGAGGCGCAATGGGCGAGCGGCGCGATCCTGGATCTCAACGGGGCCTCCTACCTGCGCAGCTAGCCCGAAGTGAGCAGGGGCTGGCGGCTAGCTACTCAGGCTGCTGGCCGGTCAGGCCGAGCGCGATCCGCAGGAACGCGAGCACGTCGGCAGACTCCGCGATGATCTTGCTGATCGGCTTGCCCGCCCCATGACCCGCGGCGGTCTCGATCCGGATCACCACCGGGGCGTCGCCGCCCTGGGCCGCCTGCAGCGCGGCGGCGAACTTGAACGAGTGACCTGGCACGACCCGGTCGTCGTGGTCCCCGGTCAGCAGCAGGGTGGCCGGGTAGTGCTGCCCAGGCCGCAGGTTGTGCAGCGGGGAGTAGGCACGCAGCCAGCGGTACTGCTCCGGATCGTCCGGGTCGCCGTAATCCGAGATCCAGGCCCGGCCCACCGTGAACCGGTGGAACCTGAGCATGTCGAGCACGCCGACGGCAGCGACGCAGGCGCCGAACAGCTCAGGGTGCTGAGTGAGGCAGGCGCCGACCAGCAGACCCCCGTTGGAGCCGCCCATGATCGCGATCCGGTCGGCCCGGGACCAGCCGGAGGATGCCAGCCAGCGGGCGCAGGCACAGAAGTCGTCGAAGACGTTCTGCTTGCTGCCGAGCCGTCCGGCGTCGTGCCAGGCCCGGCCGTACTCCCCGCCGCCGCGCAGGTTGGCCACGGCCAGCACCCCGCCGCTGGCCAGCCAGCCCGCGTGCAGTACCGAGAAGGATGGCGTTATCGGAATGTCGAAGCCACCGTAGCCGTACAGCAGCACCGGCAGGTCACCCGTCGGCGTCAGGTCGGCACGCCTGGTGAGGAACATGGTCAGCACCGTGCCGTCGGCGGAGGTGACCCGGACCTGCTCGGTCTTGAACTGAGCCGGGTCGATCGACCCGCCCGGCCGGTCGAGCAGCGTCGTGGTCCCGGTCGCCAGGTCGTGCGACCACAGCGAGCCAGGCTCGGCGAATGAGGTGAGGCCGAACAGCACCAGGTCGCCGTCGGCCCGGCCGGTGATACCGTCGCCCAGCTTGCAGCCGTCGGCGACCGACGCGAAGCCGTCGATCGGGATCTCGCCCGCCTCGCGGCCGCCGGCCTCGTGCACCCGGAGCACCGAGCACGCGTCGCGCAGGTAGTGGCAGACGAACCGGCCGCCGAAGAAGTAAGCGCCGAGGAGCGTGTCCGCGCACTCGCCCACGATCTCGGTCCACTGCGACCGGTCCGGCCGGTCCGGATCGACCGCCACCAGGCGCTTGCGCTCGGCCTGGTGGTCGGTGACCAGGTAGATGGTCGAGCCCCGGGTGGTCACCACCTCCGCGACCGACTCGAAATCATCGATCAGCGGCGAGAGCCGCCCGGCCGGGTCGGTCAGGTCACGGACATAGACCCTGGCCTGCGGCGCGGTCCCCGCGTAGACCGCGATGACGAGGAACCGGCCATCCTCGCTCACGCTGACGTCCGGGTGCCAGTCCGGATGCCCTGGGTCGCTCCACACCACCTCGTCGCTCTGCTGGTCGGTGCCGAGGGCATGGAAGAGGATCCGCCGCGGGCCGGTCTCGGCGAGGTACTCCGCGCCCGCGGGCGGCCGCTGCGGAGCGGAGTAGTAGAAGCCCGAGCCGTCCTTGCGCCAGGCGGCCGTGGAGAACTTCGACCACTCGATCACGTCCGCCAGATCCAGTCCGGTGGCGGTGTCTCTGACCCGCCAGGTCTGCCAGTCCGACCCGCTCGCGCTGGTCGCGTACGCCAGCAGGGTCCCGTCACCGCTGACCGCCACGCCGCTCACCGCGACGGTGCCGTCCGCGCTGAGGGCATTCGGGTCAAGCAGTTCCCGGCCCGCCTCGCCCGGCGCGTCCATGACGTAGAGGACGGGCTGATCCTGCAGGCCGGCGTTGCGGAACTGGAACCACCGGCCGCCCCTGGTGAACGGCACCCCGAGCCTGGGGTAGTCGGCGATGCCGGCCAGCAGTCCGGCGATGGCCGGCCGGTCGGGAACCGCCGACAGCACGTCCTGCGTCAGCGCGTTCTGCGCGGCGATCCAGTCCGCCGTGCCAGGGTCGGTGGTGTTCTCCAGCCAGCGATACGGGTCAGGGACCACCTCGCCGTGGTAGTCATCTGCCTCATGGCCCCGCGCGGTAACCGGGTACTCCAGCATGAAAAGACCACCTTCCGCCAGATCTGTCGCGAGGCCGATAGTAGGCCGGTCCCCGGACGCCAGCAATTCGCGTTTGCGGGCAACCCGTTGTTGCAAGTAGTTCGCAGTAGCTCTAGGGTGTGAGCTGCGGCCATCGGGGTGGCCTGCCCGCGTGGGTGACTCAGACTCGCACCTGACGCGGCGTCGGATATCAGTGGAGGTATCGGTCAGATGACCGACGGGGGTGGCCGCCTAGCGGCGATTAAGTCCGCGCTGACGCCATCGGAGTGGACCAGGGTCGGCTGGATGACAGCCTCGGTCGTAGTCTTGCACGTGGCAGGCTGGGGCCTGCTGATCGCGGCGGCCGGCGGGCACTACCACCTCAGCAAGACTGAGGTCTTCGGCGTCGGCACCGGCATCCTGGCCTACACGCTCGGCATGCGGCACGCCTTCGACGCCGACCACATCGCGGCCATCGACAACACCACCCGCAAGCTGATCGGTGAGGGCAAGCGCCCGCTGTCGGTCGGTTTCTTCTTCTCGCTCGGGCATTCCTCGGTGGTCTTCGTCCTGGTCCTGCTGCTCGGGTTCGGTATCCGCGCGCTGAACAGCCAGGTGCACAACAGCAACTCGGCGCTGCACAACGTGGCCGGCGTGGTCGGAACCGCGGTATCCGGGACCTTCCTCTACCTGATCGCGGCCATCAACCTGGTCATCCTGGTGGGCATCCTCCGGGTGTTCCGCGAGATGCGGTCCGGCCGCTTCAGCAACGCCGAACTCGAGGAGCACCTGGCCAAGCGCGGCCTGATGAACCGGTTGCTCGGCTCGCTGAACCGGAAGGTCGACGCGCCCTGGAAGATGTACCCGATCGGGGTGCTCTTCGGACTCGGCTTCGACACCGCGACCGAGGTCGGATTGCTGGTGCTGGCCGGGACCGCACTGGTCAGCGGCCTGCCGTTCTACGCCCTGCTCTCGCTGCCGATCCTGTTCGCGGCCGGCATGAGCTTGTTCGACACCGCCGACGGCTGCTTCATGAACTTCGCCTACGACTGGGCGTTCGCCCGACCGGTCCGCAAGGTGTACTACAACATCACGATCACCGGACTCTCGGTCTTCGTGGCCTTCTTCATCGGCACGGTCGAGGTGCTCGGACTGATCGCCCAGGAGACGCATCTGCGCGGCGGCGTCTGGGGCTTCCTGGCGAACTTCAACATCAACACGGCCGGCTTCGTGGTCGTCGGCGTCTTCATCGTCACCTGGCTCGTCTCGCTGGCGATCTGGCGCTACGGCAAGGTCGAGGAGAAGTGGGACGCCGGGATGCTTGCCGAGACCGCGGCGGCGATGCCCGCCGGGGCCGCCGCACTCCCCGCCGCCCCGGCCGATCTCCCTGCCCAGGTCCGGCTTGACGACGCCTAACGGCCAGACCGGGACCAGCATCCCCTGACCTGCGCGGCGGCGGTCCGTCGTGTCGCCGCATACCGCGCGCGAACTCAATGTGATCATTGGTAGGTTCACCTGTGCTGCGCACCATCTGGCATAACGGGAGGAACTGCTATGAAAGGCTTTAAGGCATTTCTGCTTCGAGGCAACCTGATCGACCTCGCGGTCGCGGTCGTGATCGGCGTCGCGTTCAACGCGGTCGTGCTCGCGCTGGTCAGCAACATCATCACGCCGCTCATCGCGGCGATCGGCGGGCAGCCGAATTTCGGTGCGCTGTCCTTCAAGATCAATGGCTCGATCTTCCACTACGGCCTGTTCATCAACGCGCTGATCTCGTTCCTCGTCATCGCCGCGGTCGTGTACTTCCTGATCGTGACCCCGATGAACAAGCTACTCACGATGACCGCCCGCAAGCAGGCCGCGACCGAGCGGGAGTGCCCGGAGTGCCTGAGCCAGATTCCGATCGCGGCCACCCGCTGCATGTACTGCACCTCGACGGTCCCGCCGGTCACCGCCGGCAGCGCAGGCTAGCGCGGCCGCGGGTTACGGCCGCCAGGCGTACGGGGTGGTGGTGGCCACGCGGGTGAAGCCCACCCGCTCCAGGATCGGCCTGCTCTGGTCCGAGGCATCGACCGTCAGGTACCGCGTGCCGCGCTCCGCCGCGAGTTCGGCGCGGAACCGCACCAGCGCCCGGTAGATGCCGCGGCCGCGCCAGGCCGCGACCGTGCCGCCGCCCCACAGGCCCGCGAACTCGCTGTCCGGCACGAACTCGATCCGGCCGGCGCAGACGGCCTCGCCGCCGGACTCGGCCACCACCAGCACGGCCATGTCCGGCACCCGGTCCTGCTGGTCGGCCAGCATCCGGGCCAGCGCCGACCCGTCGGCGCCGAAGACCTTGTCGTGCACCTCGGCGAGGGTGGCAACGCCCGCGTGACCGGTGACCACCCGCAGCGCGACATCCGCTGGCGGGTCGGCCTCGGACAGCGCCGACAGCACCTGCCCCACTTCCCCGATCATCAGCGACTCGGACTCCTCCGGGACCAGGCCGGCCCGGCTTAGCCGGTCCCCCAGATCGGCCGGCCGGTCGTAGCTGTAGAGCTTCCACTCGAACGGCTCGTCTCGGCTGGCGAACAGCGCCACCTGCGCGGCGATTACTGCATCCGCGCTGCCCTCGTCCAGGTCGGACCACAGTACGCACGAATCGTCGTGACCCACCGGCGCCACCCGGCGCACGATCCGGCCGTCTCGCTCGACCACTGCGCCCGTGCCGTCGTCGGTCAGATTACGTCTGACCTGCTCGTTGTAGGCAGCCAGCGCTGCCGCGACATCCATGCTCTGAAGATCATCACGACCGCCGCAGCGCCGGCAACTCATTTGCCTGCCCGGGCCGGTGCGCACGTGTGCCCGGGCCGGCGGCACCTGCCGGACCCGGGCACACGCCGACGGTCAGGCGCCCGGAATGGCTCCGGACCGTCGAGTCCTGGGCAGCCGGGGGATCGGGTAGCCCCGGTTGACCCGGGTTCGCCTCGGCAGGCCGGGCACGGCATCCGTGGGCTCCTCGAAGAACTCACCAGCATCGGCGTCCTGGTCCAGGTAGCTCGCGGCGTCCTGACGCGGCCGGAGCGGCACCACGTCCCTGGCCGATCCGCCGTGCTCGACCGCGAACTCGGGACCGCCCCAGGCCGAGGCGATGCCGGACTCGTCAGCGAGATCACCGGCCGGGCCGGCCTCTCGCGGCCCAGCATCCCGCGGCTCCGGCTCCTGCTGGCCCGGCCAGGACGGCTGTGCCGCGGACCAGATCCGGGCCCCGGATGCCACCTCCGGGCGAGCCGATCCGGCCCGTTCCGGCACTGGGTGGCTCACTATCGCGGTGTCCCCGGCGACCGCCGCGTTCCCCGCGACGGCGGTGTTCCCCGCGACGGCGGTGTTCCCGACCGTGTACGCCGCCTGGCCAGCCGCACGCGCCTGCCCGACCGCACGCGCCTGGCCAGCCGAACGCGCCGCGCCGCCGGACGCCGCCTGATAGGAGGCACCGGCCCGGCCGGCTCCCCGGCTGCGCCACAGCGCGGCGCGGATCCGTGCCTCCGCCTCCATCCGAGCCGTCGAGGCCGCCAGCGTCAGCGGGCCGGGCACGGCAGGCTGGTCGCCCTCGGCGGGCAGGTCGGCCGGCGGCCGCGGCGCTCGGCGCTCGGCCCGCCGGACGGTGGTCGACACCGGCGGCAGCACCGGGCGCGCGCGCCGGGCTGATCCCGGCTCGGCGGCCGAGGCCGCCGGAGACTGCTCCGGCCAGGGCGTCAGATCGTCGTCGTCGTCATCGGCGTGCTGACCGTGCCGGCCGCGCCGACTACGCATCGCCTCTCCGGCGGCTAGATCGCCCGACGGGACCAGCGGCTCGCCGATCTGGGCCCGGTGGCTGCCGGCCGCCCGCTCGGTCTCGGTGACTTGCTGGCCGACGTCGTTACCCAGGTAGCCACGGTCGGCCGTGACCCCCGCCGCGCGGTTCGGCATGGCCTCCGCGTCGCGGTCCAGCGGCACGTCGGCGGCGCGATCGCGCGGGTCGCCGACGCCGCGATCCGAGTGCCCGTCCTCCGCACGGTCCACCAGCGCGCCGACGCCATCCAGGGAGACCTCCTCGCGGCGGCGAGCCGTCGGCTGATCGTCACCGGTCGGCCTGCTCGCGGCCTGCCGGGACGCGGGCCCGGTGCGCCCGGCGACGGGCGTTCCCGCCATCTCCGCCTCGCCGCCGGCCAGGTCGACCGGCCCCGACTGCCCGGCTCCGGCGCCAGGCTCCGGGCCGGGGCCGGCCAGTGCGTCCGCTCCGGTGCCGCTGGCGGCCGCGGTAGCCGCCGGCCCGGCCATCGAGACCGGGGCAGCGGCAAGGTCGGGTCCGATGACGGAGTCCGGCAGCGCGGTAACCTGCCCGCCGACGCCAGCCTGACCCGCCGCCGCCGGATCACTCGACGGCGTACCGGTGACCTCCGGCCCGGCCGGGAATCCGGGCACGGGCGGGGCTGCCATCTCGGTTCCCGGCGCGCCCTGCCCGGGAACCTCAGATCCCGGCGCCTCGGGTCCGGACACCTCGGTCCCTGGCACCTTGGGCGCCGGAACTTGGGCCGCGGGCCTCTTGGGCGCCGGTCCCCCAGCCGTGGGCGACCCAGATCCGGCTCGGCGGGCCGAAGTCTCCTGGATGGCGGCCAGGACCTGCCGGAACACCGGGCCATCGGGAATGTCACGGGGCGGGCGGACAGCCGCAGAACCGGCATCCAGGGCGTCCGCGGCATCCGGACCACTCCGACGCCATGCACGCGGTGCCGCCGAGGACCCGGCGATGTCGCCGCCGTCTGGCCGGGGCAGCCGTTCCGGCCGGGGCCGCTCGGAACCCTGACGCGCAGAACGCTCAGATCCGGGCCGCTCAGATCCGGGCCGCTCGGTTGGCCGCCGCTCGAATTCACGCCTCGCACCGGGCCAGGGCCGACGGATCCCGGCCTGCTCGGCGGCGATTGACGGCGCCTGCGGTGGTACCGGCAGCGGGCCGGCGACAGGCGATGCCTGAGCACCGGCCGCGGT
>JAJYTW010000113.1 GCA_021792855.1 Actinomycetes bacterium
CCGATCCGGCGGATAACCAGGCCCTGGATAACCAGGCCCCGGATAACCAGGCCCCGAGTACGTGCGGGCCGGATGTTCCCGGGGCGGATACCCCGCGCCGGGTTGCTCGCGCTCCGGCGAGTGCGCGGGGCCGGACCGGTAGCCCACGCCGCCATCGAACGCGGGAGCCGAACCGTTCCCGGCTCGGGCGCCGGATTCCCCGGCTGGTGGCCGCTGCCAGCGTCCGCCGTCGTCCGGGTAGCCACGCCCGCCGGGCTGCCACTGGTCCCGGCGATCCCAGTCCCGGCGATCCCAGTCCCGGGCCGGGCCATGACCGTTGTTCGGCATGGCGCCGGCACGCTCCCCGGCCGGCCCGGCGCCTGGCCGCGGCCAGGCCGCTGACCCGTTCCACCGGCCGGGACCGGGACCCGGATCGCGAGGCTCCTGCCTTGCCGGGTCGGCACCGGGCCGGGACACGCGTCGCTGCCAGTAGCCATCCGCGGCTGGCATCGCGGACTCCGGGCCGGGCGGCCCGGGCCATTGCTGACCAGGCCGATACGGCCCGGGTCGCTCCGGCACGGGGCGATCAGGTCCGCCAGGCGGCGGCCGGTACCGGCCCTGGGGATCGGCCATCGGGCCCGGCGCAGACTGCCGGTAGTCCGGCCCGGGGCCCGGCACGCGAGCGCGCTGGCGGGCCTGCTCGGAGTCCTGCGACCACGGGCCGTCCGGATCCTGACCGTGCTGCCACGGGTCGGAGTTCGGTGGCGGCCCGGCCGCCGCGGCGCCAATCCGGTCCATCCGGGGACGGGGCGAGCGCGCCGAGCGCGGCATGTCCGGCGGCGCGGCCGGCCGCGGGCCTGCTGATCCCGGCCGACGGTCCGGGCCCGGCCAGGCACGGTCCTGGCTGCCCGCGTTCCGCGCCGAATGCGGCTGCTGTGCGGTCGGGTACCCCTGCGCCTGGCCGCCCGGAGCCTGCTCAGCGACGGGACTCCCGGCGTCGGCGGCGCGCTGGCGCCCGCCATCGTCGTGCTGGTCAGGTACCCAGCCCGGGCCGCCGGGCCGGGGCGGCACCACGCGCTGCATGGACCGGAACGGCGTCAGCCACTGCTCGGCGTCGGTGTCGTCATGCCCGCCGGACCGGTCATCGCCCCATAGCTGACCGTCATCGGCCGGGCTGCCGTCACCCTGCTCGGACTGCCCCCTGCGCCACTTGCGCCCTCCGACCATGGCTACCGCCACCGCCTGGATCCGGGCAGGCCCAGCCAGCACAGCTGAACCGTCCGCGACGACAAAACCTCAGTACCTCCGCGACGACCGGCGCCGGTCCCAGGGAACAGGTTCGTTCCCGGCCGACGGGAGCGATCGTGCCCAGAGGTCATGAGCTTCGCCCCCACCAGCTACGACCGGCCGGCGTGCGGTCGGCCTGAGCGGACTCGCCGGCCGGCCCGCTCAAGCCTCTTACCATTTCATGCGGTCAGGCACATCGCAACCGATCCGTGCCAGGTGACCGCTATGCGCACACCGGCGGCGGCCTGGCCGTCGGCCCGGACGACCGTAGACCGGACCCGGCGATCCCGATACGCTTCCGCCCAAGCTGACCCCGGCCGCCCGCCCGGCGGCCGACCCGGCCGACCTGCCTGTCGTCGCGCGTACCGGAGGCCCCCTCATGGACAACCAGGTCAAGTACCTTCTGCCGGAGTCGGATCTGCCCAGGCAGTGGTACAACATCGTGCCTGACCTGCCCGCCCCGCCGCCGCCACCACTGCACCCGGGTACCCGTGAGCCGGTCGGCCCGGACGACCTGGCGCCGCTCTTCCCGGCCGCGCTGATCATGCAAGAGGTATCCCAGGAGAGCTACATCCCGATCCCCGAGCCGGTACGGGACGTCTACCGGCTCTGGCGGCCGACGCCGCTGTTCCGGGCCCGGCGGCTGGAGCGGGACCTCGGCACCCCGGCCCGGATCTACTACAAGTACGAGGGAGTCAGCCCGGCCGGCTCGCATAAGCCGAACACCGCGGTGCCGCAGGCGTACTACAACGCCGCCGAGGGCGTGCGGAAGCTGACCACCGAGACCGGCGCCGGCCAGTGGGGCACATCGCTCGCCTTCGCCGGAGCGCTGTTCGGCATCGACGTCGAGGTGTGGATGGTCCGCTCGTCCTACGACCAGAAGCCATACCGCAAGATGCTGATGGAGACCTACGGCGCGACCGTGCACGCGAGTCCGTCCCCGATCACCCAGGCCGGGCGGGCGATACTCGACGCCAGCCCGGACTCGACCGGGAGCCTGGGCATCGCGATCAGCGAGGCCGTCGAGGTCGCCGCCACCAACCCGGACACCCGATACGCACTGGGCAGCGTGCTCAACCACGTGCTGATGCACCAGACCGTGATCGGCGAGGAGGCCATCAAGCAACTCGCCCAGGCTGGCGAGACGCCGGACGTGATCGTCGGCTGCACCGGCGGCGGGTCCAACTTCGGCGGCCTGGTGTTCCCGTTCCTGCGGGAGAAGCTGGCGGGCCGGATGGACCCGGTGATCCGGGCGGTCGAGCCGGCCGCCTGCCCGTCGTTCACCCGGGGCACCTACGCCTACGACTTCGGGGACACCGCCGGGCTGACCCCGCTGCTGAAGATGCACACCCTCGGCCACGAGTTCGTGCCCGACCCGATCCACGCGGGTGGCCTGCGGTACCACGGCATGTCGCCGCTGCTGTCGCACATCTACGAGCTTGGCATGATCGAGGCCGTCGCCAAGCCGCAGTCGGAGTGCTTCGCGGCCGGCCTCCGATTCGCCCGCACCGAGGGCATCGTGCCAGCGCCGGAGCCGACCCACGCGGTGGCCGCGTGCATCGAGGAGGCGCTGCGCTGCAAGGAGACCGGCGAGGAGAAGGTCATCCTGACCGCCCTGTGCGGCCACGGCCTGCTCGACCTGCAGGCCTACGGCGACTACCTGGCCGGCCAGATGCAGGACCTCGAATTGTCCGGCGACGCCATCGCCGAGGCCCTGCGGGGCCTGCCCGCCGGGGTCTGAGCCTGATCTGAACCGCGTGGGCGGCGGCCGGCCCGGGCCGGCCGCCGCCCACGGGCAAGCGGACTCTGCGGTTACCCGCCGCAACTAGCTGTCGTGCTGGTTGCCGCCGTCGCCGCCGTCGTGGTGGTCCCTGCGGTCCCGGTGATCCTGCCGGTCCCGGTGGTCGCCACGGTCGGACGAGCGGTCCGGCGACTTGTCGCCGCGGTCCGCGCGGTCCGCCGAGGCCGAGGCCGCCGTCGCGGAAGCGGTCACGGCACCGCCGCCGCCACCGCCCTGCGATTCGGCCTTGTTGATCCACAGCACCTTGTCGCTGACCCGGCTGACGTGCGCGACGTAGGTGATGTGGTTCGGCGCCACGAGGCGGACGTCGTACACCCGGTAGCCGCGCTCGACGTCGCGCTCGGTGGCCAGCACGCGGACCCGGGCGGTGCCGCGGTAGTGCTGCCGGACGTAGGCGACCGCGGCCCGGTCCGCGGCCTTGGGCCCGTATAGGCCGTGCGCCGGCGCGGCCATCGCCGAGGTGATCCCGGTCAGGCCGGTGACGGCCGCCCCTGCCAGCACGGCCACCGAGCCGACCGAGAAAATTGCCTTCTTTACCCGCACCCTGATCCTCCAAGAAGTCTGGTGTGGCTTGCTCTGACACTCTGAGGATTCTTTGGTGCGATGAGTATTTGATGAGATGGTTCTATTACTTTTCACATGATTGGCCGTCGGTGCTCACTGGACCGGGCAGCACCACCCTCGCCCAGGCACCCCCGCCGGGGCGGTTGCCCACCGTCACGGTTCCGTGATGCGCCTCGACCAGCGCGCGCACGATGGCGAGCCCGAGGCCCGCCCCGCCGTCCTGACGGGACCGGCTGTCATCCGGGCGGCTGAACCGGTCGAAGGCGCGGGGCAGGAAGTCGGCCGGGAAGCCCGGGCCCTCGTCCAGAACCTCGATCAGGACCGCCGGACCGTCGGGCCGGGCACGCAGCACCACCGTCGAGCCCGGCGGGCTGAACCGCAGCGCGTTGGCGAGCAGGTTGTCGGCCACCTGCCGGAATCTCAGCTCGTCCAGGTCGGCAGTCAGTCCGTCCGTAACCTCGGAGTCGATCGTGACTTCCTGGGCGGCGGCCAACCCGGCGAAGCCGGCCGCGCACGGGCCGAGCACGGCGCCGATGCTCATCGTGCGCAGGGCGACCACCGGCCTGCCGTCATCGCTCCTGGCCAGCAGCAGCAGGTTCTCGGCCAGCCGGATGATCCGGTCCGTGTCCGCCGTCGCGGCCCGGATCGCGGCGGCCAGGTCGGCCCGACTCCGGTCCGGGTGATCGGCAAGCTCAAGCTCGGCGCGCAGCGCCGACAACGGGGTCCGCAACTCGTGACCGGCCGAGGCGACGAACCCGCGCTGCTGGCTGAGCGCGCCCTGAAGCCGGGACAACAATCCATTCAGTGTGCTGGCCAGGGCCGCGATCTCGTCCCTGCTGCGCGGCACCGACAAGAACGCGTCCTGGTCCCGAGCCGATATCTCGGCGGCCTGGCGGCGCATCCTGGTGACCGGCGCCAGCGCGGCGCCGGCCAGCAGCCAGGCCGCGAGGCCGGCCAGCAGCACGGCGATCGGGCCGACAATGGCCAGCGTCTTGGTCACCTCCCAGGCGGCCGCGTCCACGGTGCTCAAGGACGCCCCAGTGACCACGACCGTGCCCGGCCGCCTGCGGACCGGCTCGGCGTACAACAGCATGGGCGCGGCCCCCTGCGCGCTCGGCACCTCGGTCACCAGCACCGCCCGGCGGGCCGTGGCCAGGTCGGTGCCGGCGAGCAACGGCTGCCCATTGCAGGTGCCCGCCTGCGGCAACGCGGTCCCGGCCGGGCCGATCACCTGGCTGAGGCTGTCCACGCCCGGGGTCAGGCACGACCGAGTGGCCCGGAGCGGGCTGGTCCGGGGACTGCCGCCGGAGTCCTTCTGATCTCCGGTATCGCCCTCGGGCAGCGCCTTGACCGTGGCGGCCGCGCGGACCTGCAGGGTGGCGGCCAGGGAGCCGCGCAGGCTGGCGGTCAGCTTGGACACGAAGACGAACCCGCCCGCACCGATCAGGACGGCCGTGACCAGTGCGAATAGCAGGCCGAGCCTGATCCGGACGGGCACGGCCTAATCGCCCGCCGCGTCGCGCAGCCGGTAGCCGACCCCCCGCACGGTCTCCAGGTCGGTCCGGCCGAACGGGCGGTCGATCTTCGCGCGCAGGTAGAGCACGTACTGATCGACCACGTTCGAGGTGCCCGAGTAGCCGAGATCCCACACCTGGTTCAGGATCTGGGTCCGGCTGAGCACCATGCCCGGATGCCGCAGGAAAAGCTCGAGCAGCGCGAACTCGGTCGGCGACAGGGACAGCTCGGTATCACCGCGCCAGGCACGCCGGCGGGCCGGATCCAGGCGCAGGCTGCCAACCGAAAGCACCGCCGGCCGCGCCCCGGGGTCTCGCCGGATCAGCGCGCGCAGCCGGGCCGCGAGTTCGGCGAAGTTGAACGGCTTGACCAGGTAGTCATCCGCGCCCGAGTCCAGACCGGCGACCCGGTCGTCCACCTCGGACCTGGCCGTCAGCATCAGCACCGGCGCCCAGTGCTTGCGCTCGCGCAGCTTCCGGCAGACCGAGAATCCGTCACAGCCGGGCAGCATCACGTCGAGCACGATCGCGGAGTACTGATACTCCGCCGCCATCCACAGCGCCTCCGTGCCGTCGCCCACCAGGTCGACGGCGTATCCCTCCTGGACGAGCCCGCGCCGCAGCAGGTCGGCCATCCTCGGGTCATCCTCAGCAACCAGCAACCGCATGCAGCGGAGTGTAGGAGCAGGCAGATGTGAAAATCGTGTGAGCAGGTACCAGTCTTCGCCTCTCGGGCGCTCCCGGCGGATCGGAGGAGACTGCTCGCACGCCGCGCTGACCGCTACCATACGGGGCATCTAGCGCCGGCTCCTGCGAGGCATGTCATGGATGACGGGAATCTCCAGCGGAACCTGATCAGCCGGGTCAACGTGGGCGACACGCTCACCCGCGCCGCCTGGCGCGACCCTGGCAAGCCGGCGCTGGTCGAGGGTGACCGCCGGCTGACCTACGGCGAGTTCAACGAACTCGTGAACCGGTTCGCTAACGCGCTGCTGGGCCGCGGTTACCAGCGCGGCGACGCGCTGGGCCTGGCCTGCGCCAACAGCATCGAGTTCCTGGTCACCTACTACGCGTGCGCCAAGACCGGCGTGGTCTGCGTCCCGGTCAACCTGGGCTGGCAGGCACCGGAGATCGGCTACGTGCTCGGCCACTCCCGGGCCAGGGGCGTCGTCGCGCAGACGCACTTCCTGCCGCTGATCACCAAGGCAGCCGATGGCCTGCCAGCGGCCGGCGACATCATTGCCGCGCCGGGTGCCGGGCCGGCGCCGGACGGGGCCACCCTGTTCGGTGACGTCTGCGCGGCGGCGCCCGCCGCCGAGCCGGAGGTCTACATCGCCGACCGCGACCCGCTGTCCTATCTCTACACCAGCGGTACCACCAGCGCGCCCAAGGGCGTGGTCAGCAGCCATCTGGCCGTCTACCTGGAGTCCCTGACCGGGCCGGTGACGCTCGGCATCCACGCCGGGGACCGGTGCGCGGTGATGATGCCGCTGTTCCACACCGCCCAGCTCAACGGCATAGCCAGCGCGACGATCTATATGGGCGGGACGCTGTACCTGCTGGCCGGGTTCGATCCGGTCGCCCTGCTCGGCCTGATCGAGCGCGAGCGGATCACCCAGATCTTCGGGCTGCCGGTGATGTACCGCGCGCTGCTCGACCACCCGGCTCTGCCCCAGCACGACCTGTCCAGCCTGCGCCTGGCGCTGTACGCCATGGCGCCGATGCCGGACACGGACCTGCGCCGGGCGATCGAGACGTTCGGCTGCGACTTCGCGCTCGGCTTCGGCCAGACCGAGATGAATCCGCTGACCACCGTTTTCCGGCCCGAGCACCAGCTCACTCACCCCGGTTCGGTCGGCACCCAGGTGCCGAACGTCCAGGTCGCGATCATGGGCGAGGACGGCAGCCTGCTTCCGCCGGGCAGCAGCGGCGAGATCGTCTACCGCGGCCCGCACGTGATGGAGGGCTACCTGCGCAACGATGAGGCCACGGACGAGGCGTTCGCAGGCGGCTGGTTCCACTCCGGCGACATGGGTCACTTCGACGAGGACGGCCTGCTGTGGTTCGAGGACCGGAAGAAGGACGTCATTAAGACCGGCGGCGAGAACGTCGCGTCGATCGAGGTGGAGAAGGCGCTGTACGAGGCCGAGCCGCGGATCGCCGAGGTGGTTGCCGTCGGGCTGCCCCATGAGCGGTGGGTCGAGGCGATCACCGCGATCGTCGTGCCGAAGCCAGGCTCCGGGCTGACCGCCGAGGACGTGGCGGCCGCCGCGAAGTCCAGGCTGGCCGGGTTCAAGCGGCCCAAGCGGGTCGTGCTGGTCGATGACATGCCCCGCACATCCACTGGCAAGGTGCAGAAGAACGTCCTCCGCCAGACCTACCAGGACCTGTACCAAGACGAGCAGGCCTGAGTCCGAGGCCACCGGGCCGCCGGGGCCGCCGGGCCTGGCGCGAACCGGCCCGGCGGTGACCGCGAACGGCCCGGCCGGGCCGCGCGTTGAGTAGCTGTGGAGTTGCCAGGGAGCGGGTGCGCGCGAGCCTGACCGGCTGAGCACGACATCCCGGAACACGAAGGAGGCGATGGTGGCTCGCCATCCATGGATCGGATATCTGGTCTGGGCCGTGCTGTTCGGCGCGCTGTTCGCATGGGAGGGCCTGGCGCTGGCGAACGTGCCCGGGTTCCCCACGCTGAGCGACGCATTCCGGCATGTCATGCGCTATCCGATCGGGCGGTGGATCCTGTTCGCGCTCTGGTTGTGGGCCGGCTGGCACTTCTTCATCCGCGGCTGGCACTTCCTGCTCCGGTCCTGACCGGGGCGCCGATCATGTCGAGCGCGGTAATCCGCCAGGCCCTGGTGCCGATGCTGGGCGGCTGGCTGATTCTGATGGCGGTGCTGGCGATCGGCCTCCGGCTGAGCAGGCGCGCCGCCCGCGAGCCCCGGCCGGCCCCGCAGCGCGGACCGGCCGGCCCGGAAGACCCGGCCCGCGCGGATGACCCGGCGGATCTCGCCGGCCCGGCGGACCCAGCCGGGAGCGGCCGGGCCGGACTCGGCTGGACCGCCCTGCTCAGGCACGGCCTGACCACGGCGGCCGGCGGCTACGTCCTGCTGGTCGCGGTGGTGGTCGGCTACTACTACGCGATCGCCAGGGTCGGCGGCGACTTCATCGACAGCGCGTTCTCCGGCACCGCGGTGCTGATCGCGATCGCGATCCCGGTCTTCGCCGTGCTGTCCTGGCTCACCGAGCACCGGCGGGCCCGCCAGGACCGCCCTGGCCGGCGGTGACCCGGCTCGCGGGCCCGGCGAGCCGGTCACGATAAGGTCACCCCCAGATCCTGGAGGTATGAGATGTCCGAGAACCCGTCCGGATACGCGACGATCGATTCCGACCGGCTCAGCGGCCTGATCAAGCGCGAGCGGGACCAGTACGCCAGCGGCCATGCCGCCTCCCGGCGCGCCTTCACGGCGGCCGGGGAAAACCTGCTCGGCGGCGTTCCGATGACCTGGATGCGGATGTGGTCCGGCGGGTTCCCGCTATATCTGGCGACGGCGCACGGCGCACGGCTCACCGACATCGACGGCAACATCTTCGCCGACTTCTGCCTCGGCGACACCGGCGCCATGGCCGGCCACTCACCCGCCCCGGTCCAGGCCGCGGTCGCGCTCCGGTACGGCAATCTGGGCGGGGCCACCACGATGCTGCCCACCGAGGACGCCGCCTGGGTGGCCGGCGAGCTGACCCGCCGATTCGGCCCGACCCGGTGGAGCTTCACGCTCTCCGCGACCGACGCCAACCGGTGGGCACTGCGGATCGTGCGGCAGATCACCGGCCGGCCGAAGGTGGCCGTGTTCTCGTACTGCTACCACGGCAGCGTGGACGAGTCGTTCATCGTGGCGACCCCGGACGGCCCGCGGTCGCGGGAGGGCAACACCGGGGCGCCGGTCGATCCGTCCGTGACCACCCGGGTCGCCGAGTTCAACGACATCGACGCGCTCGAGCGCGAGCTAGCGCACGGCGACGTCGCGGCGGTGCTGATGGAGCCCGCCATGACCAACATGGGCATCATCTTGCCCGAGCCGGGTTACCTGGCCGCCGTCCGCGCGCTGACCAGGAAGTACGGGACACTGCTGATCAACGACGAGACGCACACGTTCAGCGCCGGGCCGGGCGGCTGCACCGAAGCGTGGGGCCTGGAACCAGACATCGTCACCATCGGCAAGTCAATCGGCGGCGGCATCCCGTGCGGTGCCTACGGCCTGTCGGCCGGGCTGGCCGAGCGGATCCTGGCCGATGACACCGCGGACATCGTGGACACCGGTGGCGTGGGCGGCACGCTGGCGGGCAATGCGCTCTCGGTCGCCGCGATGCGCGCCACCCTGGAGCACGTGCTGACGCCGGAGGCGTTCGCGGTCATGATCGAGCTTGCCACCCGGTTCACGGCCGGGGTGCAGGACGTCATCGACACCCGGCGGCTGCCCTGGAACATCGTTCAGCTTGGGGCACGGGCCGAGTACCGGTTCTGCCCCACCCCGGCCCGCTCGGGCACCGAGTCGCACGCGGCGGCCGAACCGGCGCTGGACGAGTACCTGCACCTGTACCTGGCCAATCGCGGGGTGCTGATCACGCCGTTCCACAACATGGCGCTGATGTGCCCGGCCACCACCAGCGCGGACGTGGACACCCACACCGAACTGTTCGCCGCGGCCGCGGACGAGCTTGTGGGCTGAGCCCGGCGCAGAGCGCCACGGCGCCGGGCTCCTGGCCGGATTGTTCGATCGGGTCCTGCCCGCAGCTCCCGTCCCTGGCCAGGGAGACCGCACGGCCGTAAATTCCGGAGCGGTTGGTTCGCCGGCGCGGCTGGTTCGGTCAGTGCGGCGATGCACGCAGTGAGCAGCCGCCGCATCTGGTCCTGCTCGCTGACATCCAGGCTGGCCAGCATGTCCTGCTCGACGCCGCGCACCGCGGCGCTGGCCACCTTGAGCTGGCGGCGCCCGCGAGCAGTCAGCTCGGTCGGCAGGGCCCTGCCTACGGGTGCCTGTGCCGGGCGGACGACGAGTCCCTGACGTTCGAGGGCCTGTAGGAGCACGTTCATCGACTGCCGGGTGACGAAGGCGCCGCGGGCGAGTTCGGAGTTCGACAGGCCCGGCCGCTGGGCAAGCAGCTCTAGGCAGGCGTAGTGGGTGATCGTCATGCCCAGCGGCCTCAGCACGCCCTCCATGGCGGAGTGCAGGGCGCTCGCGGCCGCCTTCAGCATGTACCCCAGCGAAGTGTCCAGCTCGATTCCGGGCTCGCCTTGACTCATGTCAGCAGTCTGACATACGTTGAGGCATGTCAGAAGACTGACATATGACGAGGAGGCATCACCATGGCCGTCACCGGACCCGACTTCATTTCACTGCAGGTGCGCGACCTGGAGCGTTCCGCCGCCTTCTACGAGCAGTACCTGGGGCTGAAGCGCTCCGACGCAGGGCCGCCGCACGCCGTCGTATTCGACACCAAGCCGATCGCGTTCGCCGTGCGCGACGTGGTATCTGGCACAGACCTGGATGCCATCGGTCAGCCGGGCCAGGGGGTGGCGCTGTGGCTGCACGCGCCCGACGCGCAGGACATCCACGACGCACTCGCCGCCGCCGGCACGACGATCCTCTCAGCACCCGTCGACGGGCCGTTCGGCCGCACGTTCACGTTCGCGGACCCCGACGGCTACCAGGTAACCCTCCACGACCGCGGCTGAGCCTGACGCTTCGCACCCCGGCGCGCAGCGCTCCTACACCATTCTCACCCGCACTGATGCGATTTTTCGGAATCGCGCGGAACGCCCTGTCGCCTTCGGTTAGCTTCTGGGAGTAGGCACCGTATTGGACTATTGATCGGCTCCAGCCCCGCCTATCGACCCGGTCGGAAAGGAGGGACAATTGGACGCAACGCGACTCAAAGACAGTTTCGCCCGAATTGCCATGTATGGCGATGAGGTTCCGCTGTTCTTCTATTCGGACCTGTTCATAAAGCATCCCGAGGTCCGGGACATGTTCCCGATCTCGATGCGCGCGCAGCGTGACCACCTGGTCGGGGCCCTCGCCCAGATCGTTTCCCAGGTCGATGACCTAGTGAGCCTCACCGCCTTCCTGCAGGGCCTCGGGCGCGACCACCGGAAGTTCGGCACGATCGCGGACCACTACGCGGCGGTGGGCGGCAGCCTGCTCGCCACCTTCGCGCACTTCGCGGGCGAGGGCTGGACGCCGGAACTCGCCGCGGACTGGGCCGCCGCCTACGACCTTGTCGCGCAGGTGATGATCGAGGCGGCCAGCCAGGACGAGGGCGTACGACCGCCGTTCTGGACCGGGACCGTCCTGGCCTGCGAGCGCCGCAGCTACGACATCTGCGTGCTGCACGTACGGCCCGAGCCCCGGCTGGATTACCTGCCCGGGCAGTCCGTCGCGATCGAGTCGCCGCGGCGACCGCGGCTGTGGCGCTACTACTCGATGGCGAACGCGCCTCGGCCCGACGGCACCGTGGAGTTTCACGTCCGGATGGTCGACGGCGGCGCGGTGAGCATGGCCCTGGTCTACGAGGTTCCCGTCGGAGAGGAGATCCGGATCGGCCCGCCGGTCGGCGTGCTGACGCTCGACACCACCTCAGGCCGCGACATCCTGATGGTCGCGGGCAGCACCGGGCTGGCGCCGTTGAAGGCGCTGATCGAGCAGATCGCCGGGCTGCCGCGGCCACCGCACGTGCATCTCTTCTTCGGCGCCCGCACCAGCGACGAGCTATATGACCTGCCCAGCCTGGACAAGATGGCGGGCGAGTACCCGTGGCTGAGCGTGGTCCCGGCGGTCGCCGCGGACCGCAGGTTCGCCGGCGAGGTCGGGAACCTCGCCGACGTGGTGGCCCGCCGCGGCAACTGGTCCGGTCACGACGCCTACCTGGCCGGGCCGACCGAGCTGGTGCGGCGCACGGCGGAACTGCTTACCGCGGCGGGAATGCCACGGAACCAGATCCACCTCGAGGATTTCGGCTGGAGTGAGTCATGACGGTGGCGTGGCAGCAGGACCAGAAGCGACTGACGCCCGACCAGGTGCAGAACGCCAGCTTCCCGCTGTCCCGGCTTGGCAGGCGCGGATACGACGAGGAGCATGTCCGCGCGTTCCTGGCCGAGGTGGAGCAGGAAATCGTGACGCTGATGAATGAGAAGGCGTCACTGTGGAATGAGGTCCAACGGCTCCGGCGGAGGATCATCGGCCGCGAGAACGGCGCCGACGCGGTGCTGTTCGGCCGCGAGGACGCGCATGTCCACGCCGTCCAGATCCTGTCCAAGGCCCAGCTCACGGCCGACCGCTATGTCGCCGACGCGCAGGCGTACAGCCACCGGCTCACCGAGGAGGCGCGGTCCCGCCGGGACGAGATCCTGGCTGAGGCCCAGGAGCACGCCGACATGGTGCTGAAGGAGGCATCCGCCCGGGCACACGAGGCCGCGCTGGCCGCGTTCAGCGAGCCGACCGGCGCCGCCACCGAGCAGGAGCGGCGCGGCCTCCAGGCCGAGCTTGCCTACCTGCGGGCCTTCGGCGAGGTGTACCGCACACACCTGCGGGCCTACACCGAGGGCATGCTGCGCAGCATCGACGAGTGGGAGCGGCGGGAGGCAAGGTCGCTGGAGCAGGCGAGCTTCGACTCAGCGCAGGGCGGTGGCACCGGCGGTGGCACGGCGCCGGACCCGGTTCTGCCTGGCATTCCCTCCCCCGAGAATGTCCCCCCAGGCGGTGTGTCCTCGGGCGGTGTGTCCTCGGGCGGCGGTCACTAGGAGGGCGGCTTCCCGACCGCGGCCGCCTTAGCCGCGCGGCTGACCGACCGCGGGGGTGAACAGGTCGGCGTAGATGCCGGACAGCGACAGGCCCGCCAGGAACAGCGCCCGCCGGGACCGGCTCACCGAACCCGCGCCGCCGCACAGGTAGGCGCGAGCGGATCCGGGCTGGTCGGTCAGCACGGCCAGGGTCCTGGCCGCCGCCTCGGCGACGTCCTCACCGCGGGACCGGACGCAGGTCTGCCAGGTCACCGCTCCCGGCCTGGCAGCCATCCGGGCACCACCAGGATGAGCACCGCCAGACCGGGCGCCGCCCGGATCGCCTGCTCCGGCCGGCCCGCCCCAGACGCGCACGTTCCTGGCCCGGGCGGCCCGGCGGATCCGGTCCGGAAGCCGGGTGCCCGCGTACCTGCGGTCCGGGGCCGCCGCGCCGTGGATGAGCGCGATCGGCCCGGTGTGGTCATCGGCCAGGGCGGCCCTGGCGATAGCCATCAGCGGCGCGATGCCGGTCCCGGTGCCGACCAGCAGCAGCGGCGCTGACCGCTCCCCCGGCAGGTAGCAGCACTCCCCGCCGGGCGCGCCGATTGTCACCGCGGCACCGGGCCTGGCCCGT
>JAJYTW010000114.1 GCA_021792855.1 Actinomycetes bacterium
GAGCCGTCCCTCGTGTTCCTCGGCGACCGGCTCGGGCCAGGTCGCCGACAGCGGCCTGCGGAGGCCGGAGGCGAGCTGGTCCCTCCTGGCGACGATCATGCCCGCGGTGACGCCGTGGGGAAGGTCCAGGTCGCAGCCCCAGCCGGGGCCGTCGCGGTGCACGTCGGTGATGAACCGGATGCCCTGGCCGCTGCGGATCGCCTCGCTGATCCCGGCGATGCCGAGCGCGCCGAGTGCCCGGGTGATGATCTCCGGGGTCGGCGTCTGGTAGGCAGGGGTGACGACGGCCGCCCGGATGACGGGCCTGCCGTAGGGGCGGCCGTGCCGGGCCAGCACCGCGGCTGCGAGGAGCCCGGCGGGGATCCACGCCCACCCGGGGAGCAGGAGGACGGCAGCGGCCAGGACAGCGCCGCTGGCGGCCAGGGCGACGGCGATGATCCGGCCCCGGGCGGCGCGGGTCGCGCGGCCCTGCTGGTGGGCGCGGATCGCGTCGTGGTGCCCGGCCCGCCCGGCGGCGACGGCCTGGGACTCCAGGTGCCAGCCCTCGGGCCAGTGCCACCACCGGACAACCCGGCCGGTGAGCCGCCCGGCACCCCGGACCGCATGCCAGGCCAGCAGGATCAGGTAGAACGGGGCGCGCAGGCCGTGGTAGCGGGCGCGGTGCCAGAACAGGCCCGCGTGGTAGGCGAGGGTGGAGGGCAGGTTCGCCCGGTGCAGCGCGGGCGGCAGCACCGGGCGGCGGTCCGGCCCGGCGCCGGTCATCTCCTGACCGGGGTCCGGGATAGCCTGCTCAGGCTCGGCCTGGGGGTCCGGCTGTGCCGGGGCGGGGCGGAGCGGGACGACGACGCCGTTCCGGTCGCCGTGTTCGGTCGTTGCTGACATGCTGATCTTCTCCATTCCGGTGGGGGCCAGGACCGGTGACCGTGGGCTACGGGAAGCGCCGGTCCTGGCGTGTTTCTCAGGTCGTGAGCGCCTGGCGGGCGATGTGCTGCCGCAGCGCCTTCGCCCGCTCGTTGCCCACGTGGAGCCTCGTGCGGATCTGGTAGAGCGAGGGGACCTGCCCGGAGGCGATCTCGGCGGCGAACTCCCGCTCGGCCGCCTCGCCGCTGACCGGGCTCCCGTTCCGGTTCGGCTTCTTGCCGGCAGGCCGGTTCGCGGTCCGGTCCGGCGGCTTCCTGGCGAACCGGTCCGGCCTGGTGCCGCGTACCGGTTCGCCGCCGTCTTCCGTACCGGTTCGCCCGCTCGTCTGCGGACCGGTCCCGGCGGTGCCGCTCGTACCGGCCGGCGGCTCGGTTCCCGTGCCGGTTCCGGCGGCGTTCCCAGACCGGTCCGTGGACAGGTCCGCGTCGTCGGCCCGTACCGGTCCGCGGAGCAGGTGCGTCAGGGCCGCGCCGAACCCGAGCGTCACCACCGGCAGGCAGGCGACCAGGACCACGACCGGCCACGGCGCCCGGTGCGCGCGGGCGGCGGCGAGCAGGTGGTAGATCACCTGGCCGGTCATCCCGAGCAGCAGCGCGCCGACCGCCGACCTCCTGGCGAACGTCCGCGCCGCAGCCGGGACGCCGGCCGGGGCGAGCCACGCCCCCAGCGCGTACGCGCCGTACGCCTCGACGCCGACCGGCAGGGTGATCGCGGTGTTCAGATGCCAGGCCACGATGCCGGGCAGCGGGGTCACCAGCCCGAACCCGCACATCTGGCCGAGGCCGACCCACCCGGACCAGACCGCGACCGCGGCCGGCGCGGCGATCAGGACCAGCGGCCAGCGGCGCGCCGTGTGCCCGGTCATGCCGCACCACCCCTGCCGCCATCGAGCACCCGCAGGCATGGGCGGCACTGGCCGGCGGGCAGGACCTCCATGCCGGTCGCCTTGCCGATGACGATCAGGCCCCGCCGGAGCGCGGCAAGCGCGGTCTCGGCCGCCTGGAGCCGCTCATCCAGGTCGCTGATCCGGGCGAGCAGCACCGCGGTGTCCGGGCCGGTCACGACGCGCCGCCGATCCGGGCCGTGAGCGCCCGGTAGGACTCGGCCTGGTCGGCGTCGTCGGCGTGCTCATCGCACGCGCCCGCATCTGCCACCTCGCAGGCATCGCAGAGCCCGGCAGCACGCTCGGCCCGGTACGCGGCGGCGTCCGTGAGCGCGGCCAGCAGCGTGCGCCGGTCCCGCGGCGTCAGCAGCAGCCCGGCAGGTGGCACCGGAGGCTCGCCCGACCCGTTCAGCCACGCCACCCGCTGGGCTGCATCCTGCGGGCTGTCGTGATCGGACTCGGGCTGCCACCTGCCGGCCGGGTCGTAGTCGCCGACGGTCCACAGGCCCGGCTCGGTGCGCTTGTAGGTATAGCTCACAGGGCACCTCCCGGCTCGCCGCTGGCGGCCTCGCGGAGCACCTCGAGCGCCTGCGCGGCGTTCTCGTCCTCGCATGCGGCGCACCAGTCGTTGCCGTCTGGCGCGGGCCGGCCGCAACGGCGGCAGCGGTTCCCGGCCGCCCGGCTGATCCACCCGGCGACGACAGCGCACGTCGCGTCGGTGAACCCGGCAAGCCACGCCAGAATCCGCTCGTCGTAGACGCCCGTCTCGACGCCGGCGCCGGCCAGCGCACGGGTCAGCAGCTCGCGGTTGCCTTCCGCCCGGAGGATGGACCAGCCCGGCTCCGGCGCGACCACCAGATGAGCGGCCTCGCGGGCCTGCTGCTCGGTGCCGAATGGGCCGGTCATGCCGCACGACCGATCAGGGCCTCATCGACGACGGCCCACTTCGTGACGACGACCATCCGTATGACCACCGAGATCAGGTCGGCACGGCTGATCACCCGGACGTCATAGGCACTGAGCCACCGGGCGAGATGGTCGCCCTTGCCAGTGCAGGGCACGCAGCGGGGGACACCGCACACTTCGCAGCGGCGCTGCCGCACTGCCTTACGCGGCTGATCGGGCAGGATTGATCTCACGGTCATCGGTCCTCCTCGGGGACTGGTGATCCAGGGCCGTCGCAGGGTTTGGAGCGCATGCGGCGGCCCGCCTTGTGTTAGCGGGATGGCAGGCGAGCGCAGCCCGTGACACTGGTCGTGACACGGGTGCGGATGTATTCGGGTGGTCGCCGACGATCGGCACGAGCGTGGCGAGCGACAGAAAGGGCTGGTCAGCGAGGGTGCAGGTGACTACGGACGAATGCCGGCGTACCTGGGCGACCGGGAGTTCAAGTCCCCCCTCGGACACAGAGAGTGGGTCGCGTTTCCGCAGGTCAGCGGATTACGTGAGCGGAATCAGCCGCCGATCCGGCGTTCTGATACCTACCTGATACCAACGGGGTCGCGATCACGCTTCCGCACCCCCGATCAGGGCCGCGAAACGGGCCGCCGCGGCGCGCTGGTCGCCCGGCAGAACGTGAGCGTAGACACTGAGAGACCGGCGGACCGGCGGATGCTGGCCGTCCCGGCGTCCAGTCGATGTCCCGCCAGCGGAGGGCCAGCAGCCCGCCGCGGCGCATCCCGGTCATCGCCAGGAGCCACCAGGCGGCATGCAACTGGCTGTGCTCGCGTGACCAGTCCAGGAACACCGCGAGCTGACCGGCGGTCCACGGGTGCATCTCGGGTGCCCGGGCCTCGCGGGCGGTCGGCGGCTTGGCCCGCTCCGGGTCGGCCGGGTTCCGCGCGATCATGCCGGCGGCGACGGCCTCGCCGAGCGCGGCCCGCAGGATCGTCGCCACGTAGCGGACCGTCCGGGCCGACAGGCCGGCCCCCTGCCTATGGTCAGCGCGGCCGGAGTTCTCCAGCGTCCGGTACATCGCTGCGATCCGGGCCGGGGTCAGCGAGGCCAGGGGCACCGTGCCGATGTACGGCGCGATGTGCAGCCGGACGTTCTTCCGGTAGCTCGCTACCGTGGACGGCGCCAGCCGGAGCCCCTCTAGCCAGCTCTCCAGGTACTCACCGGTCGGTTGCTTGCTCGGGTCGATCCACTCCCCGCGGCCCGACTGGACGAGTGCTTCCCGCAGCGCGGCGACCGCGCCGTCATGGGTCAGCCACGGCTGGTCGTTCTGGTCGCGGCGGCGCATCACCTGGCGGCGGCGGCTGTCCGGCGAAGGCAGGTCGAATTTGATCCCGAACCGCACCGCCCCAGCCGCCGTCCGGTACTCGAACACGCCGCCCTCACCGCGAGGTCGGCGACGGCGGGCAGTCATGACTGCGCCTCTCCGGCCTCAAGGTTGGTGTCATCTGCCGCTGGTACGACTTCAGTGGCCGACGCCACGACCCGCCACGCCGAACTGCCGGATCTGATCGCCGCTAGCGCGTCGCGCAGATTGGCGATGATCGTTTCTAGATCACTAATAGCCTGGTCAGCATCAAGCGCCCCGAACTTCGCGACGACATCAGCGGTGTACTTCTCGTCCTCGCCGAGCTCGCTAATGCGGTCGTTGATGTCAACGAGTCTCGCCGCCTGGGCACCTTCAGCCAGACGCCATGTCCGAAAATCGACGGCAAGCCGCACCAGCTCGTGTGGGATGTCCTGCGCGGGTAGCTCCATGAGCTGGTCCAAGGTGATGCCGAAGACGCTCGCGAAGGCCGTTGCCTCGCCGACTGTCAGCTTCCGCCGCGGGGTGCCGCTCTCGATCTTCTAGACCGTTTGCTGAGGCATCGGCATTCCGGCGAGCGTGACCCGGCGGGCTAGCTCGGCCGTTGACCAGCCGCGCTCTTCGCGCTCGTGGCGTATGCGTTCGTTTGCGCTACACGCGCTCGGCGGCGCTTGCGCGTGGCGGACGGCATCCCTGGTGCGCTCAGATCGTCTGGCCGCTGTCGCATCGCGCATAGGCTCGGCCTTCCCGCCGACCGGCCGGCTCGGCCTCTCCCTGGTCGGCCAGTGGTCTGTCCCGGCCACGCTCGGCGAACGGGCGCGCGGAGCTTCCCTTGCGGTCGACCGTGCTCGCCTTCCCCGGTCGGCTGCGCATGATCGCTGAGACGGTCCTGCGCGAGTTCTTACTACGACAATCTCGTTACCATATTTCGCACCTTTTGCCCGGGTAGCGGTACTGGGCGAGGAGGCGGCACCGGTGCCGGTCTTCGCGCGGCATCGGAACGTCACTCGCGGGAGAAGCTCTCCCGTGCCTGCCCGGGGCGCAGCCCCACAAGCTCGCCGGTCATCATCTACGCGCCGTGCTGGTGCGCGACCTGGATGACAACACCCAGAGTGAGCTTTCGCTGCGGGAGGTCGGGATGCACGCGCTCAAGGCCGGGACGCTCAGAGACCGACCTTCCTCGCGGCGTACTCGGCCTGCGCGACCGTGAACTGGCCGCCATAGGGCGAGTCAAGCTGCTGGACCAGCCCGCTGTACGACCAGCCCGGCTCTGTCTGCATGTAGCCGCGCGCCGACAAGACAGCCTGATGGAACCAGTTGACCTTGATGTGGCTGACGGCGAAGTGTGCCAGCCGCGCCGAGAATCCCTCGCCGTACTGTGAGTGCAGCTGGGCATACAGACCGGCCTTGCTGAACCCTGATCCCATGCTCAGATAGCTCTCGGCGGAGTCGATCGCCTGCTGCTGGGCAGTCGTGTATTGCGGCGCTGCCGGTGGCTGGCTGCTGCGGGTGCTGCTGCCAGTGCTGCTCGCGGGGATCTGCCATTTCCCGTTGGTGCCGCAGATCAGCGTTCCGTTGTAAGCAGTCAGGCCGGGCTCAATGCACCGGCCGCCCAAGGTGGCAGCAGGTGCTTTGGGACTCGACCCGGTGGCCGCTGGGTGGCTGCCACTGGCGGTGCTGCTGCCGTTACCGCCTCCAGTCGATGCAGCGGCCGAGCCGATGATCACGAGCGCCGCGAAGATCCCCAGGCCGGTCAGGATCTTGTGCCGCCGGAACCAGTTAGGCCGGGGCGGGCCCGTAGGCGGGCCGTAACCGGGTTGCTGCTGGTACCCGGGAGGCGGGCCATAGCCTGGCTGCTGCTGGTACCCGGGAGGCGGGCCGTAGCCTGGCTGCTGCTGACCCCAGCCCTGACCCGGCGGGGGCTGCTTCGGCGGGGGAACCTGCCAGTCGCTCATCGGATGTTGCCTTCCCTAACGCTCTCGTCGGCGTAGCTAGGACGCGCGCACTTTACAAACGGTTTACTTCCGCTAACGGATCGTGCTCAGCCCTAGCAGTACGGGTTAGTGCCGCCCTGGGACAGGCAGTTTGATCCGCTCCCGCCGCCGTTAAGGCTGGAGTTGAGGTGGCTGACCTGGACGGCCACGATGATGCCCACGATGACTGCAATGGCGGCGCCTATGCCCATGATCCAGGCCATGACGCTGACGGCGGTGCGGATCTGGCGAAGATAGGTCTGCTCGGGTGTCTCGCCAGGCCGTGCACCCGTCGCGCGCGCAGTTTCGCGGGCGGCGGCAGGTATCGGGTTGTCAGTGCGAGCGATCGCGGGCTCGTCCGGCGATGGCCCCGCTGCCGGCTGGCCATTTCGGTCGTCCTGCACGGCAGCGGAGCCGGGATCGACTCTGGCAGGCTCACCCGGCGCCGAAACTGCCCGGGACTGGATTGCCTCCAGCGTCTCTCGGATCGGGGCATCCGCCATGCTGGCGAAACGACGCCATGCGGCTTCCCAGCCTTGCTCGGTAAGCGGGAAGCGCTCAAGGATCTTCCAGCTTGTCAGGGCAGACTGCCGCATAATCACAAAGCACGGGCCACCATTCCTCGGATTGGCGAACTGCCATCCGAGCACTGGCCGCTTCCCGTCTGCGGCTAGCGGGCTTGGCCACGGATTCCGCTCGTGCCCGCGGATGACTGGCATTGCGGGCACAGCCGCGTTGCTGGGCCCGCGCCCGTCACCTGCTGGCGCATCCTGACCCTGTCTGTGCATGGCCACCTCCTGTCGGCGTCTGCTTGGGTCATCGTAGAAACAGCCAGTGTCATATTTCCGGCTGAATCAACATCGGAAGGTCAATCGGGCATCTGTAACATGCGCTGTCAGGATCGGGGCCGCGTGCGCCACCACTGGCTGTCAGGTGCCGCCAGCCGCTAGCGTTGATCTTGTGACGATCCGGGACCGTGGTGCAGTTGGGAGCGTGTGCAGCCCCAGCCCCTGCTGACTCCCCGAGAAGCAGCCGAGAGGCTGCACGTATCCGATTCCACCCTGCGCCGGCTCCGCCGGTCCGGCGCAATCGCCGACATCTGGATAGGCCGCCGCTCGCTGCGGTTTGACCCGGCCGCTATCGACGCCTACATCGCTGCCCGGCGCAGTGCTGTCGCTCCCATCCGGCGCGCCGCGTGAAGGCCCGCACGGCGGAGCGGGTCGCGGCCGAGGCGATGGGCCTGGCCGACGCGCTGCGGTCGCGGCTCCCGGCCGATGCCGAGATTCCCGTCGAGGACATCTTCGCTCTGCCGTGGCCGTTGGCTCGCCGGCTCGTGCGGCTGGAGAAGCGGATCGCCCGGGACGCTGAGGCAGCGGAGAAGGCCCGCGTGCTGCGGCAGCAGATCGCCGCGGTGCTGGCTGCTGAGCCCGATACGTGCGCACCGTCGTTCGCGGTGGCGAACTCGATCCCGTTTGATCCAGCGGCCTGGCGCGTGGCGCTGGTGCCCGGTGTTCCTGTTGATGCCGCCCGCGAGGTGGCCTGAATGGTTTCTCGAAAGGGGCCTGTGGCCAAGAGCAATAAGAAGATCAAGCGGCTGCGTCGTGCGCTGAAGTCGGCCAGGCGCGACGAGTACGGCCCGGCGATGGTCACCAAGGCAGGCCGGGCCCGCTGCCCGAACCCGGCATGCCGCAAGGCCGCGAAGTACGGGCTAGCGCAGATGTACTGCACCCGGTGCGGCGGCGGGATGCTCGCCGGGGTCGCCAAGAGCATGGAGCTAGGCATGCTCACCAAGATCACCGCCGAGCATGACCCGGCTGTCCGCGAGCGGCTTTACCGCGCCGCGTTCCCGTCCTACGGGCCGGGTAACGGCGGTGCGGCATGATCACCGTCACCGTCGAGGGCCAGCAGGCGCAGGCCGAGGCGGCTCTCAAGCGGCGCAAGAACGGTAAGGACCGCAAGCCCGCTGCGGTGACCGGGGCGCACGAGGCCGCCGAGGGGCACATCGACGCGATGCGTGACGACGCGGACCAGGAGAGCGCGGCGAAGAACTTCCGTGAGCGCGGCGCGTACGAGGGTCCGGGTGAGCCTGTCCTGCCCGGTCACCCGCTGCCGTCGAGCTATGACCGGATGCCCCTGGAGGCCGGCCACGCGGCCCAGTCGCCGCAGCACGAGGCTCTGCGTACTGACCCGGTGCCGCTGCGGGTGCCGGGACTGCTGGAGGCCGTCGCGCTGCCCGGGGCGCCGAGAGCACAGCCAATCGACTACAGGGTGACCACGGCGCTGTCTGGCGGCTCGCCCTCAGAGCGCTGACCAGCAAGGAGACCAAGGATATGATGTTTGCACGCTCAGACACTCAGAGCATCAGGGTCGGCCCCGAGCACGGCGGGTGCGGGATTCCCCACCTTCGTGAGATCGGCCTGGACGGCTACCCCGTCGCGGTATGGGCGCTGGATTGCCCGGCCTGCGAAGGCTTCCTTCAGGGCGACCCGATGTGGTCGAAGACCGTGGCGGACATCCCGCTCACCCTGGATGAGGACCTGGCCGCGAGGCAGTACGAGCGGATCGGTGCCCAGCAGCAATCAGCGTTGCTGACGGCCGCGGTCGCCCGCCTGGCCGGCTTCGACGGCGCCGAGATTTCCCCCTTCGTCAAGGGAACGATCTCGGGTCAGCGTCCGGCACTCGGCCCGGTGATGACGTGCCCGGCCGGACATGCGGGGAACGTGCCGGGCAGCAAGTTCTGCGTGGCCTGCGGGGCTGCCCTGTCGGCGGTCGCGTCGCCCAGAGAGCTGACGAGCGCGTGAGCGGGTGGACTGTCGCGGACGCTGCCGCGTACCTGCTGGACCGTGCGTGCCACGAGTGCGGCACCAGCCTGCCGTCTGCGGGTGACCCGTGCCCGGCGTGCGGACGCTGCCCGAAGTGACGGGCCCGGAGCTTGCTGAGCATCTCGACGCGCCGCGTGCCCTGGCCGCGGTCCAGGCCGCCAAGCTCCGCGGTGAGGCTGGCGCGCTTCAGGACCAGATGCTGGCTAAACATCTGGAGGCGGACCGGGTGCTGCACCTTGCGTCGCTGGAGGACCGCCGGAGCCGGGCTCAGGCCGAGCTGGAAGTGGCCGTCGCCCAGCGGCGGGAGAAGACCGCTCCCCTGAAGGCGGCGCAGCGAGCCGAGGCTAAGGCTGCGGCCGAGCTGGAGAAGGCGCGCGGCGAGCACGCCGACGTGGGGAAGGCCGAGGAGACCGCCCGGCGGATGCGGGCCGGGGTCTCGGCCGAGACCGAGGCCGCGCTGCGGCTGCGGTTGCGGCTCGCTACCGACGTGCTGGCCCGGTACGAACGCGAGCATGCGCAGGCGGTCGCGGTCCGGGACGCTGCCCAGCGCGACCTGGATGCCGCGGCCGACCGGGTGACCCAGATGGAGGCCGCGCGGGATACTGTGGCGCGCGCTGTCGCCGAGCCGGGACGTGTCCCCGTGTCGCTGGAGACCCTGTCTGCGGACCTGCTCCGGCTGCTCGTGAGCGGCGCATTGGATCCGGTCGAGGTCACGATGGCCCGCGTCCCCGTGGAATGGCTGGCGGGTGTTACCGGCTACGCCGCTGCGCTGGAGGCCGACACCCGGCGGCGGCAGCGCGACGAAGACGAGGAGTCCGCGCGGACGCCGCCGGTCGTGCTCCAGCAGGGACGGACCGGCGTCGTGACCGCGATGGGCAATCCGTTCGCACCCGGTATCCCGCGTCAGCGCGGCGTCGGCCCGGTCGGCGATGGCATCCTCCAGACCCCCGGGCTCGGAGGCCTGTGAATCGGCGGCAGTCTGCGCGTAAAAGTCACCGCGAGCAGGCGGAATCCAAGGTGCCGAGCAGGTCACAGAATGCGCCCACACCCAGTTCATCACCGCGATGCTCACCAGCACCGCCTTCCCGAACCGCAGCCCGGGTGCAGGGCACGACGGCCCGCCGGGACGCCATCACACCGAACCTCGCAGGTCAAGCCAGGCACCACCGGCAGACTGCAAGATATAGGCGAACGGTTCAAGTCCCCCTCGGGCACCAGATGATCATCACCTGACCTGCGGAAACACTCCTAGAGCATGGGTGTCACACGCCCGTGATACCAATCTGCGCAGGCCAGCGGCCATTGGTGTTCAAGTCGGTCGCAGAGTCTGCAGTTGTCAGCGACTGCCGAGCCCGATAAGGCCGCCCAGATGACCGGGGATTCCGTGTGCTCACCCCCTGCGGGGCCCAGAACGACGGCGAGCCGACCACCGAGATCCACATCGGATACCTGGTGTCAACGGCCAAGTTGCGGTCCCCGGTGGTGGCCAGTTGAAAGTTCCCACCCTCGGGCTGGTTATTGCTCGGGTACCTGTAGCTGGGCAGTTCTCGGCTGGTAGGGGTGGCGAACCAGGTCATTTCGTCACCGCCGCGCCCGCCGCCGGTGCGCCGGGCGCGGCCAGAAGCCCGGCCAGTTGATCGCCGTGATGGACGCCCGGGTCGGGCCGGACGTGGCGACCACCGATGGCCCGAGCACCAGAACGGCGCCTGCGGGCTGGCGCTTCGCGAAGATCCCTCCCGGCGGTGGATCAACGTGCAGAAGGGCCATTCAGCCCTTGATTTCAACGGTACTTGACGGTCTACTGAGCCGACGGCTGGCCTGCTCAGCCATCGCAGGTCACCCGATCTCAGGTGAGGCGGGTGGGCTACCTGCGAGGAGGCGCCCCGAAATGGATCCTAATCGGCGTATCGCGGGACTGGCTGTCGCACTGGCTGGTGCCGTAACGCTCTCGTTCACAGGGGCCGCCCAGGCGTCGGCCTCGACTGCGGGCGCGGGTGGCGGGGCCGTTGCGGCCGGGCCGCAGGCCGGCGCGGCGGTGCGCGGAACGCTCAACGGCGTCGCCGCGGTTTCGTCACGAGAGGCATGGGCGGTCGGATCTACCGCCGCGGTGGAGCCGCTGATCGTGCACTGGAACGGCGGGAGGTGGCTGCGCGCGCGCACCCCGTTGGCGAAGGACGGCCAGCTCTTCGGCGTGGCATCGATCTACCCGAGCAGTGCATGGGCGGTCGGCGTCGACGAAGGCGGGACGATGATCCTGCACTGGAATGGAACCGCGTGGCATCGGGTTCGCAGCCCGAGCCCGGGCCGACGTCCCGCACTTGAAGCGGTGGCCGTTATCTCCAGCCGGAGCGCGTGGGCCGTCGGATACCGCAACAGCACCACCAACGTGCAGGAGACTCTCATCCTGCACTGGAACGGAACCGCGTGGCGGCAGGTCCGGGCTCCGAATCCGGCCGGGAGCGAGCTCACCGGGGTATCCGCGGTCTCATCCACCGACGCCTGGGCGGTCGGCCACACGTCGAGCGGTCCGTTGCTTCTGCGTTGGAACGGGATCTCATGGAAGCGGGTAGCAGGGCCGAAGCTGCCAGCCGCGAGCTTGTACGGCGTGTCGGTGACCTCCGCGCACAACGCGTGGGCGGTTGGCGTCCGGTTCGGCTGCCCGGCAGTCGGCTGTCCGCTGGTCCTGCACTGGAACGGAACCGCGTGGAAGCGTGCCAAGACAGCGAATCCGGCCGGCGACCCCCGCGGCAACTGGCTCTTCGCCGTCGCCGCGTCAGGCGGCACATGGGCGGTCGGCGGGACCAGCGTGACCTCCTCCTCAAGCATGCCCTTGATCTTGCGCTGGAACGGGACCATGTGGAAGCTCGTGCGCAGCCCGAATCCGACCGGCGCCGTCAACCTCTTCGGCGTGGCGGTGACCTCCGCGCGGAACGCCTGGGCGGTCGGTTGTCCCACTTCAGGGACGCAATACGCGGTGATCCTGCACTGGAACGGAACGGCATGGAAACGCGTCCTGTGACGTCAGCGCCCATGGGGGTTCAAGTCGGATTCAGACAACAGAGCCGTAACAGGCACTTGCGGCCGACGCACGATGGCACAGCACGTCAAGCGGCTAGCTCCGTGTCCAGGGAGGTCGGCCTGGCCTGCCCGGTTACTGCTGAATACGCGCTCAGCGCAGCGTGTCCGGCTAGGCCCAGGTTGAGGGTGATTCGTCAGGGGCCCGCCGCGTACTGGGCTGTCCAGGAGCCGCTGTCCGGCGGCGTTGGTCCGGGGGCGTCGAGGTCGGGGTCGTAAGGGCTTGCCGCCTGTGCCGGAGGCGGGATGACGCGGTTGAGGGTGTCGGTCCGCGGGGCGTCCAGCAGTGCCGGCGGCGGGTCGAAGGCTTCCAGCCGGCGGGCGTGGTAGTGGTCGGCGGGCCTGCTGGGCAGCAGGTGCTGCCGTACCCAGTCCCACTGGGCTGCCTCGTGGACGGCGAGCAGTTCGCGCTTGCTGTCCGGGCTGAACTGCTCCCCGAGGAGTGCGGCTTCCCAGGCGGCGATCAGCGGGGGGAAGTACCCTTCGTCCTCGCGTACTTCCCAGGTCTGGCGCGTGGACAGGGCCTGGATCTGGAAGCCGGCGCCCAGATCGGGGTCGAGCCGGTGGGTGCCGAACCGGGCCCGGCCTCCGGTCAGGTAGGCCGCGACGTCGCCGAGGCAGGGGCTGTTCCTGGAGACCGCCAGCAGGTCGCTGCGGTCCAGCGGCGCGGCGCCGAAGGCGGCGTCGCACAGGGCGCGCATCGCCCAGGCGCCCCGCAGCAGACCGTCGCAGGCGTGCCCGTGGAACAGCACCAGGTCAGCGACGGTAACGCGCTTGGGCCGGTGGTCCAGGCGGCCCTGGGCCGAGCGGGTGTCGATCACCTCGAACACCGGCAGCCCCGGTACTTCCAGCCAGGCCGGGACGTACCACTGGTGCCGGCCGGTACCAGTGCTGCCGGCGGGCTGGTCTGCGGCAGGCATCGGTCAGAACGTGATAACCGTCGCGCCCTCGAGGGCGTAGCGGACGAACGCGTCGCGGGCGTACTGCAGCCGGATGCCGCGCTTGGCCAGCGACTCTTCCTGCCCGGCGGCGCGGGCCGCGTTCAGGCAGGCGCCGACCGGCACCCCGGCCGCGGCGAGGTCGTCGATCTGCTGGTTGTACTCGGCCCGGACGTCCCCCTGCGGGTCACTGAGCGCCGCCTGGGCAGGCCCGAAGCAGTACACCTCCAGGTCGGCGCCCTGGCCGGCGGCGACCTGCCGGATCCGCTCGGCGACGTGCGAGCCTGCCGACAGCGAATCATCATCGCCGTGGAACAGGTGGATGACCACTTTGGCCATAACCCCTCAGCTCCCCTCGCTGCTGCTGCGTGCTGTTATTCCCCGGGAACGGCGGCCGACGCGAAGACCTGCGCCAGCCCGGCGGCGCCGGTGGGCGGCCCGGGGAGCATCGGGACGATCGCCAGGCGGGACGCGTGGCTGGCGGCGGCGTGCAGGCTCTGGTTGATGACCCAGGCGGCCGGCTCGATGCCCGCCCGGCGCAGATCGGCCTGGAGCGCGGCAGCCTCATGGATCGGGGTGGCCTCGGGCAGGGTAACGACGAGCACATGGGTGAACGCCGGGTCGCCCAGC
>JAJYTW010000115.1 GCA_021792855.1 Actinomycetes bacterium
GGCTTCGTTCTGGCCGGAATTAGGGACGTCGCCTGCCATGACCTCATCCTCGCCGGGAGGGGAAGGGACCCCTCGCACACCCGCCAGAGCCCGCGTACCCTTGCTGCCTTCCGGCCCTGGGGGGGTTAGCGGGATAAACGCCGTGCGAGGGGTCTGCGTCCAGTCTAACCAGCCGGCCGACAGCCTGTGCCAGGATCCGGGTCGGCAGCACTGCCAAGAGTCTGTAGGCTTGCCCGCGGAGGATTCGCCTAGTGGCCTAGGGCGCACGCTTGGAAAGCGTGTTGGGGGCAACCCCTCGCGAGTTCGAATCTCGCATCCTCCGCCACGCTGACCTGCGGCAGCACCCAGGATGGGCGGCGTCAAGACTGTCTCGACGTCGAGATGTGTCTCAGTTCTTGGCTCAGTCCTGGCCACGAAACGCTTCGTCTGCCACCCCAAGGCGGTGCGCTAATCGGAGCAGCGCAGCCGTTTCGCCTGGTCAGAGGTAATCAGGATCCCGCTTGATCGGAGAGGCGCACGCCCGTGAATCGTGCACCTCCGCTCAAGGCTTGATGAGCCCCCGCGCGGCCGACCGGGACACACGGTGCCCTGAGGGCGCAGTCGACCATGACCGTCTGGTTCCACATGGCTGCCAGCCGTAGCCCAGCTAGCGCGAGCGGCAAGCCCGCGACGGCCGGTGCGATGTACCCGGGAAGAAGGCAGTTGCCCGGTGGCGGCCCACTCGAAGCTCAGCGACTATATTATTAGTGATGCTAATATGGCAGTGTGCTTGTTGATGGCCCCGAGCAGTTCTGGGCGTACGTGGACCGCCTCGAGGCTGACGCCCGTGCAGGTGACCGGCGGGCCCGGCAAGTGCTGAAGTACCTGGTCGACGAGCTGGCCGTCCTGCAGGAGCGGGAAGGGCCTCCGAGCAACGCCGAGGAGAGCCTTGACCTCAAGTGGGTGCGGCAATCGAGACGGTACCCCTTGTGGCGTGTCTCCCATCCGTTCGATGTGGAGGTGGCAATCCGGCTGATCTGCTGGTTCCCGCCGAACAGCGCCACTGTCGTGGTCGCCCTCTTCTCGGGCGACAAGAAGAAGATCGGCGATGTCTGGTACGACTCGGTCGCCAGCCGGGCCGACCCACTGATCGACCAGTGGAAGCGCGAGAAGGAGCAAGAGCCATGAGCGAGAAGCAGGTGTTCAGCAGTGGCAACGACCGCATCGACCGGCTCCGCAACGACCCCGAGTTCGCCGCCGACATCCGTGAGGTGCGCGAGCGCCGCGAGGAGGCCCGCGAGGCATACCGAGCTGAGCGGATAGGACACCGGCTTGCCGCCATCCGCCGAAGCATGCGGCTCACCCAGAAGGACGTCGCGGCGAGGATGGGCGTCACCCAGGGACGGGTCAGCCAGATCGAGAAGGGCACCGTGTTCGACACGACGGTGCTCAGGGCCTACGTCGAGGCGCTCGGCGGGCGCATGCACACGACCCTGGAAATCGGCGACGAACTAATCCGAGTGGCATAGATGGCCGATCTTCGGCGGGCTCCGGCCTCGACTGCAGGACCACTCCTGGCTGCTCGCGGGTGCCGAGCCAGGCGGGGATGCTGGTCAGCATGGCCACGGCGGCCAGGGTCCCCAGTAGTGCGGCGGCCAGCCACCGGGCCGACGGGATGGTCGCCGTCCAGGTGTGGCTGGCCGCCGCGAACAGCCCGATGCCTAGCGGGACGCCGATCAGCACGACCGTGAGCACCGTCAGCATCTGCTCGTCCCGGTCGATGACCGGGTTCGCCAGTCCGCTGGCGACGCCCCGGAGCTTCAGGTCGGCGGTGGCGTGGAAGGTGAGCACGGCGACGATCCCCGTAACGGTGACCGCGATGCTGGCCGCGCTGACGGCTGCACGGCGCGGATTGCGGGCGACCAGCCGCAGCCCGAGCAGCAGCGGCACCGGCAGCGGGGCTGACAGCCTGATCAGGACGGCATGCCGGCCCGGCGCCGGGCCGCTCGGCCAGCGCGCTGACGGTGCTGGTACGGGCAGCCCGGATGGCTGGTGCCAGGGTGGCGGCGAAGGCCACCGCCAGCGCCAGCGCTGTTACCTCCCCGGCGATGGGCAGGGTGACGGACGGCGCCCCCGGGGCGCCTGCGAGGGCGGCACCGGGACTGGCGATCAGCGGCGCGGTGAGCCAGCCCGCGGCCAGCCCGGCCGCGGCCGCCAGTGCCAGCACCAGGTTCTCGGCCAGCAGCACGGCGGCGATCAGCCCAGGCGTGCCGCCGACTGCCTTGAGCAGCCCGATCCGCCGGGCACGTTCGGCCATCCGGCCCCCGGCCAGCACGGCGGCACTGGCCACCGCAGCAGTACGGCCAGCAGGGCACCGGGCGACAGCACCTGCTGCTCGTCCTGCACCAGCAGGCCGTCCGCGGCGGCGATGTCCGGCCAGGCGATCAGGGTCGGCGCGGCGGGCCCCGGGCCCGGGCCGGCGCCGAAGCGGCTGGCGAAGGTCCGCGCCCCCGCCGGGTTGCCCAGCCGCAGGTTGAGGAAGTATGACAGCGGTGCCGACGGGGAGGCCAGAGCACGGGCGTCCGCCTCGGTCACCCAGGCCAGCCCGATGTCGTTCGACGAAAGCGGGAAGTTCGGCAGGTCGAAGACGCAGTCGCCGCCCGGGCCATAGCACAAGTTGGGGTAGGGCGGGCTGGCAGCAGTGACCGCGATGCCCGTCACCCTGAACGGCCGGCCGTTCAGGGTGACCCGGTCTCCCGCGCTGACGCCGAGCGCTTCCGCGAAGGTCCGCTCGATCACGATACTGCCGGGCCGCACCCATCTGCCCGCAGTGACCAGCGGCTGCTCGATGGCCGCCGGAGCCTGGCCGCGTCCCTCCGCTTCGACCATGGCGGTGAGCCCGTGTGCCCGCAGGATGGCGGACGCGACCGGGTAAGGCCCGCTGTGGCCGACCACCCCGGGTTCCCGGGCTAGCGTCCTGGCCTGCGCCGCGACCAGCGGCCCGTCCGTCTGTCCCGGACCGTGCGGCCCGTCTCCCGGGTCGCCGAGGATGGCAACCACGTCCGGCCGTGCGTCGCGGCCCGGGTCTGCTGGTAAGGCTGGCTGGTGACCCCGTGCAGCACCAGCCCGAGGGTGAGCACAGACGTAGCCGCGGTGATCGCCAGCAGCAGCAGCGCAGCCTGCCCCGCGCGGTGCCGCAGGTCGCGGGCGGCCAGGCGCACGGTAAGCAGTGCCTTTCCCATGCCCCTAGCCCTCCAGGCTGGCGAGTGGGCCGAGGCTGCCGGTGGCGCCGCCGGTCAGCCGGTTCTCGTCCACGAAGGCACCGTCGCGCATGGCGAGCAGCCGGTCTGCGGTGGCCGCGATCTGGGAGTCGTGTGTGACGATGACCAGCGTCTGCCCGGCCGCATGCAGGCTCTCGAACAGCCGGAGCACATCGATGGTCGCTTGGCTGCGGAGGTTCCCGGTCGGCTCGTCGGCCAGCACCACCAGCGGGTCGCTGACCAGCGCCCGGGCGATGGCAATCCGCTGGCGCTGGCCCCCGGACAGCGCCGAGGGCTGGCAGGCGGTCCGGTCGGCCAGCACGACCCGGTCCAGCAGTTCGGCCGCGCGCCGCCGGGCCGCCCGCGGCGAGCGGCCCGCGAGCAGCGCAGGCATCTCGACGTTTTCCACCGCGGTGAGCTCGTCCATGAGGTGGAACGCCTGGAAGACGAAGCCGATCGCCTCTCGCCGCAGCCGGGCCAGCCCCCGCTCCCCCAGCTGGCCGAGGCTCTGCCCTGCCAGCCAGACGCCGCCGCCCGTAGGCCGGTCCAGCCCGCCGAGCACGTGCAGCAGCGTGGACTTCCCGCAGCCACTCGGCCCCATCACTGCGATCGTCTCCCCCGGCGGCGAGGTCCAGATCGACTTCATCAACCGCCCGGACCAGCGCGGCCGCCTTGCCATATTCCTTGCGCAGCCCGCGGGCGCGTAGCACGGGCCCGCTGATATTGGTCATCGCTTGCTCCTTGGGCCGGACCAGGTCCTCTCGCACGCCTCCAGCCAGCGCAGATCCGCCTGCAGCCGCAGCACGGTCCCCTCCAGCAGCAGGCCCGAAGCTGAACGGTCCGGCTCAGCCATCGCGGCCCGCTGAGCATCACGAAGCCGGTGCAGCAGTTCGCGGCGCTGGGCGTCGACAATAGCGAGCGGATCACCCAGGCCGGCCGCCGCAGCCGCGATCAGCTTGAGATGAAACTCGGTCAGGTCTGGCTTGGGCCAGCTCACCTCGGCCAGCCAACCCGCAACCCGTTGCTGGCCCGCTGCTGTCAGTGCGTACATCTTGCGGTCTGGCCGGTCCGCCACCCCGGCCGCCGGTTCCGGCGCCACCAGGCCTGCCTTCTCCAGCCGGGACAGCGTGACGTACACCTGCCCCTCGTTCATCTCCCCGCCGAGCGGGCCCAGCGCCTGCCGCAACCGCGCGCGCAGCTCATAGCCATGCGACGGCTCCTTCGCCAGCAGCGCCAGCACAACTTCCTGCCGCACCTGCCACTCCCCTAACGGTTAGCCCTAACCCTAACCGTTAGCCATCGGATGTCAAGGTCCCGTTGCTCCGCCACAACGACCGCACATCATTGCGCGCTCCGAGCGCCGTCGCACGAAGCCTGACCGCCATCGGTCACCGTGCGGAGCAGGGCACTCCGGATAGCGGCGCCCGGCTCTCGATTTCAAGCAACGGATAACGTAATGCGTTATACTCAGTAAAGTGATCGCATCGTTTCGGGACAAGGGCACCGAAGACCTCTTCAACGGGCGCGACACCAAGCAGGCCCGCAAGGCCTGTCCGTCAGACCTCGTGCGGGTGGCCAGGAGAAAGCTCGACCAGCTCAACCAGGCCACGGCCTTAGGCGACCTGCGGGCACCGCCCAGCAATCACCTGGAGAAGCTCAGAGGCGAGCGGGCAGGGCAGCACTCGGTCCGGATCAACGATCAATGGCGGGTGTGCTTCCGATGGAACGAAGCGGGTGCCGAAGACGTCGAGATCGCGGACTACCACTAACGGGAGGTGGCAGATGGCACAGGTGAGGATCCCCGCTGACCGGGCACCCACACCGCCTGGCGAGATGCTGTTGGAGGAGTTCATCAAGCCGCTGGGAATGACCCAGGCACAGCTGGCGGACCGGATCGGCGTCTCTTATGTGCGGCTGAACGAGATCGTCAACGGCCGGCGCGGCATCACCCCCTCGACGGCCCTGCGCCTGGCCAAGGCACTCGGCACCACCCCGCAGTTCTGGCTCAACGGCCAGCTAGCGCTCGACCTGTACCGGGCATCCCACGACCAGGAGGAAATCCGGCAGCTCGAACGCATCCAGCCATTCTCCGCGGCCGGTTGATCAGCGCCCGCCGGATACTGCGGAGCGGACGCTGGGCTGAGTTTCTGGGCTCATTAACCCCCGTCCGCAGCTGTTCGCTGGCGGCATGGTCGCGGCGCGCCGGTGTCGAAGCCGAGCAAGCGGGTGGCCTGGTCACACTCGCCGCACCACGGCGGCCGTCGTGGCCGACGCTCCGGGGATGCAGGCAGCTCGGCCGGTGAGAGCCTGCGGGCCAGGACCGCGTAGGGGATCCGGACGCCGGTCACGTTGCTCCCGGTGCAGGCGGCCAGCCGGGCCGGTGGCCACCCGGCGTTGAGCGCGGCCGTCACGGCCGGGGTGAGCCTGGCTCGCTGGGCGGCGGTGAGCCGCCACTCCGGGCCGAGGCACGCGAAGAACTCACCCGCCGGGCCGCCGCCCGGTCGCTCGCTCGGGGACGCCGGGCTGGCGGGCGTCTCGCGCGGGTTCGTGTCGGCGGCCGGTTCCTGGTCTGGTTCTCTGTACGGTTCGGGTGCACGTGGTGCACCCCGTGGCTGCGCTGGCTGCACCCCGTGCAGACGCCCGCTGCACCCCGTACCCGGTACGGGGTGCACCGCCTGCACCCCGCCAGCCGGGTTATCCACAAGACGAGCGGGGTGCAGCACGCGCACCCCGTCCTCCGGCGTTCCGGCTCCGCCAGCCTGATCGGCGGCCTGGCTGGCAGCGATCCGCGCAGCGAGGCCGGGGAACTGCCGCTCCAGCGCTCCGATCTCAGCCTGGCTGAGATCGCTACGGATCCGGGTCAGGTTGAGGTCCCAGCCTTTCGGCCGCCGGTCCGCGCGGCGGATCCGGGCGGCGATGACCGCCGGGTCGCACGGGCTGATGACGCCCGCGGCCTCCAGCCGGGCCAGGCACGCCCGGACGGTCCGCTCGGCCAGGCCCGCATACCGCATCAGGGTCCGAACCGACGGGAACGCCCCGGTACCATCCGGGCCGGCATGGTTCGCCAGGCCTACCAGGACAAATTTGCACCGACTGGACGGCTGCCCGTTCCGGTCCATCGGAACCGGGGCCAGGTTCAGCGCCCACGAGATCGCCTCCACGCTCACCGGGCACCACCCGCCAGGCCGGCCGGGAGCAGTACTCGAAAGAGTGAGACAGCGCGGCACGCATACGACCGAGGATTGCTCTCCCGCAGCAATCGGCCACCGCGTCTCCGCGAGCAGCCGGCGCACCGCATCCTGCCGATAGGTGTCAAGGGCCGTGTCTCAGTTTTGGTCTGACCGGTAAATCTCCCCAGCTGGCGGGCGGCAGCATCCGGCGGAGCGCAGCGGAGCCGGATTCCCGGCCGCTGTCAGGCGGCCGGCGCGAGGGTGACGGTGTAGCCGAGGGCCTCGAGCTGGCGGACGTGGCCGCGGGTCTTGCGGTCCTTGTCGATCCGGCTGGCGTAGTAGCCGGGCCCCAGGTCGCGGAACCGGGCGTCACGGCTGGTGAGCAGGTGCCAGATGATGACGAGGATGGAGCGGGCGACCGCGGCCAGGGCTTTGAGCTTGCCGCGGCGGCGGGCCAGGCGCCGGTACCGGTCGCCGAGGAAGGTATCGGTCCGCCCGGCCGCTGCGGCGGCCGCGCCGAGGACGGCCCGCAGGTACGGGTTGCCCTTGCCGGGGGGCCCGGCGCGGTTCTTGGCCCCGGACTGGATGGTACGCGGGGACAGCCTGGCCCATGACACCAGGTGCCCGGGGGTCGGGAACCGGCTCATGTCCAGTCCCGCTTCGGCGATGATCGCCTGGGCGAAGTCGCGGCCGATCCCGGTGACCTCGTCAAGCCGGTCGACGGCGGGCAGTACCGGGGCGCCCGCGCCCAGCCCGGCGCCAGGCCCGGTGGTCCCGTCCGCGTCCACGCCCTGGGCGGCGGGCATGGCCGCGATCAGCTGCCCGGTCCGCGCGGTGAGCGTGCCGATCTGGGCGGTGAGGGCATCGATCTGGTCCAGCAGCATCCGGGCCAGCTCGCCGTGGTGGGCGTCGAACCGGCCGGTGAGCGCCTGCACCAGCGCGGCGTGCTTGACCTTCATCCGTCCCCGGGCCAGGCCGGCCAGGACGTGCGGGTCCCGCTCCCCGGCGATCAGCGCCTCGACCATGTCCCGGGCCGAGACCGTGTCCAGGTGGCTGGCCACGGCCGACACCTTGATCAGCGCGTCTTCGAGCAGCTTCTCCAGCCGCTGCCAGTACCGGGTGCGCTCGCGGGTCAGGTCAGCCCGCAGCCGCGTGTAATCCCGAAGGGCGCGGATCTCGGCCGGGGGCACGAAGCCGGGCCGCATCATCCCGCGCTCGGTCAGCTTGGCCAGCCACACCGCGTCGAGCTTGTCGGTCTTCGGCCTGCCGGGGGCCTGCTTGACGTCATAAGCCCGGATCAGCTGCACCGTCCAGCCCGGCCGCCTCCAGCAGGTAGTACCAGATCCGCCAGTACTCGGCCGTGGACTCCAGGGTCACCTTCTCGATCCGCTCCGCGGCCAGATCCCCGGCCAACTCCAGGACCGCGCCGGTCGTCGCCGGCACCGCCCATACCCGAGTTCGCCGCCTGCCCGGCCGCTCCGGGTGCGGCACGCGGGTGCACACCATTCCCGACGCCTTCGCCACGTCCACCGCAGCCACCCGCTGCAGGACCTGCTCGTGCTCAGCGTCCTCGATCTCCTGCGGCTCCATCACCGCGACCATCTCCTCCCGCCCCCCCTGACCAACCAGGCGACGGGATGCCCGCAGGGCCCGATCAGGAACGCAAGTCTGACCGGCGTGCTCGCAGCACAGTGCGCGGCCCGAAGGCCCAGGCCCCGCGCCAGGCTCATTCACGGGCTCAGGTCCCAGACAAAACCGGCGTCGGCGGGCAGCCCAAACCCGATTTTCACCCGCGCGCGACGTCCCCGCCAAGGGGACACCTTGGCTCATTCACCCCCGGCCAGGACCGTCCGCGAGCGTTTGCTGAACCTTTTTCATCGTTGGGTCTCGCGGATCTGAAGGACGCAGATGGCTTTGGTGATCTGGCCGGCGTGCCAGGGGCAGCAGCGGAGTTTGCGCAGGATCCTCCAGGTCTTGAGCTGGGCGTTCGCTCGTTCGCCAGGGCCGCGTAGCCGGGCGTGGGCGCGGTTGGCGTCTTTCTGCGATGGTGGCTTGCCGCGGCCCTTGTACGGGGTGATGATCGCCGGCCCGGTGCCGTGATATCCCTTATCGGCCAGGACGATCAGGCCGGAGGCGGCCAACTCGCGCAGGATGCCCCAGATCCGGGCCGCCTTGGTGTCGTGGACGGCGCCGGGCAGCGGGCCGGATACCCACAGCAGATTCCCGGCGGGTCCGGCGATGACCTGCAGGTTCATGCCGTGCTTGTGATGCTTGCCGGAGTAGAACGGCCGGTCTCGTGCCAGCCGGTCGGTGGCGATGAGAGTGCCGTCCAGCACGACGTGGGCGCGCTTGTCCCTGGCGGCCCCGCGCAGCGCCTGGCGGAGCTTCGGGGATCGGGCGGCCAGCAGGGCGATGGTCTCGTTCACGTACCGCCAGGCGGTGGCGGTGCTGACGGCGGGCGCACCCCAGCCGGAGTACTGATCCGGGTCCTGCAGCGCATCCTCGCCCTGACCGCCGCCATCTGGCACAACGACCGCACCGGCCAGCCCGTCAAGCGCTCACTGCTGGCCTATGACGCCTGACCCCTTGGAATTGATCATCTAGTGAGATCTGCCATTCCGGGCCGGTGACGCCTGCCCAGTACTCGTGCAGGGCTTAGCGAGATGTTCAGCATCCCGAATCAAGATGCTGAACATCTCGATATACTTCTAGTCATGGAAATCACGCCGGGCACGCTTGACGGCATCCTGACCGCTCTCGGAGAGCAACTCGGAGCACAAGGCGCACCTCAGGAGATCGTGGTGATCGGCGGGTCCGCCCTCCTGGCACTCGGCCTTGTGCATCGCGCCACCCGCGACGTGGACGTGCTGGCGATCGCCGCAGACGGACAGCTCCGAGGCGCAGACCCGCTTCCCGAGCCGCTGCGGGAGGCCCGCGACCGAGTAGCCCGGGACTTCGGCCTTCCAGAAGACTGGCTCAACCCTGGCCCGACCGAACTACTTCGATGGGGCCTACCCAGAGACTTCTGGTCCCGCACCGTCACCCGCCATTACGGGAATGCGCTGACCGTCCACTTCGCCGGCCGGTTCGATCAGATCCACTTCAAGCTGTACGCGACTGTCGATCAGGGTGGCGGCCGACATGAGGCAGACCTGCGAGCCCTAGCACCGACCCGCGACGAGCTTGCGGCCGCGGCACGGTGGTCGATGACCCAGGACCCGTCGCCGGGATACCGCATGGTGCTGGTCGATGCGCTGCACCACCTGGGAGCCGGGAATGTGGATCTCGCAACTTAGGGACACGGCGCGAGATAGCGTCCTGGACTTCACCTGGCGGCAATGGGCCCAGATGGGCTTGTCCGTGCACGCGCACGCTGCTGACCTATGGGCCATCGACCCCGAGGCGCTTATCCTCCTCACCATCGAGGTCGCGCGTCGTGACCCTCGGTTGTTTGACGAAATGATGGACTGGATCACCAGGAATCGCCGGCTCCTGACTCTTCAGAGGCTCGCGAATCTCGGGCCACGGTTCCCGGTCGACCCTGCGCTAGTCGAAGCCGTCCTCGAGTCAACTGGCGCCGCCCGGCACGATCATCGAAAAGCTTCCTCGGATCTAGATGCCCTTGATCGGAACGACCTGATCCCTGTGTTCAGTCCGAGCGTCCTCGCATTCGTCAGTCAGCCTGATCTCACCTTCGCCGCCCACGGTTTCCTTCGCCCGCGCACCCATCTGAGCGGCAAGTCGGGTCGCCCGGATGTGCTGTCACCAGCCTGCCTGGCGTTCCGGCTACGCCTGCTCTTCGGTCCAGGAAGCCGATCCGAAGTAACCAGGATCCTGCTCACTCACAGAGACGGCGGGCTTGACGCTGCCCGCATCGCCGACGAAGCAGCCTTCGCCAAGCGCAACGTCGCCGACACCCTCGCAGCGCTCACCGACGCGGAGGCTGTCGTTTCCCGATGGGTCGGAAACGAGCGAATTTTCAGCGTCGACCAGCAGTTGTGGGTTGATTTCCTCAGCACCGGCGCTAGCCGCGCCGAGCTGCCAGCTTTCGTATCGTGGACGCACTTGCTCCCGCTCGCGCTCCACATCCAGGCCTGGCTCGAACAAGAGGCCGACAACGCAGGCTCTGACTACCTTGTCTCCAGCCGAGCCCGCGACCTGACTGCTCACCTTGGTCATTCGCTGCAGAAAGTCGGGGTCGCGCTGCCACCTCCAGCACGCGGATCCCAGTTCATCCCCGGATTCATCCGAACTGTCGAATCAGTCCTGGCCCTTCTGCGACCACAGTAGCCGCCCGAAAACGCTTCATCGGTGGCCTAGTTTGCCTGCGGGGCACACGGCGCTATCACGCCATCGGCTTCCAGCCGGTCCAGGCACGTCCGCACGGTGCGCTCCGACAGCACGGTGTAGCGGACCAGAGTCGCCACCGACGGGAACGCCCCGGGGTGCGCGGACCTGGGCAGCGCGCCCAGTACGTTGGCGATCTTGTGGAACCAGCAGCGCTGGGCCCTGGCCTGCGGGAACACCTCGCCGACCGCGGTCCAGAACCCCAGTGCCCCGTCGCCGACGGCCAGGACCGGGGCGCGCATCCCGCGGCGGGCGCAGTCGCGCAGCAGGTCGGCCCACGACTCGGCGGACTCGCGGTACCCGCCGGCGAGGGCGACGAACTCCTTGCGGCCAGTCGGCGCGCACCCCGATCATCACCAGCAGGCACAGCTTGCCCTCGGCGAGGCGGATGCCCAGGTGGATGCCGTCGACCCACAGGTAGACGTAGTCCGCGGCGGACAGGTCCCGGGCGGCGAACGCGGCGGCCTCGGCCTTCCATGTCTCGGTCAGCCTGGTGATCACCGGGGCGGACAGGCCCGCGCCGGAGCCCAGGAACTGGGCCAGCGCGGGCACGAAGTCACCGGTGGACAGGCCGTGCAGGTACAGCAGCGGCAGCACCTCGGTGACCTGCGGGGTCTTGCGCGCCCACGCCGGCAGGATCGCCGAGCTGAACCGTGCCCGCTCGCCCGCGGCCGGGTCGGTGCGCCTGTCGTTGACCCGGGGCGCGGTCACCTCCACCGCGCCCGCGCTGGTCAGCACCGTCCGCGGCTCGCGGTAGCCGTTGCGGACTACCAGGCGGCGGCCGTCCTCGCCGCGCTCGCCCGCGAACGCCGCGATGTAAGCCTCCACCTCGGCCTGCAGCGCCTCGGCCAGCATCCGCCTGGCTCCCTCCCGGACGATCTCATCGATCAGCGACGCCGGGCCAGCGCCCGCGCCCCCGTCGTCCTGGCAGCCGTCAGCCACTACTGTGAGTATGGGTGTACCTTCCCGGACCGGCGCGCCAACGCCGGCCATTGCTTGAGACCTCTACGACTCGGTCACCGGGAAGGTACACCCTCCTTCACATCCGGCCCTTCCCGGCCGATCCACAGGTTTCAAGCATTGCTCCGGTGGGGTCCGCGGCCGGAGAGTCGCTGGTAGCGAAGGCTGTCCCCGAAGTTCCCAGTGAGACAACAGCGTCGCCTGGTCCGATGCCGAGGCCCATGCGGGCATGATCGCCTGCAGCACGATCGTGACGACGGCAGCGACGAAGAGTCCTGCGGCGATACACAGGACCCCGCGCTGCTGGTTGCGCTCGGATTCATGCCGTTCTTCGGCGGCGCTATGAGCGTCGCGGATAACCGCGACCTCGTGCGCCAAGGTTGCCCAGCGAGCCATGGAGATCACCCCCCGGACTCACTCTGAACAACTTCATCGTCTTGGCGACGGCTGCCAGAGGCTAACGGCCTGATGTCCGCAGGCCGTCTGTAAGGGACGGCCCCGCCGCTGAAGCTGAGCCAACCGCAGCTCGCAGGCACTGCGGGCGGATCACTCCATCAGCGCCCGCACCGTCTTCGCCACCTGCTTCCAGTGCGTCCGCTCGTGACGGGCCAGGCGGGACGCATACGAATGCACGCTGAGCTCTAGCGGTCTGCCGCCTCCGAGCACGGTGGCGGCTCGCGACCAACCCTGCTCTGGCAGTTGCTCCAGCAGAGCCAGCAGGTGCTCGCGTTGCCTCCTGAACGCCTGGAGCGACGAAGCGAAAGCCAGCTCGCGATAATTCGTGCGCTGGATCCAGGTGGTCGGACTGACGGCTCGTATGGTCGGGTGGCTGGTCTTGGCGATCCTCTCGATTGCCTGACCCCACACGTCGGCGCACGAACGGAGGTGAGCGACGATCTCGGTGACCGACCACTCGCCGGGTTCAGGCGCGGCATGCAGCTGAGATTCGGTCAGGTCACCGGCCAGGCCGCTGAGACGCCCAGGGGTGTCCCGCAGGATGGCGAGGATCTGTTCAGTAGTCATCAGCTGACGCGCCATGAGGCGAATCCTCCTCCGGTCTGGTCCAACGATGGCGGCCTTCGTGGGAGCATCGGATGATGAGCCAGGATGCCGACGCCCTTGACCTCGCGCGGGAGGTCAAGCTCGCCGGCAGGCCAGGACGGTTCCGGATCCCAGCCACGTTGCCCGCGGTGAAGGCCAGATCCGCTGGCGTCCACCCGTCGGCGAGTGCGGCGGTCACAGCCGGGGTGAGCCTGGCCCGCTGGGCGGCGGTGAGCTGCCACCCTTGGCCGAGGGTCGCGAAGAACTGACCCGCCGGTCCGCCGCCCGGCGGCTTGCTCGGGGATGCGGGCCCGGACGGCGTCTGGCGCAGGTGCGCCGGGCACCTGGCCGCCGGTCGGCTGCGGCCCAGGACTTCGTCTCAGCTTTAGTCTCATTCACCACTGACCGCAGCCGTTCATACGCGGACGCGCTGAGCCGCATCCTGGACGAGCAGTTGTCCTCGCAGATCGCGGCGCTACTGCGCAAGGCCGGCTGGCGCAAGGCAGGGTCCATGCTGGGTTGATCCTGATGCCATCGACAAGGACACGAAGCCGCAATGCCATCGCCGCTGTCGCCTGGGTTCCGCAGATGTGATCCGGTGATAGTGCCTGAATCTATGGCCTGACCTGCGGGAATGGTGGCTGGGCTGGTGACGGGGCGTGTCACTAGCCGATGGTGTTGATGCTGGTCAGGGCGCTGC
>JAJYTW010000116.1 GCA_021792855.1 Actinomycetes bacterium
GGGGCGCGACAGGCCCTCGCCAACGGCTACCTGCCCGGCGGCAGCCGGCGTAACCTGGACTGGGTCGCCCCGCACGCCGACTTCGGCTCACTGCCGGAGAGCGTGCTGCTGATGCTGGCGGACGCGCAAACCTCCGGCGGACTGCTGGTGGCCGGCGAGATCCCGGGCGCCCCGGTGATCGGTGAGCTAGCGCCGGTCTCTGAGGTCGTTCTCAGGGTGCGCTGACAGTTACTCATTGTAGTTTTCTCACTACGCATCAGTTAACTCACTGCCCATTCGGGCATGCCTATGGAGCGTGTCGCCAGGCCGGCCGGCCTGGCCTGCTGTAAGGAGACTCTTACCAGTCGCTGAACAGGCAATCGGCATCAGCGGGCACCAACCGGAGTTCTCGGACGTCTATATCTGTTGGCGGGCCTGTCCTGGCGCAGGTTACCGGGATCGCCGACGGGAGTTTCCGTGGCCCGCGGGGATGCCCGCCGGGGGTAAAGGTCATGAGGAGGATCGTCCAGCATGCAGGCACAGGCCGAGTCGGGTCTGGCTGACGTCGCCTCGGCAGGCCGGCTGAGCCCGGCGCAGTGGCGGCGGGTCTTCCAGGTACTCGGCCTCGTCCTCGCAGCGCTGCTGTTCGTCACGTCCGTGACCGCCTACCTGACCGACGCCGTCTTCCACGTCCAGGTGCTGAGCTGGTACGACCTGAACGTCTATAATGACGCCGGCCTCATCGTAAGGCAGCTTCCCCGACTGCTGTACACCTGGCAGCTGACCCCGAGCGTCAAGTACACCTACACGCCGTTCGCCGCCCTGCTCTTCGCCGGCGGCTCGCTCCTCCCCTGGGCCACCCTGCGCTGGCTGATGACCGCGCTGAGCATCGCGTCGATCCCGCTGTCCGCCTGGCTGACCATCGGAGCGATGGGCCGTCGCGGCGCCAGCCGGGTCAGCCTCACCCTCGCCATCGCCGCAGTCGCGCTGTGGATTGAGCCGGTCACAAGGGGCCTGTACCTCGGCCAGATCGAGCCGCTGCTGCTGCTGCTCGTGGTCTGGGACCTCACCCAGCCGGACCAGCGCCGGTGGAAGGGCGTCGGGGTCGGAATCGCCGCCGGGATCAAGCTGGTCCCACTGATCTTCATCCCATACCTGTTGTTGGCCGGGAAGATCCGCCAGGCCGTGGTCGCCTCCGCGACCTTCGTGGCCACGATCATGGTCGGATTCATCGCCCTGCCTGGCCCGTCCAGTTCCTACTGGCTGACCGGTTACTTCATCAAGCCGGGCCGGACCGGCGGCGTCGATTCCCTGGTCAACCAGTCGCTGCTGGCGTTCTTCGCCCGCCAGGCCGGCGGCAGCTCGCATGCTGAGCTGACCTGGCTGCCGGTGGCCGCCCTGGTCGGTCTGGTCGGCATCACCGCCGGGGCGATGCTCGCCAGGTCCGGGCGGCCGACCCAAGCCTGGGTCCTAGTCGGCATCACCAGCGTCCTGGTCTCGCCGATCAGCTGGGACCATCACTGGGTCTGGGTGGTCGCCCTGCTAGCCATGCTCGGTAGCCTCGCCATGTCGGCGCGACGGAGCCGGTCGTGGATCTTCGTGGCGCTGCTGCTGGTCACCCTGGGCGTCTACGGGTCGTGGCCGTGGAACTACAGCGGCCCGAACGCCTACGTGCCCAAGCGCGGCCTGCTCGGCTGGTTCACCACGAATCCGCAGACCCAGGTCACGGACCTGCACGGCTGGCAGCTCTTGAGCTGGAACCTGTACATCGCCGGCGGCGCCGTGGTGTTCCTGGCAATGGCGGCCGCCGCAGTCGTGATCTGGCGCCGCGAGCATTCCGCACAGCCGCAGCCGGGATCGCTCGCGGCGGGCGGGAGCACTGTGGACGCCTTGCTTGCCCGCGCCGACGCCGTGCTCGCGACTGGTCAGCCGCGGTCCAATGGCCAGGCTGCGGCCAACGGCACGGCACAGGTTAACGGCAACGGCGTTAACGGCATAGCGGCCCAGCCGACCGAGGATGGCGAACCGGCCCGGCCGGGGAACGCGCGCTAGCCGGACTGACCGCCCGCGCCACCCGGTGCGGTGCCCGCGCTAGCCCGCGTCCGCCCGCCGCTGGACGAACTCGAAGCCGAACCGGCCCTTGACGCATAGGTGGCCGCTGGTTACGTCGTGGTCCAGCGGCGAAGTCACCTTCACGATCTGGTTGTCTTGGACATGCAGTTCCAGGTTGCAGCCGACGCCGCAGTACGGGCAGACCGTGGTGGTCACGGTCTGCCCGTCGTCGTCCCAGGTGCCATCGCGGCGCATCCGGTACTCGCTGGCGAACATCAGCGCACCGGTCGGGCAGACCCCGATGCAGTTGCCGCAGTACACGCAGGCTGAGTCCGGCAGGGTGACATCGAACTCGGTGGAGATCCTGGCGTCAAACCCGCGTCCGGCCACCGCGATCGCGAACGTGTTCTGCGCGTCCGGCCCGCAAGCCTCCACGCACTTGTAGCACAGGATGCACCGTGAGTAGTCGCGTACGTAGCTGTCGTTGTCGTACTTGACCGGCTGGGCGACCGTAGCCGCCGCCGAGCCATCGGGCACAGGGTGCTCGCCCGGGCGCGCCGCGTCCCGCTGGCCGGCCTGGTGCGGCGGCGCCGGGTCCCCGTATCGAGCCGGGTCGGCGCCATACTCGGCCATCCAGCGCCCGACGTCCGGACCGGCCAGCGACACGTCCACGGTCGAGGCCAGGAATTCCAGCACCATCCGCCGGCTGGTCCTGACCCGGTCGGAGTCGGTGTGCACGGCCATCCCCGGCTCCACCTTCCGGGAGCAGGACGGCACCAGCGTCCGGGAGCCCTCCACCTCAACCACGCAGACCCGGCACACATTCACCGGGGTCAGGTTCTCAAGGAAGCACAGAGTCGGCGTGTCGATCCCCTGCTGACGGCAGGCGTCGAGCAGCGTCGACCCCTCGGGCACGCGGACCGTGGCGCCGTCGATCGTGACGTCCACCAGTCGCTTCGGGGCCTCCACGAACACCGCGCTCACGCCAATCCCCTCCCGCCATCTGCCTGTCCCGACGCGCCGACCAGGTTCAGACTCAGCGCCGAGGAGAGCGCGCTGACCGCGGTCTGGCCCAATCCGCAGATCGACGCGTCCCTGGTCACGGCCGCGATGTCGGCGAACAGCTCAATCTCCCGCTGAACCGATCCCAGCGGGGCGCCCCGGGCGAGCCGGCCGAGCAGTTCCTCCTGCCGTACCGTGCCAACCCGGCACGGCACGCACTGGCCGCAGGACTCGTCGCGGAAGAACCTGGCGATCCGGACCAGCAGGTCGGTGACGTCCACGGTGTCGTCGATCACGACCACCACGCCGGAACCGAGGGTGGCGCCGATCACACGCAGGTCCTCCATCGTCAGCGGCACGTCCAGGGCGTCCGGGCCGACGAAGGACCCGGCCGCGCCGCCGAGCAGGACGGCCCGCAGCGACCGGCCGTCCCGCAGGCCGCCGGCCGCCTCGATCACCTCGCGCAGCGTGACGCCGAAGTCGTGCTCGTACAGGCCAGGCTGGCGCACGGCGCCGGACAGGCAGAACAGCCTGGTGCCGGTGGAGTTGGCCGTGCCGATCGCCGCGAAGGCCGGTCCGCCGATCCGCAGCACCTCGAGAACGCACAGCAGGGTCTCGACGTTGTTGATCGCCGTCGGCTTTCCGAACAGGCCGGAGGCGGCCGGGAACGGCGGCTTGTTGCGCGGCTCGGCGCGCTTGCCCTCGATCGAGTTGAACAGCGCGGTCTCCTCGCCGGCGATGTACGCGCCGGCCCCGCGCCTGACCTCGATATCGAAGGCGAACCCCTCGCCCAGCACGTCGGCCCCGAGCAGGCCGCGATCGGTAGCCTGCCGCACCGCCTCGACCAGGCGCGACTCGGCGATCGGGTACTCACCCCGGATGTAGATGTAGCCCCGCCGGGCGCCGCAGGTGTAGCCCATGATGGTCAGCGCCTCGATCAGCGCGAACGGGTCCTGCTCCATCAGCACCCGGTCCTTGAAGGTGCCCGGCTCGGACTCGTCGGCGTTGCAGACCACGAAGTGCTCGCGCACCGGATTCGTGGCTACGGCCTCCCACTTCACCCCGGTCGGGAACGCCGCCCCGCCGCGGCCGACCAGTTTGGCGTCCTTGAGTTCCCGCAGCACGCCCTGCGGCCCGGCGGTCACCGCCCGACGCAGCATCTCATAGCCGCCCGCCGACCGATAGGCGTCGATCGAGCCGGGCTCGACCTGCCCGACCCGGCGCAGCAGTCGCAGGCCGGAGCGGTCCGCGGCGGCCTGCGGGACCGCCGTGCCGCCGGAACCGACGCCCGTGCCCGGCACCAGCGCCGCACGGACCTGCTCAGGGTCGAACGGCGCGAGCACGACCCTGGCCGGATCGGCGCCGGCGTGCTGGATCAGCGCGGCCGACCCGTGGTCGCACTGCCCAAGGCACGGGCTCCGCTGCCAGGTGACGCCGGACCCGTTCGCCGCCGCGCCCTGTCCCTCGGGCCCGAACCGGCGCTCCATCTCCTGGCAGGTCCGCTCCGCACCATCGGCCCGGCACGCCACGTCGTCGCAGACGTGCACGACCGCGACCGGCGACGGCTCGGTCCGGAATAGCGCGTAGAACGACGCCACCCCGTAGGCCTCGGCCGGCGGGATGGTCAGCCGGGCGCAGATGTGATCCACCGCTCCCGGGCTGATCCAGCCGATCCGCTCCTGCACGGCGTGCAGCACCGGCAGCAGCAAGTGGCGCTGCTCCCTGGCCGCCCGGCCGCCAACGGCCATGTGCCCGTCGGCCGGGGTCCGGTCCCCGCCGTCCCAGCCACTGGCGGCCGGGCCGAGTACCGACGCCACGGCCGCGCGCTCCTGCTCAGTCGCCGGGGCCGGCACCCCGAGCCGCAGATCCACTAGGCACCCACCTTCGCGTGCTCGTCACCGGCGCCACCGGCCGGGATATCGGCGATCCGGTCCACCCGGATGGCGGTCGCCTTGAATTCGGCCGTGCCCGACTTCGGGTCCCAGGCGTCCAGCGTCAGGATGTTGGTCGCGACCTGCTCGGGGAAGTGCAGCGTCATGAACGCCAGGCCGCGCCGCAGGGTCGAGTCGACGTGCACCGGCGCCTCGATCGAGCCGCGCCGGGACGAGATCCGGACCACCTCGGACTCGGCCACGCCTAGCTCGGCGGCGTCCTCGGGCGACAGGTTCAGCGTCTCCGGCCGCCGGATCGGGGTGGCGTATTTCCCGGACTGCACGCCGGTATTGAACGAGTCAAGCCGACGACCGGTGGTCAGCCGGAGCGGGAACTCCGCCGATAGCTCATCCAGCGGCGGTTCCTGGCTCACCGGGGTGAACGGGGCCGGCGCGCCGCGTCTGGCCGGATCGGCCTCCCAGAGCCGGGCGTGCAGGAACAACTCGCCGGGATGCTCCTCGTCGTAGCACGGCCATTGCAGTCCGCCGAGTGCCTCAAGCCTGGCGTAGCTCATCCCGCCGTGCATCGGCGACAGCGAGCGCAATTCGTCCCACGCCTGCTCGGCGGTCACCGGGCCCCAGTTGGCCCCGAGTCGCCTGGCAAGCTCGCCGATGATCTCGATGTCGTCCCGCGCCCCGCCCGGCGGGTCGAGGGCCTTGCGGACCCGCTGCACCCGGCGCTCGCTTGAGGTCACCGTGCCCTCGGTCTCGCACCAGGTCGCGGTGGCCGGCAGCACCACGTCGGCGATCGCCGCGGTATCGGTCAGGAAAATGTCCTGCACGACCAGGTGCTCAAGCCCGGACAGCAGTTCCTTGGTCCGGCCGGTATCGGCCTCCGAGCGGACCGGATTCTCGCCGATGATGTAGCACGCGGTCAGTTCGCCGCGCTCCATCGCCTCGAACATCTGGGACAGGTGCCAGCCCCGCCTGGCCGGCAGCGGCTCGCCGTAGACCGCCTCGAACCTGGCCCTGGCGTCGGTGTCGGTCTCCACGTCCTGGAAACCGGGCAGCTTATTCGGCAGCGCGCCCATATCCCCGCCGCCCTGGACGTTGTTCTGCCCGCGCAGCGGCACCAGACCGGAGCCGTACCGGCCGACGTGCCCGGTCAGCAGGGCCAGGTTGATCAGCGCGAACACGTTGTCCGAGGCGTTGTGATGCTCGGTGATGCCGAGCGTCCAGCAGATCTGCGCCCGCCCCGCCCTGGCGTAGTCGTGCGCGAGCTGGCGGATCAGGTCGGCGGGTACGCCGGTATCCCGCTCGGCGACCTCAAGCGTGTATGGCTCGACCGACGCGGCGTAGGCCTCGAACCCGCTGGTGGCCCTGGCGATGAAGTCGGTGTTGGCCAGGCCCGCGTGGATGATCTCCCGGCCGATCGCGTTGGCCAGGGAGATGTCCGACCCGACGTTGATGCCGAGCCAGGCGTCGGCCCACTGCGCCGAGGTGGTGCGGCGCGGGTCGACCGCGTACATCCGGGCGCCCTTGCGGACGGCCTTGAGCACATGGTGGAAGAAGATCGGGTGCGCCTCGCGCGCGTTGGAACCCCACATCACGATGAGGTCGGCGTCTTCCGCCTCCCGATAGGAGCAGGTGCCGCCACCGGCTCCGAACACTGCCGCCAGACCGACGACGCTAGGAGCGTGTCAAGTTCGGTTGCAGCTGTCGATGTTGTTACTGCCCATCACCGACCGGGCGAACTTCTGGGCCAGGTAGTTCACTTCGTTCGTGGCCTTCGAGCAGCTGAACATGCCGAACGAGGTGGTCGCCCCCCGGCCCCGCGCGACCGCGAACCCGGCCGCGGCGCGGTCCAGAGCTTCCTCCCAGGAGGCGGCCCGGAGCACGCCGTTCTCGCGTACCAGCGGCTCGGTCAGCCGTACCTGCTTGCTCATCGGGCGCACCTTTCCCAGGACACTCCGAACAGACAATTCGCACTCTACACCGGGGCCAATACCGGGTCTAGGACGCCACAGACACGGCACGGGACTCGATACCGGTACGCCAGGGGCACATAATCTCGGAAGAGGGGGATACCGGGCCACCCGGCCCGGCCGGAGCCGCGAGGGGACCTTCATGACCGGCAGGACGGCACGTCGGCGGGTGGCCCGGCTCACGATCCCGGACCAGGCCGGCCAGCCGGCCGGGCACAGCGAGCGGTCGGACCTGCTCGCCACCGAGGAACCGCTGGGCATCCGGGTCGGCGGCCAGGCGGTGAGCCTGACCATGCGGACCCCGGGCGACGACATCGACCTGGCGGCCGGGTACCTGGTGGCCGAGGGCGTCGTGCGCGCGCCGGGAGACATCGCCTCGATCACGCTCTGTGACGGCACCCGGTGCGGGCACGCGGGTCACGACGGTCTCGGCAACGTCGTGGACGTCGAACTGCGCCCTGGCCTCGCCATGGCGCCGGCCCTGCACCGCAATTTCCTTACCACAAGCGCCTGCGGCGTCTGCGGCAAGACCAGCCTCGCCGACCTGTTCGTCGAGCAGACCTGGGACATAGCCGCGGATCCGGTCCGGATACCGGCCACGGCACTGGCCGCGATGCCCGGCGCACTGCGCGCCGCGCAGCGGGTCTTCGCCAGCACCGGCGGCCTGCACGCCGCCGCGGTCTTCGGCCCGGACGGCGACCTGATCGTCGCGCGCGAGGACGTCGGCAGGCACAACGCAGTGGACAAGGTGGTCGGCTGGGCGCTGCGGTCCGGCCGGCTGCCGATGACCGGTTGCGTCCTGCTGGTCAGCGGGCGCGCCTCGTTCGAGCTTGTCCAGAAGGCCGTGCTCGCCGGGTTCCCGGTGCTCGCCGCGGTCTCCGCGCCGTCCTCACTGGCCGCCGCTCTCGCCGAGCAGGCCGGGCTGACGCTGGTCGGGTTCCTGCGCGGGGCGTCCATGAACGTCTACACGGTGCCGGAGCGGATCCCCGACCTGGCCGGCCAGGCCGCCGGGGCCGCGGCCGGCTGACGCCGGCTCGGCCGGACCGTCAGCTGTCGCCGCCAGCCTGGCCCTGAGTGAAGCCCTGCACCTGGGGGAACCGCTGTAGGCAGGTCTGCAGCCGCGACATGTCCGCCGGACTGGCGTTGGTCGCGTCGAACCGGACGAGCCCGACCAGGTTCGTGTAGCTGGAGGTCTTCTCGATCGGATACGGCTTCATGTTGGGCACGTGCGAGCAGGTTCGCACGATGTGCCGGGCCATGACGACCGTCGTGGTCGGGGCAAGCTGCACGTCGATCCACTGCTGGCTGAGCGCGGCCCCCATCCGGCCGCACCCGGCCAGCGCGGCCGCGGCCGCGGCAACCGCCCCGGCCGCCAGCCACCGGCGCCGCCGCCGGGCCCGGGCGGGCACGGGACCTGCGACCGGTCGAGCGGCGGGCGGGCGATCAGCGGGCACCGGGCCCGCAGCGAGCGGATGACGGATCGGCACGGACCCAGCTTAAGCGCGACACGGTGTAGTCGACACCGGGCACCGGGCACCGGGCATTCGTGTCAGGCTGGGATACGGCACCGGCCGGCCTGAATGGGCCGGGACCGCGCGGGCAGGGTCACGGACCGGCGATTATCGACACCCGGGGAGGCAGGCATGACCGCGAGCAGTCCGGTTTATCCACCTATCGAGGATTATGCGCTGATCGGCGACATGCAGAGCGCCGCCCTGGTCAGCAGCACCGGGTCGATCGACTGGCTGTGCCTGCCGCGATTCGACTCCGACGCCGTGTTCGCCGCGCTGCTGGGAACCAAGGATCACGGCCACTGGACGCTGCGCCCCACGGCGGCCGAGGGGCCGCCGGACCGGTTCCGGGCCGAGCGCGGCTACCAGGACCGGACCCTGATCCTGACCACCACCTGGCACACGGCCGGCGGCACGGTCCGGGTCATCGACTTCATGCCGCCCCGCAGCGATGACCACCCGGTGCTGATCAGGATCGTGGAGGGAGTGGCCGGCGCGGTCGAGATGGAATGCGTGATCCGGCTCAGGTTCGGCTACGGCGCGGTGGTGCCGTGGATGCGCCGGATCGATGGCTCGCTCTTCGCGGCGGCCGGGCCCGACTCGGTCTGGCTGCGCTCCCCCGTGCCGCTGACCGGCCGGGACCTGGCCCACCGCGGCAGTTTCGTGGTGCGGGCCGGCGACCGCGTCCCCTTCGTGCTGACCTGGATGCCGTCGCACCTGGAGCAGCCACCGGAACCGCTGGACGCCGAGGACGCGCTGTCGGCCACCGCCGGCTACTGGCAGGACTGGGTGGCCAGGTGCAGCTACCAGGGCCGATACCAGGACGCGGTGATCCGCTCGCTGATCACCATCAAGGCGCTCACCTACGAGCCGACCGGCGGCATCGTGGCGGCCCCGACCACCTCCCTGCCCGAGGACCTGGGCGGGGTCCGGAACTGGGACTACCGGTACTGCTGGCTGCGAGACGCCACCATCTGCCTGGAGGCGCTGCTGCGCACCGGCTACACCGAGGAGGCCGCGGCCTGGCGCGGCTGGCTCGCCCGGGCGGTTGCGGGCTCCGCCGAGGACGTGCAGATCATGTACGGCGTGGCCGGCGAGCGCCGGCTAGCCGAGTGGGTCGCCGACTGGCTGCCCGGCTACGCCGGGTCGGCACCGGTGCGGATCGGCAACGGCGCGGTCAGCCAGCTTCAGCTCGACGTCTACGGCGAGGTGGTGGACGCGCTGATGCTCGGCCGCCAGGCCGGCCTCAGCTACGACCGGCATACCACCAGCCTGATCGACAAGCTGCTGGACTTCCTTGAGCAGCACTGGCACGAGCCGGACGAGGGCATCTGGGAGGTCCGCGGGCCCCGGCGGCACTTCGTGCACTCCAAGGTGATGGCCTGGGTCGCGTTCGACCGCCGGATCACGATGGTGGAGTCCGGCCTGGCCGACGTGGACGACGAGACGCTCAAGCGCTGGCGGGCCAACCGGGACGCGATCCATGCCCAGGTCTGCGAGCGCGGCTACGACCGGACCAGGGGCACCTTCACCCAGTACTACGGCAGCGCCGAACTGGACGCGGCGGTGCTGATGATCCCGGAGGTCGGGTTCCTGCCGCCGGATGATCCGCGAGTGATCTCGACGGTTCGGGTGATCCGGCGCGAGCTCAGCCGGGACGGCCTGATCCTGCGCTACTCCCAGCCGCCGCAGGATCAGGCCACGGCAGCCGCCGTGGACGGCCTGACCGGCGGCGAGGGCGCGTTCCTCGCGTGCAGCTTCTGGCTGGTCAACGCGCTAGAGCTGATCGGCGAGCGGGACGAGGCCGAGGCCTTGTTCGAGCACCTGCTCACCCTGCGCAGCGACCTCGGCCTGCTGGCCGAGGAGTACGACCCGCGGTACGAGCGCCAGGTGGGCAACAGCCCGCAGGCGTTCAGCCATGTGCCGCTGATCCTCGCCGCGCTGAACCTGGAGGATCACGCCAGGGAGCAATCCCGCCGCCCCGCGCCCGATCCCGGCCGGGGCTAGCCGCCGTAGCCGATCCGGCGCAGTTCCTCCCCGGCCACCCGGTCGATCTCGGCAATCTGGTCCGGCGTCAGCGCGTGCCGCCAGCCCTGCGCCGGATCGGGACCCGGCAGATCCAGGGCCGCCACCCTGGCCCCGACGAAGTCCGATAGCTGGGCGGCGGCGGCCGCCGGGTCACCGATCACGTCCTCGTACCGGAACGTGGTGAGCCGGTCGCCGTCCAGGCTGGTCCGCAGCCTGGCCATCTTGCGCACCGATCCGCGCCAGCGCATCGCGCACTTGCCGGTGAGCGTCAGGCCGCGCCAGGCGGTCAGGTCGGCCGGGGTCTCCACGCCGAAGAACGGGTTCGGGAACTCGCTGTCCACGTTCTCCACCCCGCGGCGGAACCAGGCAAGCTCCTCGGCGTCGGCGAGCATCGCGCTGACGACATCCCGGCCATCCCGGACGATCTGAACGATCTTGGCATCGGGGAAGGCCTCGGCGAGGATGTCCGCGCAGTACAGCAGCGCCGGGCTGGCGTCGGCGTACCGGACGATCCGGCGCTCGTCCACGCACGCGCCGGCCGTGGAACCCGGCCTGGCCAGCCGGCATTCCGGCCGGCAAGCCAGGCAGGCGTGCGGGGTGACCTGCCAGGCCTGGGCGAACGCGTCCCGTAGCACGGTGGCCGCCGCCTCGTCCCGGCCGCGCTGGATCGAAGGCGTCCTGGCGAACGCGTAGACCACGCTCAGCACGCTCGGCTGCCCGATGGTCAGATGGAATCCCGGTGTCCGCTTCAGGGCGCGCGCGAACAGGTCCGCTCCGGAGTGCGGAGCGCCGGTCACGAAGACCGGCTGACGGACCTTGCGTCCATTGACGACCAGGATGAACGGGCGTGGTGGCATGGCTGGCAACAATATTGGCATCTAGCCGCGCACGGCCGGCCATGGCCGGGCAAGACCGGGGCACGCGACCCGGCGTGCGGAGCCGGTGCACGAACTGATTGCGTCGGTTTCTAACGGATCGCCAGCACCCCAGGGTAGTGTCGCGGCAAAATTCGGGTCTATATCCGTTACTTCGCCCCGGATCGGGTAGGGGCGCAACAGCATAGTCATGCGCTGGCCGCAGCGACGCGGCCAGCGCCCGACACTCGGCCAGGTGAGGTGCCCGCGAACTGAGCCAGATCGCCGGTGGGCCCAGCACTGGCGCCATGACTGCCCGCGCGGGTGGCCAGCGCCGGTACGCACGCCTGGCTCTGTGGCTGGCCGGCGGTCTGCTCGCGGTCTCCTTCGCTGGCTATGCGGCCGAGGTGCTGCTGCACCCGATCGGCCAGATGCTGACCGGGTTCGACTTCCACATCTTCCTGCTGGCCGGGCGGCACGCATTGCGGCACCCGGCACTGGTGTACGGCTGGAAGTTCACCCGCGCCGTCCGGTTCGTCTACCCGCCGTTCGCCGCGCTCGTCTTCGCGGCAGTCCAGGCGCTGCCAACCCGGGTCGCACGCGACTCGATGATGCTGGTCAGCTTCGCCGCCACCCCGCTCACCGTCTGGCTCACCCTCGGCCAGATGGGCCTCCGCGGCCGGACGAAGCTGATCACCGCGATGGCAACGAGCGCGGTCGCGATCTGGATGTGGCCCGTGATCTGGTCCCTGCATCTGGGCCAGATCGAGCCGTTGCTGATGCTGCTGGTGGTGTGGGACCTCAGCCGCCCCGACCGGCGACCGCTCAAGGGCGCCGGGATCGGCCTAGCGGCCGGGATCAAGCTGGTGCCGCTGATCTTCATCCCGTATTTGCTGCTGGCGCGGAAATTCCGGCAGGCCGCCGTCGCGACCGGCACCTTCGCCGCTACCATCGCGGTCGGCTTCATCGCCCTGCCCGGCCCGTCCACGCGCTGGTGGCTGACCGGCTACATGTTCAACACGAGCAAGAACGGGTCGGTCGCCAGCCTGGTCGACCAGTCCCTGCTCGGCCTGCTAACCCGCGCGAACGGCGGGAACCTGGCAGCCGCCAAGCCGGTCTGGCTGGTGCTGGCCGCGGTCATCGGGGCGGCGGGCGTGCTCACCGCCGCCGCACTGGCCCGGTCCGGCCGGCCGGCCCACGGGATGGTCGCCTGCGCGTTCACCGGCCTGCTGGTCTCCCCGATCAGCTGGGACAACCACTGGGTCTGGGTGGTCCCGCTGATTGCCCTGCTGGCCGGGTCGGCCGCCCAGGCGACCGGCCGGGTTCGGGCCGCCAGCCTGGCGGCTGCCGCCCTCGTGGTGGTCGCGTTCGGCGCCTGGCCGGACCACCTGCACGGCCCGGCCACGCTGCTTCCGCAGCGCGCCTTCCTCGGCTGGTTTTCCACCAAGGAGCCGGCGATGGAACTGGTGGCCCTGCACCTGCGCGGCGCCGAGGTGCTGACCTGGAACCTGTACGTGCTGGCCGGCGCGGTCATCCTGGCCGCGCTGGCCTGGACCGCCGTGGCGGGCCGCTCCGCCGGCCGGGCGCAGGAACAGCCCGCCAGTGAACAGCCCGCCCAGAAACCCCCCGGCGAGGCCAGCCCCGAGCCCGGGCCCGCCGCTCAGGCCGGACCGGCCAGCACCGAATCCGCCGGCGATCCGGCGGCCCGCTGGCCAGCGAACTGAGTCCGGTACAGCTCCGCGTACAGCCCGCCGGCCAGCAGCAGATCCTCATGCGTGCCGCGCTCGGCCACCCGGCCGCCGTCGATCACCAGGATCTGGTCGGCCTCCCGGATCGTGGACAGCCGGTGGGCGATCACCAGCGAGGTACGGCCGGCCAGGGCGGTCTTCAGCGCCTGCTGCACGGCGGCCTCGGACTCGGAGTCCAGATGCGCGGTCGCCTCGTCGAGCACGACCACGGACGGCGCCTTCAGCAGCAGCCTGGCCAGCGCGATCCGCTGCTTCTCCCCGCCCGACAGCCGGTAGCCCCGGTCGCCGACCACGGTGTCAAGCCCGTCCGGCAGGGCTGCGATCAGCGGCCATATCTGGGCGGCCCGGCAGGCCGCGATCAGGTCGTCCTCGGTGGCCTCCGGCCGGGCATAGGCCAGGTTCGC
>JAJYTW010000117.1 GCA_021792855.1 Actinomycetes bacterium
TACCGAATCGTTGCCTACCTGCCGTCGTCGGCCCCGGATCGTGCCCGGTCAGGACCGGTTAGGCCGCGCCCGGCCTGATCTCGGCGCGGCGGCGCACCGGGTCGGCGAGCGCGGCGGTCAGCGTGTCCAGTGCCCGCACCGTGTGCCCGCTGACGACGGCGTCGCAGTGCGGCCAGGCGGCCGCCATCCCGCCGGCCAGCGGCTGGTAGGCCGCGCTCTTGGTGCGCGGGTTGACCCAGACGATGCGGAACGCGACCAGCGAGAGCCGTTCCATCTCGCGCCGAACCTGCCCGGGGTCACCGGTCTCCCAGCCGTCGGAGATGATCACCACGACCGCGCCGCGGGCCATCCCGCGGCGGCCGTAGCCGTCGTTGAACTCCTTCAGCGCCGCGCCGATCCTGGTGCCGCCGAGCCAGTCGGTCGCGGCCTGCCCGGCCCGGCGGAGCGCCAGGTCGGGACCGGACCTGGCGAGCACCGGGGTCAGCCGGGTCAGCCTGGTGGCGAACGTGAACACCTCCGCGCTGGCGCCGCCGGCCGCGCAGTACAGCAACTGGATCATGGCCCTGGCATACGGCTCCATCGACCCGGAGATGTCGCACAGCATGATCAGCCGCCGCGGCCGGTGCGCGGGCGTCCGCCCGATCAGCGCGAACGCGTGGCCGCCGGTCCGCCTGGCCTGGCGGAGGGTGGCCCGCAGGTCCGTCCGCGTGCCGCCCGGCCTGCGCCGCTGGCGGCGGGAGGCGCGCTCGGGGACGGCGAGGGTGATCCGGCGCATCAGCGCCGCGACGTCGGTCAGCTCAGCATCGGTCAGTTCGGCGAAGTCCTTGCTGGCCAGCCGCTCCAGTTCGGCGCCGAGCAGTCGGTGCTCGACCTCGCCGCCGGCGTCCTCGGCAGAATCCTGGCCGGCCTCGGCGGCGGCCGGCTCGGGCCCGGCGATCGCCTCGACCTCGAGTGAGCGCGCCCGCGCCTCGCGGGCGGCCTGGGCCAGCAGGTCTCCCGGCGCTGGCGGCGGCTCGGCGCCTGGCTGGTCCCGGTCGCCCCGGTCGCCGCCGGTCAGCGTTCCGAAGACCTGCTCGAAGACCGCCCGCAGCACCTCGGCCTGGTCGCGGCTGGAGGTCAGGGTGGCCAGCGCGCACCGGTACAGGGCGTCCCGGGTGGCCGGCCTGGTCACCGTCACCGCCGCGGCGAACCGCTCCGCCCGGCCGGGACCGACCGGTAGCCCGGCAGCCCGCAGCGCGGCGCCGAACCGCGCGCTGACCTCGGCCAGATCGCCGGCCGCCGGGACGGGGGCAGGCGGGGCGGCACTCACCCGGTCAGCCGTCCTGCCCGACCAGCGCGGCGAATCCGGCGCGCCGGACCGCGCGCAGGTCCTCGGCGTACTTCAGCACGGCGCCCGCGGTGCGCTCGGCGGTCACCGGATCCAGGTCGGCGGCGCCCAGCACGCCGAGCGCGGTCGCCCAGCTAATCGCCTCGGCCACGCCCGGTGGCTTGGCCAGGTCGAGTTCGCGCAGCCCGGCCACGCCGCGCGCGACCTGGTCGGCGAGCCGCTCGGAGGCGCCAGGGACCCGGCGCCGGATGATCGCCGCGACCCGCGGCACGTTCGGATAGTCGATCCAGTGGTACAGGCACCGGCGCTTCAGCGCGTCGTGCAGGTCGCGGGTCCGGTTCGAGGTCAGCACCACCACCGGCGGGTGCGCGGCCCGCCTGGTGCCAAGCTCGGGGATGGTGACGGCGGATTCGGCGAGCAGTTCGAACAGGAACGCCTCGAACTCGTCGTCGCCCCGGTCGACCTCGTCGATCAGCAGCACCGCGGGCCGCGGTCCCGGGTGGTCAAGGGCCGCGAGCAGCGGGCGCTCGAGCAGGTACTCGTCGCTGAACAGATCGGCCTCGCGGGGCGTCTCGCCGCGGGCCTCGGCCAGCCTGATCGCGAGCAGTTGCCGCGGATAGTTCCACTCGTACAGCGCCTCGGCCGAGGTCAGCCCCTCGTAGCACTGGAGCCGGATCATCGGCGTGTCGAGCACGCTGGCCAGCGCCTTGGCCGCCTCGGTCTTGCCGACGCCAGGCTCGCCCTCGAGCAGGATCGGCTGGCCCATCCTGGCGGCCAGGAACAGGGCGGTGCCCAGCGACTCATCGGCCAGGTAGCTGATCTGGTCCAGGGCCGCCAGCAGCGCGGCGACGTCGGGCAGTCGCTCGGCGAGATCACTCATCCGGGGCCGGGCTCCTTCTTGGGTGTCGGGACCAGTCCATCATGCGGCACTCGCGGTGCCGGACCGGCCGCCGGGGTCAGGAGGTGGCGAGGTCCGGGCGGAGCGGACGGCCCTGGATCGCGCGCCAGACCGCGGCCGGGGTCAGCGGCATGTCCGCGTGCCGCACGCCGAACGGCGCCAGTGCGTCGATCACCGAGTTCACCACGGCGGCCGGGGATCCGACCGTCGCCGATTCCCCGATCCCCTTCGCGCCGATCGGGTGATGCGGGGACGGCGTGACCGTCGAGCCAAGCTCCCAGGACGGGCACTCGACCGCCGTGGGCAGCAGGTAGTCCATGAACGACCCGGCCAGGCAGTTGCCGTCGGAGTCGAAGCTGATCGCCTGCATCAGGGCCATCCCGATCCCGTCGGCGAGACCCCGGTGGATCTGACCGGCCACGATCATCGGGTTGATCCGCACGCCGCAGTCGTCGACGGCGATGAACCGGCGGACCGTCACCACGCCGGTGCCCGGGTCGACGTCGGTGACGCAGATGTAGGCGCCGAACGGGAAGGTCAGGTTCGGCGGGTTGTAGACGGACCCGGCGTCCAGGTGCCCCTCGACGCCGGCCGGCAGTTCCAGGCCGGAGTGCGCGGCCATCGCGATCTGCCTGATGTCCCGGCACTGCTCGGGATCGCCGCGCACCCGCCAGGCGCCGTCGCTCCACTCCAGGTCCTCCGGCGCGGCCTCCAGCATCGCGGCCGCCACGATCTTCGCCCGCTCCCTGACCCGGCGGGCCGCGATCGCGGCGGCCGCGCCGGAGACCGCCGTCGAGCGGGATCCGTAGGTGCCCAAGCCGAACGGCGTGCGGTCGGTGTCGCCGTGCACCACCTCGACATCGTCCGGGGACAACCCGAGTTCGGCCGCGACGATCTGGGCGAACGTGGTCTCGTGGCCCTGTCCCTGGGTCTGGCAGGAGATCGCGAGCACCGCCGCGCCGGTCGGGTAGACCCGCAGGTCGGCGCCGTCGGCCATGCCGAGGCCGAGGATGTCCATGTGCTTGCGCGGCCCGGCACCGACGCCCTCGGTGAAGAAGCTGATGCCGATTCCCATGTACTCGCCGTGCGCCCGGCGCTCGGCCTGCTCGCGGCGCAGTTCGGGGTAGCCGGCGATATCGAGCGCCATCCGCAGTGCCCGGGGGTAGTCACCGGAGTCGTACTCCCAGCCGGTCGGGCAGGTGTACGGGAACTGCTCGGGACGCAGCAGGTTCCGCATCCGAAGCTCGGCCGGGTCGGCGCCAAGCTCGGCCGCCAGCAGGTCGACCATCCGCTCGACCAGGTACACCGCCTCGGTCACCCGGAACGAGCACGAGTAGGCGACCCCGCCCGGCGCCTTGTTGGTGTACACGCCGGTCACCTCGCAGTGCGCCGCGCGCAGATCGTAGGAGCCGGTGAAGATGTGGAAGAAGCCGGCCGGGAACTTGGTGGGCTGGGCCGCGCCGTTGAACGCGCCGTGATCGGCGAGCACCCTGGCCCGCAGGCCGAGGATCGTGCCGTCCCTGGTCGCCGCGATCTCGCCGTGCATGTGATAGTCCCTGGCGAAGCTGGTGGCCATCAGGTTCTCTGACCGGTCTTCCACCCACTTGACCGGCCTGCCGGTCAGCATCGAGCCGACGATCGCGCAGACGTAGCCGGGATAGATCGGCACCTTGTTCCCGAAGCCGCCGCCGATGTCCGGCGAGATCACCCGGATCTTGTGTTCCGGCAGCCCGGTGATCAGGGAGTAGAAGGTGCGATGCGGGTGCGGGGCCTGAGTGGTGGCCCAGATGGTCAGGCGGCCGGACACCCGGTCCAGGTCCGCGACCGCGCCGCAGGTCTCCAGCGGCGCCGGGTGGCAGCGCGGGTACAGCATGTCGCCGGTCACCACCACATCAGCGGCGGCGAAGACCCGCTCGGTCGCCTCGGCGTCGCCGGCCGACCAGTCGAAGATCTTGTTGTCCGCCTGGCCGGGCCGGTCGTCCCTGATCACCGGGGCCGACCCGGCGAGTGCCTGGCCGGCCTCGACCACGACCGGCAGCGGCTCGTAGTCGACGGTGATCAGTTCCAGCGCGTCCCGGGCCGCGTACCGGTCCCTGGCCACGACGAAAGCGACCTCCTGGCCCTGGAACCTCACCTTGTCGGTCGCGAGCACCGGCTGGACGTCGCCGGACAGGGTCGGCATCCAGGCCAGTCCGCGTTCGGCCAGCATCGCGCCGGTGATCACGGCCGCCACGCCGGGGTGGGCTTCCGCCGCCGAGGTGTCGATCGCGGTGATGACGGCGTGCGGCAGTGGACTGCGCAGGATCGCGCCATGCAGCATCCCGGGCATGGTCACGTCGTCGATGAACGTGCCTAGTCCGCGGATGAACCTGGCGTCCTCCTTGCGGGCGACCGCCCCGTAGCCGTCGCGGCCGTTGTGGTCCGCCGGTCCGGTCATGCCCGGTTCTCCCGCTCCTGCCGGGCCGCCCACAGCACGGACCTGACGATGTTCTCATAACCGGTACACCGGCAGACCTGCCCGGAGATCGCCTCCCTGACCTGAGTGGGCGTGGGGTCCGGGCAGTGGTCGAGCAGCCACCGGGCGGTCATCAGCATGCCCGGCGTGCAGAAGCCGCACTGCAGTCCGTGGCAGTGCGCGAACCCCTGCTGCACCGGATCGAGCACGCCGTCGCGCTCCAGTCCCTCGACCGTGCGCACCCGGTGCCCGTCGGCCATCGCGGCGAGGATGGTGCACGACTTGACCGGCGTATCGTCCAGCCACAGCACGCAGGCGCCGCAGTTGGAGGTGTCGCAGCCCCAGTGCGAGCCGGTCAGGCCAAGCTCGTCGCGGATGAAGTGGATCAGCAGCAGCCGAGGCTCGATGTCCGCCGACCGCTCGACCCCGTTGACGTCGACCGCGATCCGCATCTCATCCCTCCCGCGCGGAACGGCCCGCGGCCCGCGCCCTGGCCACCGCCCGGCGCAGCGCCCGGACCGTCAGTTCGCTGGCCAGGTGCCGCTTGTAGTCGGCCGGCCCGCGCTGATCGGTGACCGGGCGGGCGTGCTCCGCGGCGATCTGCCCGGCGCGGGCCAGCGCCTGCTCGCCGGCCTGCGCGCCGATCAAGGACCGCTCCGCCTCGGGGGCGGCGAAGTGCTCAGCGCCGACCGCCGCCAGGCCGATCCCGGCCGCGGCGATGACGTCGCCGTCCAGTCGGATGGCCGCCCCGGCCGCGCCGACCGGCCAGTCCCCGACCCGCCGCCCGACCTTCTCGTACGCACTTCCGGCGCCGGGGGTGATCGGCACCTGGATCTCGGTCAGCAACTCGCCCTGGGCCACCACCGTCTCGTACGGGCCGGTGTGGAACTGCCTGGCCGGCACCGCCCGGGTGCCGTCCGGTCCGGTGATCACCATCGTTGCGTTCAGGGCGGCGAACGCCGCGGACAGATCCTCGGACGGGTCGGCCTGGCACAGCGACCCGCCGACCGTGCCCCACTGCCGGACGATCGGGTCGGCGATCACGCGTTCCGCGTCGTGCAGGATCGGGAAGTGCCGCCCGGCCTCCGGCGCGGCCAGCAGTTCCGCGTGCCTGGTCAGCGCCCCGATCCTGAGCACCGAGCCGGTGACCGTTAGATAGCGCAATTCAGTCAGGTGGCCGACGTCGACCAGGGTCTCCGGCTGGACCAGGCGGAGCTTCATCATCGGGATCAGGCTGTGCCCGCCGGCCAGGACCTGGGCTCGCGGGCCGAACCTGGCCAGCAGCGCGAGGGCGTGCTCGACGCTGGTGGCTCGCTCGTACTCGACATACGCGGGGACCTGCATGGTCGTCCTCCCGGAGCAGCGACCCGCCGACGCGGTGCTCGTGGGCAGCCGATGCGGTGCTCGTGGGCATAGTAAGAGACCGCCGCGCACCTGGGATAGGCCCGCGGGATCGGTCGGCCCGCCATTGCGGGCCGGTTCCGGCCAGATGCGCGGCTGACGGAGCGGGCGCCCGGGCTATCCGCCCGGCGGACCAGCGTACGCCAGGCAGGGCCCGCCTCATTGCGTGATAATCGAGACGGAAATGACTCTCACGCAGCTCAATGCCTTTGTGCTGGTCGCCAGGCTCGGCTCGGTGACGGCGGCGGCCAGCGCGCTCGGGGTCAGCGAGCCGGCCGTGTCCCAGGCGCTTGCCGCGCTCCGCGCCCATCTGGGGGATCCGCTGCTGAGCCGCGGCCCGTCCGGCATGACGCTGACGCCCGGTGGATCCCGGCTGCTGCCCACCGCCTCGCAGATCGTGGTGCTCGGCGCCGAGGCGCACGCGGCGGTGCGGGCCGCCCGGGGCGCGCCCGAGCAGGTGCGGGTGGTGGCTACCTCGATGGTGGCCGAGTTCGTGACCGGCCCCCTGGTGGAGGCGTTCGGCAGGCGGTTCGCCGCCTCGGTCGAGGTGCAGTCCGGGGTCGCGGTGACCGGGGAAATGGCGGTACTGGTCGCCAACCGGCTAGCCGACCTGGCCATCGGCCCGAGGCTGGCCCATGACGCGGGCCTTCGGGTGGTGACCGAGCCGATCTTCAAGTACCGCCTGGTGGTCGTGGCGTCGCCGAAGTCCCGGCCGCGGGGCAGCCTGCGCCAGTGGCGCTGGCTGGTCGATCCGTCGGCCACCGACCCGGGCAGCGATGTGGGGCAGTTGCTCGCCGCGCTGCAGGTGACCGAGGACCGGATCGGGGTGTTCCCCAGCCAGACCGCGGCCTGGGCGGCGGCCGCCGACGGCGCGGGCGTGTCGGTGGCGGTCGAGCACCTGGTCGCCCAGCAGGTCCGCCGCGGCGAGCTTGCGGTGGTCGACGTGCCGGGGAGTCCGGTCGAGGCCTGCTGGTACGTGACCATGCTGGAGCGCCCGCAGCGGAGCACCGCGGCCAGTTCGTTCCGGCGGTTCCTGGGCACCCCCGAGGCGATGCATCTGATGCGGTCACCGGCAGCCGGCGTGCCGCCGTCCAGGTTCCGCCCGCCGGTCTATGTGACGATCTGGAGCTGAAAAGCCCGTAAAACGGTCGATCCTATTGGCCTAATGCGTCTTAAGTAAGCGCTTATTCCCGCGTTGCAGGCCTTTCCCGGCCCGAGAATCATGGCGCATGGCAGGCGGCGACGGTCATCCGCGGCACCCGCGGGCAGGGCGTTCTCGCCGGAGCCGCCGTCGGCTGCGCTGGGTCCATAGGCCGGCGATCACAACAGGTCTGTCGAAACAGCGGACGGCGCCACACCGCCCGTCCGAGGCCGGGAGCACGCGATGCGGATTGAATCCAGCGGGCACAGCCGGGGCAATCCCCGGCTGTTCGAGCTGATCGAGCACGCGCCGGTCACCGGCACCAGCCCGACGATCTGGGCCTGGCCCGAACTCGTCGACTACCTCAAGGTGGCCGGCCAGCCGGTGCCCGGGCCGTGGCCGCCGCACCAGGAGCCGCGGCCGGATCCGGAGGCCGACAGCCTGCCGGTCGCCGTGGCCGACCCCGAGTCGGACCCGGGGACCGGTACCGGCCACTAGCAGGACCCGGGCGCGACCGGCTCCGCGAGACACTGGAGGCTCGGATGTATCCGTCTCGGTTCAGATACGAGGCACCACGTTCGCTGGATGAGGCCGTCGCCCTGCTTGCCGGGGCTGGGGACGACGCGAAGGTGCTGGCCGGCGGCCAGAGCTTGATCCCGCTGATGAAGCTGCGGTTCGCCGCGCCCGGCCTGCTCGTCGACATCAACAACATCCCCGGACTGGACTATCACCGCGAGGATGCCGACGGCACGCTGCGGATCGGCGCCCTTGCCAGGCACGCCGACCTGGAGCGGTCGGACATCCTGCGGGCCAGGCAGCCGACGATGGCGCAGGCGTCCGCGGTGATCGCCGATCCGATCGTCCGGAACCGGGGCACCCTGGTCGGGTCGCTCTGCCACGCCGACCCGCAGGGCGACTGGGCCTCGGTGGTGACCGCACTCGGCGGCCAGGTGGTGGCCCGCGGGCCGGGCGGCCAGCGGACCATCCCGATGACGGACTTCGTGCTTGGCCCGTTCCAGAACGCGCTCGGGCCGGCGGAGGTCGCGGTCGAGGCGGTGATCCCGGCGCCCCGTGGCGCCAGATCCGGCGGCTATCTCAAGCTCGAGCGCCGGGTCGGCGACTTCGCCACGGTCGGGGTGGCCGTCGCGATCGAGACCACCGGCGAGATGGTGACCAGGGCGGGGATCGCGCTGACCGGCGTCGGCGGCGCCACGATCAACGCGGCGCAGGCGGCGTCCGCGCTCGTCGGCAAGCCGCTGACCGGCCAGACGATCGCGCGGGCCGCGGATCTGGCGGCACAGGAGGCGCGACCGAGAACCGATCACCGCGGCAGCGCCGAGTACAAGCGGCACATGGTGCGCACCTTCGTGGTCCGCATCCTGGCCCGTTCCCAGGGCGGCGACACCGGCGAAAGGGCAGCCTGACATGACGATCGTCTACGACGACCTCGGCGACGAGGCAACCGAGCAGGTCCCCACCCGCCGGATCGCGTTCACGATCAACGGCCGGAAGAAGATCGCCGAGGTCGAGCCGCGACTGCTGCTCGCGCACCTGATCCGGCGCGGCCTCGGCCTCACCGGCACGCACATGGGGTGTGACACCACCAACTGCGGCGCCTGCACCGTACTGGTCGACGGCCGGCCGGTGAAGTCCTGCACCATGCTCGCCGTGCAGGTGGACGGCCGTGCGGTGGCGACGGTGGAGAGCCTGGCCGGACCGAGCGAACTGCACCCGCTGCAGGAGGGCTTCCGGGCCGAGCACGGCCTGCAGTGCGGGTTCTGCACGCCGGGGATGATGATGGCCGCCTCCGCGCTGCTCGCCGAGAATCCCAGCCCCACCGAGGACGAGGTGCGCTGGGCACTGTCCGGCAACCTGTGCCGCTGCACCGGCTACCAGAACATCGTCAAGTCGGTCCTGTGGGCCGCCGAGAAGCTCCGGTCGGCCTCGGCCGGCTGACGCCGGCCGCCGGTTGAGCCAGGAAGCCGACGCAGGGAAGGGAAGGCAGGACGTGTCGCAGGCACTCGACGAGGTCAAGATCGGCGGGCTTGGCGCGAGCCGCAAGCGCGTGGAGGACGAGCGGTTCATCCGCGGCCGCGGCAACTACACCGACGACATCACGCTGCCCGGGATGCTGCACATGGAGATCCTCCGCAGCCCGGTGGCGCACGCCCGGATCAGGTCTATCGACGTGAGCCGGGCGTGGGAGATACCCGGCGTCCGCCTGGTCCTCACCGGCGAGATGCTGGCCAGCAGGAACCTCGCGTGGATGCCTACGCTGTCCTACGACACCCAGGCCGTGCTCGCCACCGACAAGGTCAGGTTCCAGGGCCAGGAGGTCGCCTGCGTCATCGCGGACGACCCCTACATCGCCAAGGACGCATGCGAGGCGATCGAGGTCGACTACGAGCAGCTTCCGGTGATCGTGAACCCGGCGCAGGCGGTGGCGCCTGATGCCCCGGTGATCCGCGACGACAAGGAGAACCAGCCCGACAACGTCATCTTCACCTGGGAGGTCGGCGACCGGGCCGGGACCGACCGGGCCTTCGAGCAGGCCGACGTTATCTCCAGGCTCAGGCTGCACTACCCGCGCTCGCACCCGTCGCCGATCGAGTGCTGCGGGTCCATCGCCGACTTCAACCGGGCCACCTCCAAGCTCACCGTCTACATGACCACCCAGGCGCCGCACATCATCAGGGCCGCCGTCGCGATGGTCGCCGAACTGCCCGAGCACATGATCAGGATCGTCTCCCCCGACATCGGCGGCGGCTTCGGCAACAAGGTGCCGGTCTACCCGGGCTACGTCTGCTCGATCCTGGCCTCGATCCTGCTGGAGCGGCCGGTCAAATGGATCGAGGACAAGTCCGGCAACCTGATCTCGACCGGGTTCGCCAGGGACATGTACCTCGACGGCGAGATGGCGCTGCGCCGGGACGGCAAGATCCTCGGGGTCCGGATCCACGCCGACAGCGACCACGGCGCGTTCTTCTCCGATGCCCAGCCGAGCAAGTTCAAGATCGGTCTGCTGCATTCCACCTTCGCCTGCTACGACGTGCCGGCCGCGCATCTGACGGCCCGGGGCACCTACAGCAACAAGGCCCCGGGTGGGGTCGCCTACCGGTGCTCGTTCCGGGTCACCGAGGCGATGTTCTTCCAGGAGCGGATGATCCAGGCCGCGGCGACCGATCTGGGCATGGATCAGGCCGCGTTCCGGCGGATGAACTTCGTGCCCGACGACGCGTTCCCGCACCGCACCCCGTTCGGCTTCCTGCTCGACTCCGGCCAGTACGCCAAGTGCCTGGACGTCGGCCTGAAGGCGATCGGCTACGACGACTTCCGGGCCAGGCAGGAGGAGGCCAGGCAGCGGGGCAGGCTGCTCGGTCTCGGCATCTCGACGATGACCGAGCCACTCGGCGCGGGCAACAGCCGCGAGTTCGACATCCTCGGCATCAAGATGTTCGACTCCGCCGAACTCAAGGTGCACATGACCGGCAAGGCCATCCTGCGCACCGGCGCCAAGACCCAGGGACAGGGGCACGAGACGACCTGGGCGCAGATCGTCGCGCACGAACTCGGGATCCCGGCCGACGACGTGGTGGTGGAGGAGGGCGACACCGACACCGCGCCGTTCGGCATGGGCACCTATGCCTCGCGCAGCACCCCGGTCGCCGGGGCCGCGGTCGCGATGGTCTCGCGCAAGATCCGGGCCAAGGCCCGCAAACTCGCCGCCCACCTGCTCGAGGTGTCCGAGGAGGACGTCGAGTGGGAACTTGGGCGGTTCTACGTCCGCAGCGCCCCCGACCGCGGGGTGACTATCCAGGAGTGCGCCCTGGCCGCGTACAGCAACATGCCGGACGGCATGGAACCCGGCCTGGAGAACACCGCCTACTACGATCCGCCGAACCTGACCTGGCCGTTCGCGGTGTACATCGTCACCGTCGAGGTGGACCCAGAGACCGGCGTATGGGACGTGACCAACATGGTCGCCGTCGACGACTGCGGTGTCCGGATCAACCCGATGATCGTCGAGGGCCAGATCATGGGCGGCCTGACCGAGGCGTACGCGATGGCGAACATGCAGTTCATCACCTTCGATGCCGAGGGCAACTGCATCGGCTCGAACTACATGGACTACCTGCTGCCCAGCGCTTGGGAGACGCCCGGCTTCGAGTTGCACAGCGAGGTCGTCACGCCCAGCCCGCACCACCCGATCGGCGCCAAGGGCATCGGCGAGTGCGCCGCCGTCGGCGGCCCGGCGGCGTTCGTGAACGCGGTCCTCGACGCGATCTCCCACCTCGGCGTGCGCAACATCGACATGCCGCTGCTGCCGGACCGGGTGTGGGAGGCGATCACCTACCGCCGCGACGTGTCCGGCGCCCCGCCGGTGCGCTCCGATGACTGACGGGAGCATCCGATGACCGGCTGGGATGTGCTGCGCGAGGCGGGCGAACTCGCCCGGGCAGGTGAGGCATTCGCGGTCGCCACCGTGGTCTGGCGGCAGGGACCGTCCTCGGGTCAGCTTGGCTCGCGGGCGATCATCTCCGCCGCCGGCGAGGTGCGCGGGTGGATCGGCGGCGCGTGCGCGCAGCCGACGGTGATCCGCGAGGCCCGGCAGGCGATCGCCGATGGCCAGCCGCGACTGCTGCTGCTCGGCACCGGTGACCAGTTCGGCGGCGCGATCCCGGCCGGGATGACCGTGGTGCCGATCTCCTGCCAGAGCGAGGGAGCCCTCGAGGTGTATGTCGAGCCCGTCCTGCCCGCCCCGCACCTGATGATCGTGGGCAGCACCCCGATGACCCGCGCGCTGGCCGACCTGGCCGGGGTGATCGGCTGGCGGGCCGAGATCAGGGACGGGACCGAATTCACCGCCGCGGACGTCGACGGCCGGTCGATGGTCGTCGTCGCGACCCAGGGGCACGGTGACGAGGAGGCGCTCGAGCAGGCGGTCACGGCGGGGCCGGCCTACGTCGGCCTGGTCGGATCGCACCGGCGCGGCGCGGCGGTGCTCGGCTACCTGGCCGAGCGCGGCGTACCGGCCGACCAGCTAGACCGGGTGCGGGTGCCGGCCGGCCTGGATCTCGGCCCGACTCCGCACGTCGAGATCGCGGTGGCGATCCTCGCCGAACTGGTCCGGCTGCGGGCCGCCGGGACGATACCGGCCGGCCTGCCCGCTGGGACCCGGGCCGGATCGGGGACCGAGTCGGCGGCAGAGACGGCCGAGGCGACCGACCCGGTGTGCGGGATGACCGTGTCCGCCGACACGGCCGGGCGGCCGCTGGACTACCAGGGCGTGACCTATTACTTCTGCTGCGCCGGGTGCCGCGGCGCGTTCGAGTCCGACCCAGCCGCCTACGCCAGGAAAGAGACCCGATGCTGATCACCAACGACTTCGAGGTCGCCCAGCCGGTCGCCAGGGTGTGGGAGTTCTTCGGTGACATCCCGAAGGTCGCGTCCTGCCTGCCCGGCGCCGACCTGGCCGAGGACCTGGGCGAGAACAGTTACGGCGGCACGGTGGCGATCCGGATGGGACCGGTGCGGCTCCAGTTCGCCGGGCGGGCCAGGATCACTGAGCGCGACGAGGCCGGGCGGCGGATCGTCGTGCACGCGGACGGTGCCGACCAGCGCGGCCGCGGCCAGGCCACCATGGTCGTCTCGGCCACGCTGGCCGAGGCCGGGACGGGCCGCACCAGGGTCGCGGTAAGCCAGGACCTCCAGCTTTCCGGCGCCGCCGCGCAATACGGCCGCGGCATGATCTCCGACGTCAGCGCCATCCTGATGCGCGACTTCGCGGCCAACCTGGCCACCGCGATCGGCCAGTCCGAGCGCGGCGAGCAGGTGCGGGCGGCCGCCGCCCCGGCGGGCGGCCTGACCATCGGGCTGCGGGCGGCGATGCTGGCGCTGCGCCGGGTGTTCCGCCGGTTCTTCGTGCCCTACCAGGCCGCGAGTTAAGGAGTAACTGACCATGGTCTTGTGGTGGATCGGCAACGCCGTTCTGCTGGTCGTGATCCTTCCGGTCGTGATCGCCCTGCTGAACCGGGTGCTCGCGGCGCTAGAGCGGATCCGCGCGGCCGCGGACAACATCCTGGCCGGCGGCGTGGCGCTGGTCGGCGAGCTTGACGGCCTTCCCGAGGCGCTG
>JAJYTW010000118.1 GCA_021792855.1 Actinomycetes bacterium
CGCGGGCCCGGCCGCTCGACTAGCCTTGAGGACCATGGCCCGCCAGAACCGCCCGGTGCCGCCTCCGCTCGAGGGCAACGACATGCTGATCACCGCCGTGATCACGGTCGCCTGGGCGGTCGCGCTCATCGTGCTGCTGATCGCGCGCTCCAGCCTGCCGGCCTGGGGCACACGGTGGATCTGGACCTGCGCCGTCGGCGTCGGACTCGGCCTGTTCGGCCTGGCCTATGTGCCGAGGGTCAAGCGGTCCCGGGCCAGGGCCGCGGCCCGGCGGCAGGCGGAGCGGGCGGCCGGAGAATCTGAGAGCTGATCGCCTCGGTCCGGCCCGGGGGCCGGTCGGTACCTGGGTCAGGTCAGTTCGTGATCGATGGTCTCGAGCACGCCGTCCGAGACGCTGGCGACGGTATTCATCATCTCGTAGCCAAGCTCGTCCACCGCCGGGGCCGCCTCCGCGGCAGGAGCGGCGGCCGGGCCGTCGGAGTGCGCCCCGCAGCCATGGTCGACCGACACCACGCTGCCGTCGTCAGGCGCGAACTCGTTGGCGCAGACGCCGAATACCCGGCCAAGCGGTCCGCTCAGCCTGATCAGGAATCCGCAGGTCAGGCAGGTCGCGGGCGCGGCCGCGGCGAGCGGCGAGCCAGGGCCGTGATCGCCGGTGTACCAGCGGACGGCGGCATCATCCCGGCCGATCGCCGACAGCACCCTGGCCGGGCGGATCGGGACCGGCCCGGGCCCGCCGGGCAGTTCCGCACCCTCGCCGGCCGCGTGCTCGGGCCCAGCCTGGCCCGGCGCGGTCGTGACGGCGCTCCGCTCGGTCTGGGCGGCCAGGGCCGCGGACAGGCCCTCCGGCAGTTCGGCGCCAACCGCCCACGGCTGCGTCTCTTCCCAGTCCAGCAGGCCGTGATCACCGACGATGGCGACGGCAGGAACAAGTCGCTCATCCTCGGGACTGGCCGGCATCAGGTCGCCGACCTTGAGGTCGCCGGGTCGGACCCGCTCGGTCCACGGCACCCAGGCCGGCGCGAGCAGCGAGTCGGGACCGGGCAGCAGCAGGCACTCGCTGACCGTGGCGACCTTCGCACGGGCGGCCCTGACCACCGTGACGGCCCAGCGCCAGCCGACGTAGGCGGGGTTCAGGCAGCTGAAGAGATGCGTGACGATCCGATCACCCTCGGTCAGCATGCCGACGTGGTCACCGACCTGGCCGGGGCCGAACTCGTTCTCGGCCGCGGCGCGGGCCAGATCCACGGCCTCGGCACAGGCCTGATCGGGCTCAGCTTGGCGCGTCGTCGGTGGAGTCACACCCCTATTCTCCCGCATCTGCGCTACTGCCCGCACACGGACCAGCATCGAAATCCGGCCCGAAAGGCGACGATCATCCGCGATTACGGTTACTCGGGCACGATCACGGGCGCGGCCCGCGCGAGATCGTCCGGGTGAATCAGGCCTCGATGTCGTCGGCTACCGCACGAAGCAGAGCCGCGACCTTCTTCCCCTCGCGGGCATCGGGCCGCTTACCGCGATGGTAGGTGCTCGACAGCCCGTCCAGCAGCTTGATCAGGTCCTCGACCAGGACGCTCATCTCGTCGGTGCCCTTGCGGTTGGCCCGGGCCACGCTCGGGGTCGGCTCAAGCACCCGCACCTGCAGCGCCTGGGCGCCCTTCTTGCCCTCGGCCACGCCAAATTCCACCCGCTGGCCGGGACGCAGCGCGGCGCCGGCCGCTACCGCCGTGGAGTGCACGAAGACCTCTCCCCCGTCGTCACGGGTGAGGAAGCCGAACCCCTTGTCGGCGTCATACCACTTGACCTTGCCAGTAGGCACGGGCGGACCCTTTACAGGAAGAGAAACGGACCAACAACGACCTTGTGGAACATCCAGGTTATCTGCACGATTCCGCCGTGCCCACGTCGGACATGGCACGGCATCCCGCCGTGGGCTGTGAGCCGAAGATACCCGGTCAGGACTTCGGGAACACCGGAATATCGACGGCCTGCCGGCCGCCGGGCCGACCGCGGCACGGGCCCGGACTCAGCCCAGCCGGTGCGGCACGTTCCAGGGCGGTTGCTTCGGCTCACGACGGCCCCGGAGGAGCCTGACGAGCAGGTATCCGCCGCTGGCCAGGGCAAGCACCCTGCTGAGCAGGTCAGCGCCGCGCCATGCCTCGACCGCGTAGGCGCCGAGCGAGACGTGCGCGCCGCCGAGCACGACGATCGCGACCGTGCCGACGACCAGCAGCAGCACCGGCGTGCCCAGAGCGATCCACTTGTCCCGCATGTCCCACAACCGGCATGGGAGGGCTACGAGCACGCCGAGGATCCAGACTGGCGGATAGATCGCCCCGCCAAGGCCAAGCAGGATGACGGCCAGGGTCTCCGCCTTGTGCCGCCGGGACATGGCGAGGAGCCTGGTCGCGGCCCGGCCGACCTGGCCCGGCGGGCGATCTGAGCCGCCGTCGGTACTTGACGGCCTAGACGGCCACCAGCGCGGCAATCCGGACCCGGCGGGGTCGTCCGGCGGGCCGGGCTGACCGTCGTCGGGGTCACCAGTCGGCGCGGGCAGGGCCGTCATGGCGGCGGCGAACGGGACGCTCGCGGATCGGCGCGACCGGAATGGCCGGCCGCGCGAAGCCGGCCGGCCGTGAGCCGTGACTGGTGATTCCGCCCCGGCCAGCGACCCGGCCCCACCCGGCGACACCGACTCACCCGGCGACACCGACTCACCCGGCGACACCGACTCGTCGCGCCCGGGTTGGTCCTCCGGCGAATCGGCCGGCCGCGGAATTGCGGTTACCACCGCTACCGAGGCCGCCGGGTCCGCCACGCCCGGCCCAGCCAGGCCCGGCCCAGCCAGGCCCGGCCCAGCCACGGCCTGCCGCTCCACGACGTGATCGGCCGCGCCGCGGAGCAGAATGCCCTGTCCGCTGGCTAGCCGGGCATGCACGGCCTCGACCACCGCGATCGGATCCCCGAGGGCGGCCAGCACCCGCCGGACCTCGGCCGGGCTCGCCTTGCGCATGCCACCGGAGTCGGCCTCGATCCTGGCCCGGACCTGATCGAGCAGCGCCTGCCGGTCGCTGAATCCGAGCGTGTGCCGCGCGGCCAGGGACAACCGATTCAGGTAATCCCTGACAAGCTGCTCGGTGGGCGGATTCATGGACTGATAATCCACCTTTGGTGGTCAGTTGAGGAGTCGGCTCGCATATTGTCCCGCTATCGGATCGCACCTGACGCTGGACAACGATAAACGGCGGTCCCGGCACTGAGCCGGAACCGCCGCCTATCACTGCTTCGGATCACCTGTTCGGTGCGCCGAACTACTCGGACCCTCGGTCCGCGGGCCCGGACAGCCACTGGCCGGCCGGGCTAACGCGGATCAGAAGTCCATGTCACCGCCGCCCGGAGCGGCCGGAGCCTTCTCCTTCTCCGGCTTCTCGGCGATGACCGCCTCGGTGGTGAGGAACAGCGCGGCGATAGAGGCCGCGTTCTGCAGCGCGGAACGAGTCACCTTCGCCGGGTCGATGATCCCCGCGGCGAACATGTCGACGTACTCGCCGGTCGCGGCGTTGAGGCCGTGACCGTTCTGCAGCGACCGCACCTTCTCGGCCACCACGCCGCCCTCGAGGCCCGCGTTCACCGCGATCTGCTTCAGCGGCTCCTCCAGCGCACGGCGCACGATGTTCGCGCCGGTCGCCTCGTCGCCGGACAGGTCGAGCTTCTCGAAGGCCTTCTTGGCCGCCTGGAGCAGCGCGACGCCACCGCCGGGCACGATGCCCTCCTCGACCGCGGCCTTGGCGTTCCTGACCGCGTCCTCGATCCGGTGCTTGCGCTCCTTCAGTTCGACCTCGGTCGCCGCGCCGGCCTTGATGACGGCCACGCCGCCGGCCAGCTTGGCCAGGCGCTCCTGGAGCTTCTCCCGGTCGTAGTCGGAGTCGGTGTTCTCGATCTCGGCGCGGATCTGGCTGACCCGGCCCGCGATCTGCTCTGCGTCACCTGCGCCGTCCACGATCGTGGTCTCGTCCTTGGTGACCACGACCTTGCGGGCCCGGCCCAGCATCTCAAGCTCGGCGCCCTCCAGGGTCAGGCCGACCTCCTCGCTGATGACCTGGCCGCCGGTCAGGATGGCGATGTCGCCCAGCATGGCCTTGCGACGGTCACCGAAGCCCGGGGCCTTGACCGCGACGGACTTGAACAGCCCGCGGATCTTGTTGACCACCAGGGTCGCGAGGGCCTCGCCCTCGACGTCCTCGGCGATGATCGCCAGCGGCTTGCCCGACTGCACCACCTTGTCGAGCAGCGGCAGCAGATCCTTGTTGGCGCTGACCTTGGAGTTCACGATCAGGATGTAGGGGTCCTCGAGAACCGCCTCCATCCGCTCCGGGTCGGTGGCGAAGTAGTGCGAGATGTAGCCCTTGTCGAAGCGCATGCCCTCGGTGAGCTCAAGCTCGAGGCCGAAGGTGTTCGACTCCTCGACGGTGATGACGCCTTCCTTGCCGACCTTGTCCATCGCCTCGGCGATCATCTCGCCGATCGCGCTGTCCCCGGCCGAGATGGAGGCGGTGGAAGCGATCTGCTCCTTCGTCTCCACGTCCTTGGCCAGCTTGGAGAGTTCCTCGCTGACCCGCTCGACGGCCGACTCGATGCCGCGCTTGAGCGACATCGGGTTGGCGCCGGCGGCGACGTTGCGCAGGCCCTCGCGGACCAGTGCCTGAGCCAGCACGGTCGCGGTGGTCGTGCCGTCACCGGCGACGTCATCGGTCTTCTTGGCGACTTCCTTGACGAGTTCCGCGCCGATCTTCTCCCACGGGTCCTCGAGTTCGATCTCCTTGGCGATGGACACGCCATCGTTGGTGATCGTGGGGGCACCCCACTTCTTCTCGAGCACCACGTTCCGGCCCTTGGGGCCGAGAGTTACCTTGACGACGTCGGCAAGCTGGTTCATGCCGCGCTCGAGGCCGCGCCGGGCGTCCTCGTCATACGCGATCATCTTCGCTGCCATAGGCTCCAGTCCTCCCGGAACTTATTGCCTTCTCAGTGCCGACCGAGCCGACGCCCGCGACGGACGGCAGGGCGCCCGAGCAGTCCCTTCCTGCCTGGCGCGCTACCTCGTCGCCCCGATCACGCCACATGATCTGTCACTCTCACCCCGAGAGTGCCAATGCCTTGTTTAGCACTCTCGGACCGAGAGTGCAAGCTGAGCCACAGCGGGCCGGCGCGGCCGGGAACACGTCGGGCCCGGCACCCCCGAGGAGTGCCGGGCCCGACGTCGTTACGTGCGGAACCTACACGGTACGAACTGCCTCAGCCTGAGGGCCGCGGTCGCTCTGAGTGATCTCGAACTCGACCCGCTGACCTTCCTCAAGTGTGCGGTAGCCGTCGGACTGAATTGCCGAGAAGTGGACGAAGACGTCCCTACCACCGTCGACCGCGATGAAGCCGTAGCCCTTATCCGCGTTGAACCATTTGACGGTGCCCTGAGCCATGAAACAACAACTCCCTAACTTTTGCTCGGGCTTCGGGTCACGCCCTTGCTACGCGAAACCCGTTGATCGCGGAGCGGGCTTGACGTGCTGAGCAAGCTATGCCTGCCGTTCTCGCCTTACCGACAGCGACCGGACATTACACTACAGGCTCTCGGGCCCCGGTGTACCGAGATACCAGCCCAAGGTCAGGTAAGCCTTCGGTGCCAGGACCCTCAGAAGCAGGCCGAGCAACGGCCCGGTTTCACCCGAAATCTTCGCTAGATCCCCGGATTTGGCCAGGTACGCGCTTTACCCGCGACCGGAGATCCTGGCCAGTCAGGCCCGCTAACATGGACCGCCGCGAGCTTGGCGCCGCCGTCCGGCCTGGAATGGCAGGCGTTCTTCTTTTCGGCCAGTGTTGCCCGCTGGCGGCCCGCTACAGCCACCGGACGGGCAACCTTGACGCTAGCGCGCTCGGATCTTTACCGATCGATAACCAGATGCCGACGCACCGTGAATACGAGTTCATATTTCTGACCGGGAAAGTCAACATTAACCGGCGCTGGAACGCGCCCGGAGACGATAACCCGGCGGAACCCCGGACCGGGGACTACATAACCCGCGCCGGGTGAGATCGCCCGGGCAGTGCCTGGCCCGGCGCGGAAGAACAAGACCGCGGCGGAGAACACCGCCCGCCCGATCTCGCCCCGCCGCGATAATCGGTCACACGACGTTAACCGACTGTTAGCCGTCGGGCCGGAAACGAGCGCGACTCGACTCGCCTGACCGCCGGCGCAGCGTAACCGGCCGATCCGGCCGGTTACCTACCGGCCGGGCACCTACCGGCCGTCCCCGCCGGGCAGAACCGCGTCGTAGGTCCGGGTGAACTCCGCCAGACTGGCTCGGATGGGCGGCGGAACGCGCACCGCGCCGGCCACTGCGTCCAGGGTCTTGAGCCCGTCGCCGGAGTTGATGATCACCGTCTCCTCGTCGGGGTCGATCTGGCCGGCGGCGAGCAGCCTGCGCAGTACCGCCAGGGTCACTCCTACGGCGGTCTCGCCGAAGATGCCCTCGGTCGCCGCGAGCAGCCTGATCGAGTCCACGATCTCGTCGTCCGGCGCGTCCGCGACTACCCCGCCGGTACTGCGCACCACGTCCAGCACGTACGGGCCGTCGGCGGGGTTGCCGATCGCCAGCGACCGGGCGATCGTGTCTGGCCGGACCGGCGCGACCACGTCCTGACCGGCCGCGAACGCCGCGGAAACCGGGGCGCAACCGCTGGCCTGCGCCCCGTACACGCGGACCGCGGTGTCCGGCACCAGACCGAGCGCGGCGAACTCACCGAACGCCTTGTGGATCTTCACAAGCTGCGCGCCCGAGGCAACCGGCACCACGATCTGCCTGGGCAGCCGCCAGCCGAGATCCTCGGCGATCTCGTAGCCGATCGTCTTGGAGCCCTCGGCGTAGTAGGGCCGGACGTTGACGTTGACGAACGCCCAGTCATCCCGGGTCTCGGCGAGTTCGGAGGCTAGCCGGTTGACGTCGTCGTAGCTGCCGTCGACGGTCACCAGCAGACCGCCGTAGACCGCCGACGTGAGGATCTTCTGCTGCTCCAGGCTGGCCGGAACCAGCACCACCGAGTCGATCCCGGCGCGGGCGGCGGCCGCGACCACGGCGTTGGCCAGGTTGCCGGTGGACGGGCAGGCGAGCACCCGGTGGCCGAGTTCCAGTGCCGCTGCGAGCGCCACGGCAACCACCCGGTCCTTGAACGAATGGGTCGGATTCGCCCGCTCGTCCTTCACCCACAGCCGCCGCATCCCCAGCGCGCGGGCCAGGTTGTCGGCCCGGACCAGCGGCGTCCGCCCGGGGTTCGTGGTCGGCCGGGACGCGATGTCCGGCGGGACCGGCAGCAGGCTCGCGTACCGCCAGATGCTCTGCGGACCGGCCTCGATCAGCTCCCTGGTAACCGTCGGGTAGTCGTAGTGGACCTCCAGCGGACCGAAGCACTCGAAGCAGGCGTGCTGGGCCCCGAGCGGGTAGCTTGCGCCGCATTCACGGCAGCGCAGTTCGCTCGCGTTGCCGAAGCTGGTGCGGGAGGTGGTGACGAGTGACGATGCAGTCATAGCGCGTGAGGCCTTTCCTCATCTGCCTCGCCGCCGCCCTGGCAGCGAGCCGGAGTTGGCACCTGTCACGTGTGGCCTCAGCTATCCCGCCGCCCCGTCATGGCCTGGATCAGGCACCGGGCGGGCATCGGTCAAGCGCGGATCAACGTGATGGTTGCCGGGGCTTCACAGGGCCGTTCCCTCCACCCCTCTGGATGAGCGATATGAAGTTGTGCCCGTACTCTAGCCGATCCGCCCAGCGCGACCGCAAAGCGACACCGGCGAGGGTCGCTGCCGGACACGCCGCCGCTGGCCCGTTAGCCTCACTCAGATGAGTGATGCGACTGCGGGGCGCCGCATCCTGGTGGCGTCCAATCGGGGACCGGTGTCCTTCATCCGGGGCGACGACGGCACGCTGACGGCGAGGCGGGGCGGCGGCGGAGTGGTGTCCGGGTTGTCGTCGGTGGCCAGCGGAGCGGACCTGCTCTGGGTCTGCGCTGCGCTGAGCGACGCCGACCGGGCCGCCGCGCGCCAGGTGCCGGGCGGGATGCTCGGCCTCGACGGCCAGCCCGGCGGGTCGGCGGTGCGGATGCTGGACATCCCGGTCGGGACCTTCAACCGCGCCTATAACACGGTGGCCAACTCGGTGCTGTGGTTCATCCACCACATGCTCTACGACACCCCTAACCGGCCGCAGTTCGGGCGCGCCTTCCGGCGTGACTGGGCCGCCTACCGCAGCTACAACGCCGCGTTCGCGCAGGCCCTGGCCGACGCCGTGCCGCCGGGCGACACCGGGCCTGGCGAGGGCACCGCCCCGGCGGCGGAGCGCGCCGTGGTGCAGGACTACCACCTCACCCTGGCCCCGCGGATGCTGGCGAAGCTGCGGCCCGGGCTGCGGATCGCGCACTTCTCGCACACCCCGTGGGCGCCGGTGGACTACTACCGACTGCTGCCGGACGACGTCGCCGCCGAGGTCCTGGACGGCATCCTGGGCGCCGACCACGCCGGCTTCCTGAGCCAGCGCTGGGCAGACGCGTTCATGGACTGCTGCGAGCATGTGCTCGGCGCCGAGGTTGACCGGGACCGCCAGCGGATTAGCCACGCCGGCCACGTGACCGGGATCGGCGTGCACCCGCTCGGCGTGGACGCGGGCGAACTGACCGAACGGGCCGGCCGCGGCGACGTCCGGGCCCGGATGGCCTCGCTGACCGAGCGGACCGGCGGCCGCAGGCTGATCGTCCGGGTGGACCGGACCGAGCTGTCCAAGAACATCGTCCGCGGCCTGGCCGCCTACCGTGAGCTGCTGATCAGCCACCCGGAGTGGGTCGGCAAGGTGACGATGCTCGCGATGGCCTACCCATCCCGCCACGACCTGCCCGAGTACCGGGAGTACACCGCCAGCGTGCAGCGCCTCGGCCGGGAGATCGAGGACGAGTTCGGCACGCCGGACTGGGCCCCGCTGCTGCTGCTCACCAACGACGACTACCCGAGGTCGCTGGCCGGATACCGGCTCGCCGACGTGCTGCTGGTCAACCCGGTCCGCGACGGGATGAACCTGGTCGCCAAGGAGGGCCCGATCCTGGCCGACCACGGCTGCGCGCTGGTGCTGTCCAGGGAGGCCGGCGCGGCCGACGAACTGGGCCAGGACGCGATCGTGATCAATCCGTTCGACGTCACCGCCACCGCGGAGGCCCTGCACCAGGCGCTGACCATGCCGGACGATGAACGAATTCGACGGTGCCGGTCCCTGGCCCGCGCCGGTTCCGCCGTGCCCCCTTCTGCCTGGTTCGCCAGCCAGCTGGCCGCGCTCGACGGCTGACCCGGGCACGGGAACGGTCAGCTGACCCGGCCGGAGATCGCCGCGGCGAGCCCGGCCAGCAGCGCGGCCACTCCCTCGGGCCCGGCCACGACCAGATCGGCCTCGTCGGCGAGCCCGGCGACCTCCGCGGAACCGCTGCAGACCGCCAGTCCCGGCGTCCCGGCGGACCTGAGCTCCCGCACCGCGGCGAAGGCCGGCCGGTCACCGAGGTCATCGCCGCAGAACATGACCGCTGCTGGGGTTCGTTGCGCGGCGAGGTCCATCAGCGCCTGGCCCTTGTCCGAACCCGGCGGGCGAAGCTCCAGGACCATCCGGCCCGGCTCGGCGCGCAGCCCGGTCCGCTCGGCCAACCGCAGGAGCGGGCCGGAGATCACGGCGAGGGCCCGGTCCGGGTCGGCCGTCCGCCGGGTGTGCACGGCCAGCGCGTCGGTCTTGTCCTCGATCCAGGTGCCGTCCGGCGCGCCCGCCCGGGCGAGCACGCCGGGCAGCCGTTCGCGGGCGACGGCGAGGCCGGGCGGCGACGGCGGGCTGGTCAGCTCGCCGTCCTGCCAGCGCTGTCGGCCGTAGTGGCCGAGCACGACGACGCCGGGCACCTGGTCCAGCGAGCCGTACTCCACCGCGCGCGGCGCCGGGCGGCCGGAGATCACCGCCACGGTCCCGACCAGCGGGGTGAGCGCGCGCAGCCCGGCGAGCGCGGCGGGCAGCACCCTGGCCTGCGCCGGGTCGGGCACGATCGGGGCCAGCGTGCCGTCGAAGTCGAGCCCGACCAGGGCCCGGCGGGGCGCGGCAAGCAGCGCGGCCAGCCCGGTCCGGCCCTCGGCCGTGACCGGGACCGGGACCGGGAGCGGGTACGGCCCGGCTGCCGGATCGGCGTTCACACAGTTCCCCCTGTCGAGTGGCCGGCTGTCCGGCGGCGCCGGACCCCGCCCGGGTCAGTCCGGCCGGGCAGACCGCAGCCTGCCCCGGCTGGCCCGGCGCCGCCGCAGCCTGGCCACAAGCACCGGATCGAACTCGGCCGCCTCCGGCGTGTCGATCAGCTCGTTCAGAATCTGGTAGTACCTGGTCGGCGTCATCGCGAGCACGTCGAGTATCTCGCGCTCCTTGGCACCGGGCGAGCGCCACCAACTGCGCTCGAAGGCCAGCACCCGCATCTGCAACTCGGTCAGCGATGACACCGGCTAGCCCTGGCCCTTTCCCTCGCGGCTCTCATCGTAGGTCTGCCTTGGCTGGCTGGCGATACCGCCGCCGGGAGGCCCTGGCCCGACGGCCGTCCCCGACGTACGCTGACCATCCGTGAGCCCGCTGAACTGCCTGACGTTCCTGACCGACTTCGGGCTGGACGACGGTTTCGTCGCGGCCTGCCACGGGGTGGCCGCGCGGATCGCGCCGGCCGCCCGGGTGATCGACATCACCCACCTGGTGCCGCCAGGCGACGTCCGGCGCGGCGCCGCGGTGCTGGCGCAGACGGTGCCGTCGATGCCGCCCGCGGTGCACGTCGTCGTCATCGACCCGGGTGTCGGGACCACCCGGCGGGCGGTGGCGATCCGGGCCGGCCAGGCGATCCTGGTGGGGCCGGATAACGGCGTGCTGTCCTGGGCGGCCGACGCCCTCGGAGGGGCGGAGGCGGCGGTCGAGTTGAGCAACGAGGCGCTGTGGAACCATCCGGTGTCGCTCACCTTCCACGGCCGGGACATCTTCATGCCGACCGGCGCGCACCTGGCCGCGGGAACGCCATTCGAGCAGGCCGGTGACCCGATCGAGGTGACCGGACTGGTCCGGCTGGCGCCGCCGACGGCCCGGATCCTGGCCGGCGAGGCGGAGGGCGAGGTGGTCACCGTCGACCGGTTCGGCAACCTGCAGCTATCGATCTCCGCACAGATCGCGGCCGAGCTTGGCATTGAGTACGGCCGGCGGCTGGTGATCCGGTCCAACCGGCAGAACCTGACCGCCCCGTACGTGGAGACGTTCGGGTCCACCTCGCCCGGCGAACTGCTCGCGTTCACCGACAGCGCCGGGTTCATCTCGCTGGCAGTCAGCGGGGGCAGCGCGGCGGAGTTCCTGTCACTGCCGCCAGGCGCCCGGGTCCGGATCGGTCCCGCGCCGTCCCGCTGACCCCCCGCGTCGGCTCAGCCTGCCGCGCCGGCCCGCCCTGCCGCCCCGGCGGCCTTCTCCGCGGCGATCTGCTCCTTGCGGACCGAGGCGTACATCGGGACGAACTCCTGCCCGGACAGTTCCCGGATCGCCGCGACGACCCGGTCGGTCACCTCGCGCCGCTGCCGGGCGCCCGGCGGCTGGTCGCTGAGTTCCTCGAAGGTCAGCGGCTTGCCGATCCGGATCTCGATCCGGCCGGGCCGGGGAATCCGGTGGCCGGGCGGCAGCAGCCGGTCGGTCCCGACCATCGCCACCGGGATGACCGGCGCGCCCGAGTGCAGCGCCAGCCAGCCGACCCCGGTCCGGCCCCGGTACAGCCGCCCGTCCGGCGAGCGGGTGCCCTCGGGGTAAATGCCGAACAGCGACCCCTCCCGCAGCAACCCGAGCGCGGCCTCCAGCATCGCCTGGCCGGCCCGTGCCTCGGCCCGGTCCACCGAAAGCTGCTTGGTCGCCTTGAGGTAGACGCCGACGACCCGGTCGCTGAGCCTGGTGCCGGTGAAGTACTCGGACTTCGCCGCGAACGTGACCGGCCGCTCGACCATCAGCGGCAGGTAGAACGAGTCCAGCACGGACAGGTGGTTCGAGGCCAGGATCGCCGGTCCAGAGGCGGGAATGTGCTCCGACCCGATCACCCGCGTCCTGGCGAGCAGGCGCAGCGCCGGCCCAAGAACGACCCTCGACAGCTGGTACTTCACCAGGTCCTCCCGGTAACTGCGCTGATGCCCGGCAACCCACAGATTAACCGGCGGGCTCGCGGGCCCGGCGGGCAGCGGTCGGGTGGACGGCCGGCCGCCTCTAGCCCTGGCACTGCAGCCAGACCACCAGCGTGCTGGCGGCGGCCGGGCCGGAGGCCTGGACGGTGACCACGGCGAGCCTGACCCGCTGCGGCGCGGCAGATCCCGGGACCAGGCAGGCCGGCTGGCCGCTGCGGTGCCAGGACCCGGTCGCCGAGGACCGCCACGGCGTGGGCGCCAGCAGCAGGTAGGTCCGATGCGACCCCCGGGACGGGGTGAACTCGAAGCTGCTTCCCGCCCCGCCGGCCAGCGGTCGGACCGCGGTGACCGTGCCGCGCAGGGTCCTCGGCGCGGCGGTGCCGGACGGGACCAGCCGACCCGCAAACACGCCGAGGACGACCAGCAGCAGGTAGGTCAGCCAGGATCGGCCGCGCCTCTTCATGTCCGCGATCTTGGCCATGTCATTGTCCCGCCGATCACGCCGATTGCCAGTTCGACCCAGATATATCCATCTTCGGCGGGTCAGTCCAGGCATCTGGCCCATGCGGGCCAGAGCATCGTACGGGTCAGGCGGTGCCGAGCGACCCGGGGTCTGGCGGGACGTCGATCGCGTGCTCGCGGAGTATCTCCAGCGGAACAACGTCGAGGGCGCGCTCGTGCGTGGACGCGAGCACCACGTAGGCAGCCGCGCCGTCGAAATGCGCGCGCAGCCAGTTCGCCGCGGTCACGCACCAGCGGTCCCCGGGCACCAGGCCGGGGAACTCATAACGCGGCATCGGCGTGCTGAGGTCGTTCCCGATCCGGCGCTGATGCTCAAGGAACTCGGCGGTCACCACGGCGCAGATCGTGTGGCTGCCGGCGTCCTCCGGCCCGGTTGTGCAGCATCCGTCGCGGTAGAAGCCGGTCACCGGGTCGTCTCCGCACGGCTCCAGCGGGCCGCCGAGCACGTTGCGGTCGCTCATGGGGCCAGTATCTCGCACCGGTGATCGGCCTGCG
>JAJYTW010000119.1:0-7452 GCA_021792855.1 Actinomycetes bacterium
CCTGAGAACGCCCGGTTTCACCCCAACCAGCGGTGCCCGTCCGCCGTCCTAGAGATGGGCCCGTCGATAGGCGAGCCCAGCAGATCTTCACCGACAAGGCAGGGAGTCGCCCGCACATGAAGTTCTCCGCACGTACCGGCCGCCGGATTGCCGCCGGACTCAGCCTCGCCGGCGCCATCGTCGCAGTCCCCGTCGCGGCACTGGCGGCCGCGCCCTCAGCACCGGCCGCGACCGCGGCCGCGCGGCCGTGCACAGCGGCCAGCACCCGGGTCTGGCTCGGCCTGCCAGGCGATGCGGCCGCCGGGACGATCTACTACCAGATCGAGTTCAGCAACATCGGTCGCGCCGCGTGCAGCCTCTACGGCTACCCGGGCGTCTCGATGCTCAACGCCCGCGGCCAGGAGGTCGGCCTGCCCGCGAGCCACAGTGGCGCGCGGCACGTCGTGGTGCTGCGGCCAGGAGGAACCGCGCACGTCGTGCTCGGCGCCGGGGAGGCCGGGAACTTCTGTAACAAGCCAATCGACACGACCACGCTGCGGGTGTACGCGCCGGGCCAGAAGGCCGCCCAGATCCTGCCGTTCCGCTGGCAGGCCTGCCGCGGCCGGTCGACGCTGCGGGTAGACGCCGTTCACCCGCGCACCGGCATCCCGATGTTCACGACATCCTGACCGATCCCGGCCGGCCGAGTCGCCGGCCCCGGTCGCACTGACGGCCCGGCCCTGGCTCAGGCCGTCAAGGCGATCCGAGGCCGGCGCCTGAAGCTCACCAGCACGCGTCGCTGCCCGGCCGTTCACAAGGTGCTGACACGCCTGCCCGGGGTCGCGGGCGATGAGGGATAGCCGGTTAATAACTACCTCAACAACAGTTGTTATTTAACACAGCAACAGTTATTATCTGTCTCAGAGACAGATTGAGGTTGAGTTACACTCATGTTGTTCACATCCCCTGATCTGGACGATCACGAGCTTCAGGTCCTCTCGGAAATCGAGGACATGAAGCGCCGGCTGCGTCACCAGTTGCATGAGCCGCGCCGCTGGTACGGCTCACTTCGGCGGCTGTCCATAGCCCGGGCAATCCAGGGGTCGAACAGCATCGAGGGCTATGACGCAAACCTGGAGGATGCGGCAGCTGTAGCCGTCGGTGAAGAGCCGACAGACGCCGACCAGGAAACACGTGCCGCCCTCAAGGGCTACCGCGACGCGATGACGTATGTCCTGCAACTGGCGGAGGATGAGGAGTTCGTCTACAGCTCACAGGTGATCAAGAGCCTTCACTTCATGATGACCAACTACGACCTCAGGAACCGTCCCGGTCGATGGCGGGCGGGAGCCGTCTATGTGCGCAATGATGAGACCGGGCAAATTGTCTACGAGGGCGCAGACCTCGACCAGGTCCCCAGCCTCATGGCCGAGCTTGCCGAGATGCTGAATGGCCCATGCGAGCAGCGGATAGTCCTCGCGTCCATGGCCCATCTCAACCTGGTCATGATTCACCCGTTTCGGGACGGCAACGGGCGCATGGCCCGCTGCCTGCAAAGCCTCGTCCTCGCCCGGGGTGGCGTCCTCGCTCCGGTTTTCATGAGCATCGAGGAATACCTCGGCCGCAACACACAGAAGTACTACGACGTGCTTGCTGAGGTTGGCCGTGGATCCTGGCATCCGGAGAGCAGTGCGCGCCCCTGGGTCCGGTTTACTCTCACAGCCCATCTCCGCCAGGCCCGGACGATGCTCGTGCGAGTCAGGGAAGCCGAACGACTGTGGGTCAGCATTGAGCAACTGATACGAGAACGTGGCTTCCCCGATCGTGTGATGCCGCTGCTCTTTGATGCCGCGTTCGGACTCAGGGTACGAAATGCCACCTACCGCGCCGCCTTGGAAGACGCCGGGGATGAGCCGATTAGCGAGCAGACCGCATCTCGGGATCTCCAGCGTCTCGTCGCAGCTGAACTCCTTGTACCCGCTGGCGAAAAGCGGGGCAGGTTCTACGCGGGTAGCCCGGAGTTGACACGGCTAAGGCGCGAGATCGTCGCATCAAGGAACCCGCGCGATGAGTCCGACCCGTTCGAGGTGGTCCGTGGCCGCTAATGCGACTCTGCCGCGCGAGAGATCCCGGTCTTACCTGGAGCCGGTGAGCGGGATCGAACCGCTGACCTGCCGTTTACAAGACGGCTGCTCTGCCAACTGAGCTACACCGGCGTGGGGCTTGGAGCATGGTAACCGACCTCGGGCCCGGTCCGCTTACGGCATTGGCTGCCGCTACTGGCGGTCGGCGGCCCGCGTGGTGCTGCGGCGCCAGATGACGCGCTGCGCCTGGAGTCCGCCGGCCCCCACCACGATCAGCAGCACGACGTTGAGCAGCAGTTGCTCGAGTGAGCCGAGCGCGGAGTGCCAGTTTCCCAGGGCCGCGAAGACGCCCACCCCGGCGGCGGCCGGGATGGTGGTGACCGAGATGAACACCCCGATCAGCGTGTTCGCCCGGGATTCGGTGAGCGAGACCACGCCGACGATGCCCGCCAGGATCGCGATGATGACCGAGAACGCACTCGGCACCGCGATCAGGGTCGCGACCGGCCGGATGCCGCCGACGAACTGATCGGGCGTCAGCCCCGCGGCGTGAATCGCCAGCGTGAACAGGTAGGTGATCACAATCGCGGCCGCGAATCCGGCGCTCAGCGCGACCAGTCCGTCGCGCACGCCGGCCCGGTGACGCCGCGCGATCGCCAGCGCGACCGCGATGATCGCGGAGTACTCCGGTCCGACCACCATGGCGGCCACGATCAGGATCTGCGAGTTGGTGAGAATCCCGACGGCGGCGATCAGGCCGGCGATCGTGAGCAGCACGAAGAAACTGGGGGCGTAGACGGCCTGAGCCCGGATCGTCGCGTCGACTAGCTCCCACACCGGCGTGATCTCGCGGCGCGGCGATCCGACATCGCCGGCCGGATCCCGCGGCGTGGCCAGCACGACGTCGGCCTGCTCGACGGTGACCGCGCCGGGCTGGTCCAGCCCGACCGACCGCAGATAGGCGAACATCGCGTTCGCGGCCCCGCGCCGGACGTCGAACTCCACCGCGTCGCCGTCCGGCCGCCGTGCCTCGCCGCGCCAGACGATCACGTTCCGCACCCCAGGCTCGGCCGTCAGCACCCGCAGCAGCCGTCCGGTCGTCTCGGCCGGGCTCATCACGCGTACCCGCAGCATCGCCTACCTGCCGGTGTCGTCAACCAGAGCACGGGCGCCGTCGTCGGGCCCGTTCAGGTCGCAAGCTTAGGGTCGGCGGGCCCGCTAGCCCGGATTCCACACCGCAGCGGCCCTGGCGGCTAACCGCCGGCGTCCGGCGTCAGGTAGTTGCCCTCGCCGGGGATGACGTGCCGGATACCGCCGCGCGGGTCGGGGGTGTCGCCGTGGTGCCGCGGGATCACGTGGATGTGCAGGTGAGCGACCGTCTGGCCGGCTGCCGCCCCGGCGTTGAAGCCCACGTTGTAGCCGTCCGGCCGCCGCTGCGCGTCCAGCAGGGCCTTCACCTCGTCGACCAGCGCCCAGATGTCGTTTCGCTCGGCGCCGGTCGCCTCCCACCAGGTCGTGATCGGCCGCCTTGGCACGATCAGCGTGTGCCCGGGCGTCACCGGGAAGCGATCGGGGATCGCGAAGGCCGATCGGTTCGATGCCAGCCACCGCTCGGCCGGGACCGCCAGGAACGGCGAGTCGCCATCGTCCATGTCGCTCCCGCACCGGATCGGGGATCAGCCAGCGAGCGCTACCGTACCCCGCGCCCGATGGCGCCGCCCGGCGACGCGGGTAGCATCGCGCCATGTCCGACGCGCCCGATACGAACGCCGAATTCTGGAAATCCGCCGAGCAGGTCGCGCACTGGGTCACCGGCGCGCAGGAGCGCGAGCGGCAGTACGCCCGCCCGCGCATCCTGATGGCCGAGCTACTGCCGTTCGGCCCTGACGAGCCGTTCACCGTGCTCGACCTGGGCGCCGGCACCGGCGCCGCGGCCCGCGCGGTGCTGAGCCACTTTCCGGCAGCACGGGCGATCCTGGCGGATTTCTCACCGCAGATGATGGAGCACGGGAACCAGGCGATGGCCGCCTATGCCGGGCGCTACTCCTACGTCGAGTTCGATCTCGCCTCGGGCCAGTGGCCGGACGCGATCCCGGCCGCCGTCGACGCCGTGATCAGCTCGATGTGCGTGCATCACCTGACCGACGATCGCAAGCGGCAGTTGTTCGCCGAGATCCTCGGCCGGCTGATCCCCGGCGGCTGGTACCTGAATTACGACCCGGTAGCCGCGCCCGATCCCGGGGTCGATGACGCCTGGCTGCGGGTCGCCGAGCGGCGCGACCCGGAACTCGCGCACCAGCGGACCCACCGCACGCCCGAGCAGCAGGCCAGGTACGACAATCATGTCCGCTACATCATCCCGCTGGCTCCGCAGATCGAGTTCCTGCGTGCGGCCGGGTTCGAGGCCGTGGACGTGTACTGGAAGGAACTGGAGGATGTCGTCTACGGTGGCCGCCGGCCGGCCTGACGAGCGGAGGCTCACCGTGACGCGCCGGAACGGGCCACTGGCGGCGCTGGTCGTGACCGGCCTGGTCATCCCGCTGGCCAGCGGGTGCGGCGGTACGGCAGGTCAGCGACCGGTCCCGATCGGCGCCCGTCCGGGTCGTGACGCGCCGGGCTAGGAGCCGAAGCTGAGGCTGGCCGCGTAGACGTTCGCGGTGATCCCGGTGGCGGAGGAGTTGAGCCCGCCGGTCAGCCGCAGCCCGGCGGGCAGGGCGGGCAGCGTCAGCCGGATGTTCTGCACGGCGCCGCGGACCACGGCGGGCAGGCCCGACCCGGCGACCAGGCGCAGGTCCACCTCGTGCGGCGGCACGGTCACCACCTTCCAGGTCGCGGACGCCGACACCGCACCGCCCGCCAGGCTCAGGGTGCCCCGGACCTCGTTGCCGCCGACCGAGGCGATCTTCAGCCCGCCCGAGCCGGCGATCAGCGATGCCAGCGGCCCCGCCGCGGCCAGCGCCCTGCCGACCTCGCCCAGGCTGATGAACAGCGTGCCGTGCAGCGGTCCGGCGGTGCCGCCGTTGTAGCTGGCGTTCATCCGTACGTCATCGGCGATCACCTTCATCCTGGTGATCGTCACCGGCCCCGCCGGGATGTCCGACGAGGTGATTGTGACCTGCCCGAAGTGCCGCGCGATGGCCTGGGTCAGGAACGGGAACCCGGCGATCGCGACGTGCGGCTTCCTCGGGAAGCCCTGCTTGCGGATCTGGGTGGCGGCCAGATTCTCCGCATACGCCCGGGCGCCGTAGTCCGCCGCGACCAGCAGCGCGACCACGACCACCAGCCAGCCGATGAGCCGGGCGCCCCGGTGTCGTCTGCGGGCCACGCGATCCCCCTCTCGCCGATGCCTCGCGGCCTGCCGCCACCGGGCGGCCGCCGCTGCCTTCTCCAGGATCGGTCAGCACGGGCAGTGCCCGGACCACATTCGGATCGCAAGTCAGGCCCTTGGTCCTTCGCGGCGGTCTGCTGCGAAGAAAGTACCTCCCTTATCTGATATATCACTATCAAACTAATTCGACATATGCCCTAAACGGGATGTCCGGGCAGCAACATCCGGGCAGGTGGCCGTTCTAGAGTCTTCTCATGGGCCTAGAAGGCGCGGACCGCCCGCTCGCTCCGGCCCCGGGAGGCAACGGGGAGCGGAGGCCCAGTGCGGTTCTGCCGCTTCCGGCCACCGTGCTGACGATCGGGCGTGCGACCGACAACCAGGTAGTCGTAGCCGACCTGAACGTCTCTCGCTACCACGCGGAACTCCGCCGGTCGGAATCTGGCGAGTACGAGATCGTGGACCTCGGCAGCCACAACGGCACCTACCTGAATGGCCAGCTGATCAGCACCGCCGCGGTCACCGAGCACGACGTGATCGGGATCGGACCGGCCACGTTCCGGCTCGAGGATCACGAGCTGAGGGAGTTCATCGACACCGGCGACGTCTCCCTCGTCGCACAGGATCTGACCGTCCGGCTGCCCAGCGGCAAGATCCTGCTCGACCACGTCAGCTTCCCGCTCGGCGAGCGCTGCCTGCTCGGCGTGATCGGGCCGAGCGGTGCGGGCAAGTCCACCCTGCTCAACGCGCTCACCGGGATCCGGCCGGCCACCAGCGGCTCGGTGCTCTACGACGACCGGGACCTGTACGCGTTCTATCCCGAACTGCGGCACCGGATCGGTCTGGTCCCGCAGGAGAACATCCTGCATACCCAGCTGACGGCGCGCCGGGCGCTCGGCTACGCCGCCGCGCTGCGGTTCCCGGCCGACACCAGCAGGGCCGAGCGGAACCGCCGGATCGACGAGGTCATGGACGAACTGGCACTGACCCAGCACGCACACACCAAGACCGCCGCGCTGTCCGGGGGCCAGCAGAAGCGGGTCAACGTCGCCCTGGAATTGCTCACCCGCCCGTCGCTGCTGTTCCTGGACGAGCCGACCTCCGGACTGGACCCCGGCCTGGAGAAGTCCGTGATGCAGCAGCTAGCGGGACTCGCGCACGACGGGCGAACGGTGATCGTGGTCACCCACTCGGTCGCCAACCTGGACCTGTGCGACCGCCTGCTGGTCCTCGTGCCCGGCGGCAAGATCGCCTACTTCGGCTCCCCGAGGGACGGGCTACGGCACTTCGGCAAGCCCGGCTGGGCCGAGGTGTTCCAGGCGTTCGATGCCGAGCCGGACCGGGACTGGGCGGGTGAGTTCCGAGCCTCGGTCTACTGCCAGCGCTACGTCACCGCCGCCCTGGCCCGGCCGGTCTCGCGGCCCGTCGGCGAGCCGAGGCAGCCGCCGCCGGCGGCGCCGAAGACCACCGACCGGTTCTCGCAGTTCCTGACCCTGGTGCGCCGGTATACCGCGGTGATCGCCTCCGACCGGGTCTATATCGCGTTCCTGATCGGGGCGCCGCTAGCGCTGGCCGGGATCGTGCGCCTGCTGAATCCGAAATACGGCCTGGTCGACGGGCCGGGCGGGAATCCGGGCGCCAACTCGCTGCTGCTGATCCTGACGCTCGGATCGTGCTTCACCGGCGCGCTGAACGCGGTCAGGGAGATCGTCAAGGAGATCCCGATCTACTCGCGCGAGCGGGCCGCCGGCCTGTCGGCCGGTTCCTACCTGGGGTCCAAGCTGTTCGTGCTCGGCGTGATCAGCGCGGTCCAGTCGGTGCTGCTGGTCGTCGTCGGCCTGACCGGCATCCGGCTGCCGGCCAGCGGATCGGTCGGCGGGCATCCGATGCTCGAACTGATCGCGGCGATGGCGCTGGTCTCGATCGCGTCGATGGCGCTCGGCCTGCTGATCTCGGCGACCGTGAACTCATCCGAGAAGACGTTCCCGCTGCTGTTCCTGTCGGTCATGGTGCAGGTCATCATGACCGGCGGGGCGGTGCGGGTGGACCGCGCCGGGATTGGGC
>JAJYTW010000119.1:7462-13240 GCA_021792855.1 Actinomycetes bacterium
CAGGTGGCGTGGTTCTTCCCGGCCCGGTGGGGGTTCGGGGCGGCGGCGTCCACGATGAACCTGAGCGTGATCGTCTCGCCGCCGGGCACGCCGGTCACGAACCCGGACCCGGTCTGGGCGCACGACGCCCGAACCTGGCTGACCAATATGGCGCTCCAGGTCGCGCTGTTCGCCGGGTTCGCGCTGCTGACCTGGTGGCGACTGCTCCGGATCGGCCCCGGCAGACGCCGGTAGGCGGGCCGGCCAGCGCCGGTAGCCGGCGCATTCCCGCACTGGCGGGCAGGGCCTTGTTAACCTTTCAGGTCCCGTGGGCTTCTATCTGAGTGTGAGCAGCCCACGGCAAGTCGCCCGGCCCGGCCAGCCAGGCGCTGCGGCCGACTTCGAGGAAGTCTTCCGCCACGATGGCCCGGCCCTGTGGCGGACGATCTACGCCTTCGCCGCGGGGCGCCGCGATGTGGCCGACGAAGCCGTAGCCGAGGCCTTTGCCCGCGCCCTCGAACGAGCCGGCCAGATCCGCGACCCGGTGCCCTGGCTCTACCGCACCGCGTTCCGGATCGCGGCGGAGATCCTCCGGCGCGAGCGCCGCCGTCCCGCGCCGGAGCAGGACCCGGGTGCCGTCCCGGCACCCGGACTCGCGGCGCTGATTCCGGCGCTGCGGCGGCTGAGTCCGGGCCAGCGGGCCGCCATCGTGCTGCATTACGAGGCCGACCTGCCGGTCAGCGAGGTGGCACGGCGGATGGGGACGTCCGCCGGTGTGGTGCGGGTGCACCTGACCCGCGGCAGGCGCCGGCTGCGGGAACTGCTCGGGGACGAGGAGACGAGCGATGACTGAACGCTGGCAGCGCGAACTGCGGAACCTCGGGACGCTGGACCCGCCGCCCGATCTGTGGGACCGGGCAACATCGCGAGTCCGGGTTCAGCGGGCACGGGACCAGCGGACGCGGGCGCGCCGGCCACTGCGCGTGATCGGCCCGGTCACCGCCGCGGTCGCGATCGCGCTGGTGGCGGGCATGCTGGTACTGATCCGGCCGCCGGGTGCCGGCCGGGGCAGCCAGGGATCGGTCCTCAGCACCCGCGCCGGGCACTTCACCGATCCGCGCTTCGGATGGACCGTTCGCTACCCGGCGGGGATGGCGGTCGCCCATTTCAGCGGTAGCAGCTTCGTTGACTACGACGGCGTCCGGATCACTAGCTTCCGGCCGGACCTGCGGATCCCGGGTAAGGACTTCCCGTCGATGGGCTGGCTGCGCGACTTCCCGGCGGGCGGGGTGGCCCTGCAGATCTGGTTCGAGGAGCGCTTCCCGGCTGCCCCGCCGCTGCGGGACAGCTCTCTTCCGCTGGCCCGCTCATCGTTCAGCACGATTCGGCCGTACGTCGGCGGGCATGAGCCAGCGCCGCGCTACCGGTCGTTCTATGGCGATGGCTTCGGCTATTCGGCCGCGGTCTGGATCGGACCGCACGCCAGCCGGGCCAGCGTGCGCGCGATCTGGGCCGTGCTGCGGTCCCTGCGCTTCCCCGCGCTCCGGCCGGGCACGATCTGGCAGCACCGCTACTACGTGCTCGGCCGGGCGGCGCGGTACCGGGCCGGGACGGTCACCTACTTCCCGGCCGGGTCGCTGCCTGCCGGCCTGGCTTCCCGACCGTCCAGGGCGTTCTACCTGGTCCACGCCCCGCGCGCCTTCTACGTCGTCCACCAGCTTGCCCAGATCCCCAGCTCCCGGACGCCTCAGTGCCAGCTGTCCTTCAACCCCAGGCGCTTCCAGTTCTTCTGCCCGGGCACCGGCCTGCGCTGGAACCGACTCGGCAAACCTGTCGGCACGCAGCGGGGCAGCGGCTGGGACCTGCCGCTCACCGAGGCCACTGTCGCGCAGGATGGGCACATCCTGGTCAGTCCGTCCTTCGGCGATGTGCTCGGAGCCGTCCTTAAGGGGAATCCGTGGCGATGACCGCGGGGGCGGCGGAGATCACTCCCCGCCGCCCCCGCGACTGGCCCGGCGTACCGCCGGTTACCGGCGCAGCCGGTAGGACAGGTCGTACGGCCGCAGGTACGGCGTCGGCTGGTAGTGGATGAACTGCGGTCCGGTCGGTACCACGTTCCCGCCCGAGAGGAAGATGTTGTAGGCGGGACCGAGGGCCGTCGCGGCCGCGTTCATGCTGGCGGGCCGCAGCGCCTGGTCGGTCCAGTGCCCGGTCCGCATCCGCCGCAGCAGGATCCTCGCCGCGGTGATCGTCTCGGCCGGGGTGAACGCGCAGTGCCCTGCGCGGCTGACGAACACCTGGCGCAGCAGGTAGGCTCGGCCGGCCCGGCGCACCACGCTGGCGTAGGCCTGCTCGTTCTCCGGCACGACCAGGCCGTCGCCGGTCGTGTGCATGGTCAGCACGGGGATGCCGATCCGGCCGTTGAAGCTGATGTTGTTCCGCAGGTAGCGAACCGCCGACGGCTTCGCGGTGATCCTGGCGGCCTTGGTCAGCTTCATCAGGTCGGCCCGCAGATTCAGGTGCGCGGCCTTGTACAGCGCGCGGACCTCGCGCAGGTCAGCGGACTTGGCAAGCTGCTGGAAGAAGTTCACGCCGGTGGTCCAGGATGGGTTGCCACCGGCCCGGGCCTCAAGCTCGGCGCGGAACGCGAAGATGAACGGGAAGTCCACGTTCGCGTCCCACTGGAACTGGTTGGCCTCCTGGGCCGCGTAGTTGTTCGCGGCCGGCTGCGGTGAGAGCGGCGTGTACCAGCCGGGGGTGTCGGCGAGCGCGGCGGCCAGGGCGATCCTGGCCTTGCCCTGGGCGGTGGCCTGCGCCGCGGCGGCCGCGTGCTCGACGCCGGTCAGGTTGGCCGTCGGGTTCGTGATGTTCACAACCTGCACGGACGGGTCGATCAATCGCTGGATGGCGACCGCCGCGTCCAGAGCGGTGTTCCAGGTCGCGACCCCGCCAGAGAGCACGCCGCACATCGGCAGTGCGGCGCTGAATCGCCCCGGGTACTGCTGGATCAGCCCCGCCGTGATGATCCCGCCGAGCGAGTGACCCCACGCGATTGTCCGGCGCGGCTTGCCGACCTGGGAGTCGAACAGGTTGAGCGTGGCGATCTGGTCGGGCATGGCCTGGGCGATGGCCCATCCGGTGCTGGCATAGGAGGAGCCTGCGATGGCGTAGCCGTGGCTCAGCAGCCAGCCACCGGTGAACGGGTCACCGACATCCAGCGCCGGGTTGGACGAGCCAGGTGCCACGTACCCGTGGCTGTACAGGAACAGCGTCTTGTTCCAGTGCGGCGGCACCTCCATCAGGTAGGTGGCGCCGTCGGCCAGCGAGCCGCACAGCACGGTGTCGCCGGGCACGATCGGGGCCGGGCACGACGTCTGGCCGGCATTCGCCGCCGTCGAGCCCGAGACCGCCACGCCAGCCAGCAGCATCGCTGGCCCGAGTGCGGCGGCGAATCGTCGGGAGATTCTGGGCAAGGGTCACCATCCTCATGGTGAGAGTGCATGATTTGATCTACTTCGCAGGACTATAGCCGACCTTCGGTCAGCCGATTGGATGCGACACCGATGACAGAAACACTTAAACAATCTAAAACAGTTTATTTATTACCCATAAGCTTTTATTATATAGATAATCATTAAACATATTCTCCGAGATCCGCACAGTGCGTATTCTTCCTACATCAGTAAATGAGCAGGCTTAGGAACCTATCTGATGGAAGGGAAGGACATTGCTATCCACTCGTCTCATCCGTATTGTCATGGTTAGTGCTACCGTGGTAGCTACTATCGGAGTCGGCGGATTCGCGCTGGCCAGCACCAGCAGTCCGGTCGGTAACTCGCCGGCCAGGACGTTGTTCGAGTGCGTCAAGATCGGCCACCCGTCGGTGCACTACATCGAGCGGCGCGGGATCAGGCCGCGGGCATGCAAGCCCGGCTTCGTCCTGGTCGCGCTTCCCGGCCGGGGCCCGCGTGGTCTACAGGGCCCGCGTGGTCTACAGGGCCCGCAGGGCTCTACCGGCCCGCAGGGGCCGGCTGGCCCGCCGGCCAAGCTCACCGCGCAGGCGTCCATGCAGGCCGCGAACATCCCCACCCAGCTTCAGTACATCGGCGGCACCATCCTGCAGACGACCGCCGGGCACGGCGCGACCAACGTCCTGCAGGTTTTCCTTCCGGCCGGCACGTACCTGGTGAACGCGAACATGAAGTTCGACCGGAGTGTCTCGGCGACCACGACCGGCCCGGACACCTACGGCTACGCGGCCCTGTGGACCGGTGCCACGGCCAGCACGGCGTTCACGTCCTTCAGCCAGGGCGCCGGAACCTTCACCACCGGCGCGCTGCCCCGGATGGTCAACGGCGGCGACGTGATCGACGCCGTCACCAGCGGATCGAGCATCGTAGTCGTCCCGGCCGGCGGGGAGTACCTCAACCTGTCCGCGTTCGCCTACAACGCCGACGAGAGCGGCGGGCCGTACTCCGGCTGCGTGGGCACGAGCGGCGCCAACGCCTGCACGAGCGCAGATCTCTCCAAGGCCGGCTCGGTGGTCGTCACCGGCGCGAACATCTCCGTGGTCCAGGTCGGCTCGTAACCGACTGAGGCAAGGCATCGGCCCTTGGCGGCCGGGCGGCGGGACAGCGATCCCGCCCGCCCGGCCGCTACGGCTGTTACAGCCGTTTGGCATCGACGATCCGGCGCAGGAACCGACGGGTGCGCTCGTCCTTCGGATCGCTGAACAGTTCGCCGGGCGGCGCCTGCTCGATGATCCGGCCCTCCTCGAGGAAGCACACCCGGCTGGCAATCTCCCGCGCGAAGCCCATCTCGTGGGTCGCGATCATCATCGTCATGCCGCCGGCGGCCAGTTCCGCGATCACGTCGAGCACCTCGGCGACCAGTTCCGGGTCGAGCGCGCTGGTGACCTCGTCCAGCAGCATGATCTGCGGCTGCATGGCCAGCGCCCGCACGATCGCGACCCGCTGCTGCTGGCCGCCGGAGAGCCGGTCCGGGTAGTCGTTCTGCTTCTCCAGCAGCCCGAACCGGTCCAGCAGGGCACGCGCCTGGTCAGCGGCCTCCCTGGCCGGCATCTTCAGGACCTTGGTCGGCGCCAGGGTCACGTTCTTCAGCACGGTCATGTGCGGGAACAGGTTGAAGGACTGGAAGACGATGCCGATATGCCGGCGGACCAGGTTCTCGTCCACGTCCGGCCGGGTGATCGTCTGGCCGAGCAGGCTGATCGAGCCGGAGTCGATCGGCTCAAGCAGATTGATGCAGCGCAGCAGGGTCGACTTGCCCGACCCGGACGCTCCGATCAGGCAGATCACCTCATGCGGGGCGACCGTGAGGCTGATCCCCCGGAGCACCTCGTTGGCGCCGAACGACTTGTGCAGGTCCTCGATCCTGATCGCGTCCTGGCCGACTACCTGCTCCGTGCCGGACTGCGGAACCCGCGCGGCCCGGCGGCTCATGCCGGTGCCCCGGCCAGCCGGCGGCGCCGGTCCCTGGCGATCAGCCGGTCGGTGAACCTGGCCAGCGGGATGGTCAGGATCAGGAACAGGATCGCCGCGACCGTGTAGCTGGAGAAGTTGAAGACCGTCTCGCTGTAGATACCGGCCGCCTTATTGGCCTCGATCACCCCGAGCACGCCCACCAGGGCGGTGTCCTTCTGCAGGCTGATGAAGTCGTTCAGCAGCGGCGGGATGATGTTCCTGACCGCCTGCGGCAGCACCACGTAGCGCAGCGCGATGCCGTGCGGCAGGCCGAGCGAGCGGCCCGCCGCGACCTGGCTCTGATGCACCGAGTTCA
>JAJYTW010000120.1 GCA_021792855.1 Actinomycetes bacterium
TACGCAATGCCGGCGCCCATGGTGTTGACCGACACGTGGGTCGCCCCGGCGGCGCGCCACCGCTCCGCCTGATCTGCCAGCCCGGGCGCGCCGTCCGGTGACCAGGTCACCCTGCCCTCCATGCCGATGTCGGCCGGGTCGCGCCCCGCGGCCCGGGCCGCGTCCGCCACGATCGCGCGCGCGTCGTCCAGCATCGGGCCCGGCTGCATCTGCGGGAACCAGCCGTCCGCCAGCCGTCCGGCCCGCCGGTACGCGGGAGCGGACCAGGCGCCGAACCAGATCGGGATCGGCCGCTGGACCGGCAGCGGGGCCAGTCCGGCGCCGGTGACCCGCTCATGCTCGCCGCGGAACGTCAGGCTCGGCTCGGTCCAGAGCCGCCGGAGCAGCGCGACCTGCTCCTCGACCCGCCTGCCGCGGCTGGCGAAGTCCATGCCGAGTGCCTCGTACTCGACCGCGTTCCAGCCCAGCCCGATCCCGAACCGGAACCGGCCGCCGGTGAGCAGGTCCACCTCAGCGGCCTGCTTGGCGGCGAGCGCGGTCTGCCGCTGCGGCAGGATGATGACGCCGGTCACCAGTTCCAGCGGCGTGAGCGCGGCCAGGTAGCCGTAGAGCACCATCGGCTCGTGGAACGTGGTGTGCACGTCGTACGGCCCGGTCCAGGGCCGGTGCACCTGGGGGTCGGCCCCGAGCACGTGGTCGTAGGCCAGGAGGTGGCTGAATCCGAGTTCGGCGACACCCTGGCCGTAGGCGCGGATCGCGCCCGGATCCGCCCCGATCTCGGTCTGCGGGAAGACCACGCCAATGCGCATGCCCTCGTTATATCGCTACGGCGTGGCCAGGGTCGTGCCGGCCGGGTGACCGCGGCGCGGGCCGTCGGCCAGTACCCAGGCCTGCTGCCTGCCGTGCACCTGCCAGGTGTGCCCGGAGCCGGTCAGATCCACGATCGCGGTCTCCTCGTCGATCCCGAGCACGGTCGTCCCTGGCCCCGGGTGCAGCACCGCGCGGGTGAGCAGGTCAGGAATCCGGCCCAGCATCGCGTCGAAGTGCGGAATGACCCGCAGATGCGGCAGCACGCCGAGACCAGGGTCGGCCGGTCGGTGCAGCGCCCGGATGGATGGCACCCAGCTAGTCAGCGCCATCGCCCCGGCCGAGCAGCCGGCCAGCGCCGCCCCGGCCCGCCAGGCGGCGTAGATCGCGTCCCAGACCCTGGTGCCGCGCAGGGTCTGCGCCAGGTAGGTGGGGCTGCCGCCGGAGAGGTAGATCAGCCCGGCGCCGGCGATGCGATCGGCGAGTTCGGGTGAGTCCGCCTCGTCCCGGTCACGGACGAGCACCGGGACCTGTTCCACGCCAAGCCGCTCTGCCTGGGCGGCACCGAGATCCAGCCAGTAGCGCAGGCTGCGCTCGCCCTCGGGGGCGGCCGCCGTCGGAAGCTGGACGTAGCGCGGCGGGCGGCCCGAGATGAGCAGTCGCTCGACGTCCGTCATCACCGGCAGATACTCGCCGCTGCCGACCAGCGCCAGCGGGCCCGGCCCGGCGGGGTCGTGGCCGGCGGGGTCCTGGCCGGTCTGCCCCATCGTCGGCTCCCCGCTCATCGGGCCTGCGACGGGTCGGCCGGCAGCGGGCCATCGGCGGGCCGCACCCCGGCGGCATGCCTCCTGGCCAGGTCCCGGTACACCTCGGGGTTGGTCCGGACCCACTCCAGCGCGCGGCCGGTCACCGGGCCGGCCTCCCGGGCCGGGATTCCCACCGCGAGCATGCCGGCGCCGATCCGCGCCCCGGGCGGGACCGTGGCGCCCGCGGCGACCAGGGCGTGGTCGCCGATCACCGCCCCGTCCAGGACAGTGGACCCGTTGCCGATCAGCGCCTCAGCGCCGATCACGCAGCCATGGACCACGCACAGGTGGCCGATCGTGGCGCCCTCGCCGACCTCGGTGATCGGGTCGTCACCGCCGTGCAGGACCGAGCCGTCCTGCACATTGGCGCCGCGCCGGACGATGATCGGCCCGAAGTCGGCGCGGAGCACCGCGCCGTACCAGATGGAGGCCTCGTCCTCGACCCGGACGTCACCGACCAGCGTGGCGGTGGGCGCTATCCACGCGGACGGGCTGACGGACGGGGCTTTCCCCTCGAACGCGAATAGTGGCATTCGATCATGATGCACTACCGCGATGATCCGCGGTCAGCCCCGGCCAGCCGACCACTGCGGCTGCCGCTTGTCCAGGAACGCGCGCATGCCTTCCTTCGCGTCCGGCAACTGGCTGGTGGCGGCCATCACCTCGATCGCGTACGCGTAGGCCTTGGGCTGATCGAGATCGATCTGGGCGTACAGGGCCTGCTTGCCGATCGCCTTGCTCTGCGCCGAGCCCCTGGTGACCCGCTTGAGCAGGCCGGCCACGGCGGCATCGAGTTCGTCGGCGGGGACGACCTGGTTGACCAGGCCCCACTCCAGCGCGGTCCGGGCGTCGATGGTGTCCCCGGACAGCGCCAGTTCGACGGCACGCTTGCGGCCCACGTTCCGCGCGATGGCGACCATCGGCGTGTGGCAGAACCAGCCGCCCTTCCCGCCCGGGGCGGCGAAGCCCGCGTTCTCGCTCGCGACGGCGAGATCCGCGGTGGCGACTAGCTGGCAGCCGGCGGCGGTGGCCAGGCCGTGCACGCGCGCCACGACCGGCTGCGGAACCTGCTGCATCAGGTTCATCAGCTCGGTGCAGGTCATGAGCAGCGTCCGGACCTCGGGCAGGTCCGCATCGGCGACATCGGCGAAGTCATGGCCGGCGCTGAACACGGGTCCGTTCCCGGCCAGCACGATGCCCGCCGCATCGCTCTCGCCGACCTGGGTGAACGCGGCGATCAGTTCGCGCATGTGCGCCAGCGACAGCGCGTTACGCCGCTGCGGCCGGTTCATCGTGATGGTCGCGAACTCGCCGGACCAGTCGACCGTGATGTGCTCGAATCCCACTGCGCCCTCCCTAGTGCCCACACCGGAGCCTACGTCGGGCCGGGCGCGGGCGAAATGCCCGGGCACCGGCCCGCGGCGCGGGCCGCTGCCGGGCCGGCGGGTGCCGCGCTCATTGGTCAACGGGCGGTGCGGCTCGCCAGGCGGACGGGGGAGTGGGGCTAGTGTTGCGTTCAATGTCTGGTATGACGTCGATCGCGCGGTGGCGGCGCGTGGTCATCGCGGACCTGGTGCACGGCCTGTGGCGATGGGCGAAGCAGGCCGGGACCATCACCGCGGACACCGCCGCCGGGCGCAGGTTCGCCGGGTTCGGGCCGCACTCGCTGATCGCGTTCCCGACCGGGACGATCTACGGCGAGCGGTGGATCGTGGTCGGTGACGCGACCATGATCGGCGAGCAGGTCTCGATCTGCGCGGGCATGGCGCCCGGGCACGATCTCGGGCCCGATCCCGTGCTGCGGATCGGGGATCGCTGCGTCATCGGCCGCGGCAGCCACATCGTGGCGCACCACTCGATCGAGATCGGGGACGACGTCTACACCGGGCCGTACGTCTACATCACCGACCAGAACCACAGCTACGCCGACCCTGACCAGCCGATCGGGCGGCAGTGGCCGGTCAACGCGCCGGTCAGCATCGGCGCCGGGACCTGGCTCGGGACCGGCGCGGTGATCCTGCCCGGGGCGTCCGTCGGGCGGAACGTGGTGGTCGCGGCGGGCGCGGTGGTGCGCGGCCAGTTCGGCGACCGGTGCGTGCTCGCCGGGGTGCCCGCCCGGGTGGTCAGGACGTTCGGCTCGGGCGAGGATCCCGCGCTGGCGTCGCTCGCCCCGGAGCCTGCCGCTGCCGCGCGGGCCGGGGCCGGTCAGGTTCGGCCGGCGGCGGCTGAACCTGGCCATCAGGTCGCGCCTGCCGATCCGGCTGGGCCGCGGTCCTGACCGGCGGTTGCGCGGGCCCGGTGGCCTGCCGCCGCTGCCGCCCGGCCGCGGCCAGTCGCGGCGTGAACCGCTCGCCGTGCAGGGCGCGCTCGATCAGGCCTGCGGCCTGCGCGGCGGCCGCCAGTCGGGTGCCCTCGCTGCGGTAGACGGCCAGGACCGCCTCGATCGCGGCGGGCGGCAGGTGCGGGCCGAGTTCGGTGCGGACCGTGCGGTAACCACCCCGGGCGCCCTCGACGCAGCCCTCCAGGTAGTGCCTTGCCATCGCGGCCAGGGCGATCGGATGGCGCCGCAGGACGCCGTGCATCAGATAGTCCGACGGCACCACGTCGAGCAGCCAGGCGACCGCCGACCGCTCGAACTCCTCGCTGCCCGGCGGGTGCACGCCGGTCGGCCAGCCCGGTGGTAGGTACTCCGCCATGGGGCCAGCATACCCCGCAATCGAACATACGTTCTACTACGATGGCTCTGCTGGCCGTCGCCGGCCCGCCCGGCCCGGGCCTGGCAGTACACTGATAACAGCCGTTCTCTCGGCGCTCACCCAGTAACCATGGAGTCTTCCCGCATGCCGGCCAGCCCCGCCGATCTCGGCACCGACCTCGTCGCCGGCGCCGATCTCGCTACCAGAGACGATCTGCGCAACGTCGCGATAGTCGCGCACGTCGACCACGGCAAGACCACGCTGGTCGACGCGATGCTCTGGCAGTCCGGCGCGTTCCGCGCGGGCGCCCAGGTCGCCGAGCGCGTACTCGACTCCGGCGACCTGGAGCGCGAGAAGGGCATCACGATCCTGGCCAAGAACACCGCGGTCAGCCACGGCGGGATGACGATCAACATCATCGACACGCCCGGCCACGCGGACTTCGGCGGCGAGGTGGAGCGCGGCCTGTCGATGGTGGACGGCGTGCTGCTGCTGGTCGACGCCAGCGAGGGGCCGCTGCCGCAGACCCGGTTCGTGCTCCGCAAGACGCTGGAGGCGAAGCTGCCGGTCATCCTGGTCATCAACAAGGTGGACCGGCCGGACGCCAGGATCGCCGAGGTCATCGACGCCTGCTACGAGCTGTTCCTGGACCTGGACGCGACCGAGGACCAGATCGAGTTCCCGATCGTCTACGCGTCCGCGCGGGCCGGACGTGCCTCGCTGACCCGCCCGGCGGACGGGGAAATGCCCGACTCCGCCGACCTCGAGCCGCTGTTCGACGTGATCAGGAAGTACGTGCCCGCGCCGTCCTACGACCCGCGGGCTCCGCTCCGGGCGCATGTCACCAACCTGGACGCCTCGTCCTACCTGGGCCGGATCGCGCTGTGCCGGGTGGTCTCCGGGGTGATCACCAAGGGCCAGCAGGCGGCCTGGTGTCGGCGGGACGGGTCGGTCGAGCGGGTGAAGATCTCCGAGCTGTTCCGGACCGAGGCGCTGGACCGGGTGCCCGCCGCGACCGCGTCGGCCGGCGACATCATCGCGGTAGCGGGGATCAGCGACATCATGATCGGCGAGACGCTGGCCGACCCGGACGATCCGCGGCCGCTGCCGTTGATCACGGTGGAAGAGCCGGCCATCTCGATGACGATTGGCGTGAACACCTCGCCGCTGGTCGGTTCCGGCGGCTTCTCCACCGGCAGCGCGGGCGCGGGCAAGCGCGGCGGCACCAAGGTCACCGCGCGGATGGTCAAGGACCGGCTGGACTCCGAACTCGTCGGCAACGTCTCGATCCGGGTGCTGCCCACCGAGCGGCCGGACACCTGGGAGGTGCAGGGCCGGGGCGAGCTAGCGCTCGCGGTGCTGGTCGAGACCATGCGCCGGGAGGGTTACGAGCTGACCGTTGGGCGGCCGACGGTGGTCACCCGGGAGATCGACGGCGTGCTGCACGAGCCGGTCGAGCGGCTCAGCATTGACGTGCCCGAGGAGTACCTCGGCGCCGTGACCTCGCTGCTCGCCGTACGCAAGGGCCGGATGGAGCAGATGGCGAACCACGGCACCGGCTGGATCCGGCTCGACTTCGTGGTCCCCGCGCGCGGCCTGATCGGCTTCCGCACCCAGTTCCTGACCGACACCCGCGGCACCGGCATCGCGCACCACGTCTTCGAGGGGTACGAGCCGTGGGCGGGGCCGATGCGGATGCGCGCGTCCGGGTCGCTGGTCGCGGACCGGGCCGGGGCGGCCACCGCGTACGCGATGTACTCGCTGCAGGAGCGCGGCACGCTGTTCGTCGAGCCGGGCACGCAGGTGTACGAGGGCATGGTCGTCGGCGAGAACTCGCGCTCGGACGACATGGACGTGAACATCACCCGCGAGAAGAAGCTCACGAACATGCGGCAGTCCACCGGCGAGGAACTCGAGCGGCTGGTCCCGCCGCGGGCGATGAGCCTGGAGCAGGCGCTGGAGTTCTGTGCCGACGACGAGTGCGTCGAAGTCACGCCGACCGGGATCCGGCTCCGCAAGACCGTTCTTGACGCCAAGGATCGCGCGCGGTCCAGGGCACGCGCCGCCAGGGAGTAGGCCCGCCCGCGCCAGGTGACCCGCGACGGCACTGTGCTCCCTGCCGGTGCTCCCGGACCATGTCACGCTTGCATGTTCGGGCGGGGTCGAAAGCCACGGCGCTACGGCCCGCCCTGAGCGGGCCTAGCGGCGGCTCGCGACTCATCTCGATGGTGTGGATGGCACATAACCGTCACTGGAGAGTCCAATATGTGCCATTCACACCACGGGCAGCACGCGTCGGGCCCGGCAACCAGAGGTTGCCGGGCCCGTTCGCTGCCGGTTGCGCGGTGCTTGCCGGGGCTCAGTGCTTGCCGGGGCTCAGTGCTTGCCGGGGCTCAGTGCTTGCCGGGGACCCTCGGGGTGTCCCGGTGCTGCTTCCGGGTGATCTTGCCGCCCAGCCAGACCAGCGGGTCGTACTTGCGGCCGACGACCCGCTCCTTCAGCGGGATCAGCGCGTTGTCGGTGATGTGGATGCCCTCCGGGCAGACCTCGGTGCAGCACTTGGTGATGTTGCAGTACCCGAGCCCGAAGTCGTCCTGGGCGATGTTGCGCCGGTCGGCCATGTCGGCGGGGTGCATCTCAAGCTCGGCCACCCGCATCAGGAATCTCGGCCCGGCGTAGGCCGGCATGTTCTCCTCGTGGTCACGGATCACGTGGCAGACGTTCTGGCACAGGTAGCACTCGATGCACTTGCGGAACTCCTGCGACCGCTGCACATCCACCTGCTGCATCCGGAACTCGCCGGGCTTGGTCGCCGGATCCGGGCTGAACGACGGGATCTGCCTGGCCTTCTCGTAGTTGAACGAGACGTCCGTGACCAGGTCCCTGATCACCGGGAAGGTGCGCATCGGGGTGATCGTCAGGACCTGGTCCTGGTCGAAGATCGACATCCGGGTCATGCACCCGAGCCGGGGACGGCCGTTGATCTCCATCGAGCACGAGCCGCACTTGCCGGCCTTGCAGTTCCAACGCAGTGCCAGGTCGTTGGCCTGGGTGGCCTGGAGCCGGTGCAGGATGTCGAGGACGACCTCGCCCTCGTTGACCTCGACGCTGTAGTCGACCAGCTTTCCCTCGCCGTGGTCACCGCGCCAGACCCGCAGGTTCGCCATGTACGCCATCAGTGATTCCCCTCCTGCGCGGAGTCGCCCGCGGGCAGACTGACCAGTTCCGCGTCGGTCATGTACTTCTTCAGCTCGGAGCGCTCGAAGAGCGCCAGCAGGTCGTCCCGCATCGGCGGCAGCGGCTGCCGGGTCAGCTTGATCCGGCCGTCATCATCCAGCGAGCAGATCAGGTTGACCTGCCGCCACTCCGGTGACATCGCCGGGTAGTCCTCGCGGGTGTGGCCGCCGCGGGACTCCTGCCGCTCCAGCGCCGCGGTCGCGATCGCCTCTGCGACCACCAGCATGTTCCGCAGGTCCAGGGCCAGGTGCCAGCCCGGGTTGTAGGCCCGGCCGCCGGTCACGCTGACCTTGGCGGCCCGCTCCCGGAGCGTGACGAGTTCCTTCAGCGCGGCTTCCATCTCGTGCTCGCGCCGGATGATGCCGACCAGGTCGTTCATGGTCTGCTGGAGGTCGGCGTGGACGGCGTACGGTGACTCGCCGCCAGTGCGCTCGAACGGCGCGAGGGCCTCGGCCACCGCCGACTCGATCGCGGCGTCGCTAACCGCGGGCCGCTCCGTCGCGTCGACGTACTCGGCCGCGTACAGCCCGGCCCGCCGGCCGAAGACCACCAGGTCCGATAGCGAGTTGCCGCCGAGGCGGTTGGAGCCGTGCATGCCGCCGGAGGATTCGCCGACCGAGAACAGCCCGGGAATCGCGGCGGCCTGGGTGTCCGGGTCGACCTCGATGCCGCCCATGACGTAGTGGCAGGTCGGGCCGACTTCCATCGGCTCGGCGGTGATGTCCACGTCGGCTAGCTGCTTGAACTGGTGGTGCATGGACGGCAGCCGCCGGAGGATCTCCTCGGCCGGTAGCCGGGACGCGATGTCCAGGAACACGCCGCCATGCGGCGATCCGCGGCCGGCCTTGACCTCGGAGTTGATCGACCGGGCGACCTCGTCACGAGGCAGCAGTTCCGGCGGCCGGCGGTTGTTCGCCTGGTCGTCGTACCAGCGGTCGGCCTCCTCCTCGGTCTCCGCGTACTGCGCCCGGAAGACGTCCGGCACGTAGTCGAACATGAACCGCTTGCCCTCGGAGTTGCGCAGCACCCCGCCGTCGCCGCGGACCGACTCGGTGACCAGGATGCCCTTGACCGATGGCGGCCAGACCATGCCGGTCGGGTGGAACTGCACGAACTCCATGTTCAGCAGCCTCGCGCCGGCCAGCAGGGCCAGGGCGTGACCGTCGCCGGTGTACTCCCAGGAGTTGGAGGTGACCTTGAAGGTCTTCCCGATGCCGCCCGTCGCGATGATCACCGCGGGCGCCTCGAACAGCACGAACCCGCCGGTCTCCCGCTGGTAGCCGAACGCGCCGGCCATCCTGCCGTTCTCGACGATCAGCCGGGTGATCGTGGTCTCGGCGAAGACCTTCACCCTGGCCTCGGGATCGCCCAGGTTGATCGCGTCTTCCTGCTGGAGCGCGACGACCTTCTGCTGCAGGGTCCTGATCATCTCCAGGCCGGTCCGGTCACCGACGTGGGCCAGCCTCGGGTACTCGTGCCCGCCGAAGTTGCGCTGGCTGATCTTGCCTTCCTTGGTGCGATCGAACAGCGCGCCCCATGCCTCAAGCTCCCAGACCCGGTCTGGGGCCTCCTTGGCGTGCAGTTCCGCCATCCGCCAGCTATTCAGGAACTTGCCGCCGCGCATCGTGTCGCGGAAGTGCACCTGCCAGTTGTCGGCCGGGTTCACGTTGCCCATCGCCGCGGCGGCGCCACCCTCGGCCATCACCGTGTGCGCCTTGCCGAACAGCGACTTGGAGATGATCGCCGTCCGCTTGCCGGCCAGCCTGGCCTCGATCGCGGCCCGCAGCCCCGAACCGCCGGCGCCGATGACGACGACGTCGTAGGAGTATCGCTGAATATCAGTCATGACAGGTCCGATGCTTTCTGCCGTCCGGGGTGGCCTAGATCCACCTGCCGTGTCCGAAGACACCGGCGGCGGCCAGGCGGATGTACAGGTCGGTGAGGGTCACCCAGGTCAGCGACACCCAGGCGAACTGCATGTGGTAGTTGTTCAGCCGGGAGATCACGGTCCACGCCTTGTACCTGACCGGGTGCTTGGAGAAGTGCTTGAGCCTGCCGCCGGTGATGTGCCGGCAGGCGTGGCAGGAGACCGAGTAGATCCACAGCAGGATCGCGTTGACGACCAGCATGAGGGTGCCGACGCCGAAGTGACCCCACGCCCCGGTGTACGGGTTCTTGAACGCCACGACCGCGTCATAGGTCAGGAAGATGTTGAAGGCGATCGCGATCCAGAAGAAGTACCGGTGCACGTTCTGGATGATCAGCGGCAGGCGGGACTCGCCGCGGTACCGCGCGTGCGGTTCGGCGACCGCGCAGGCGGCCGGGGACCGCCAGAACGACCGGTAGTAGGCCTTGCGGTAGTAGTAGCAGGTAAACCGGAAACCGAGCGGCCCGCCGATGATGATGATCGCCGGGGTAAGCCAGGTCAGCCACGGAACCAGGAAGAAGCTGGAGTCGCTCGGCGTGCAGGTGGTCGCCAGGCACGGCGAGTACAGCGGCGAGATGTAGCTGCCGAAGATGTAGTCGGTGTTCGCGAACGACGCGAACAGCAGGTACAGGACGATGATCGTCAGGCCCGTGGCGGTGACCCGGGGTGATCGGTACCACGGGTCGGTGCGCAGCGTCTTGGCCTGAATCTGCGCACGGGTCTTCGCCGGTCCCTGCGTCACCTGGGTCATAGTGGTCTCCGCGTCGAAACGTCAAGCCATCCGGTCGCGGACCGCGCGCTCGCGTGACTACCCCACCACCAGCGTGGCCGCGTTGCCGACCAAAACCCTATTCCAACGCTCCGCCCGGCGCGGACCTGGGTGGAGGTTCTGCGTTGATGTCCCGCTTTGACCGGCTTAACGCACCTCCGGCCGGACTAGCCCGATGGCGTCCCGGCCGGCGTGTCAGCCGGATGTTTCCGGACCGGGCACGCCGAGCGCGGCCCGCAGGAACTCGACCTGGAGCAGCAACAGGTTCTCCGCCACATCCTCCTGCGAGGCCATATGGGTCACCCCGGTCAGCGGCAGCACCTGGTGCGGGCGGCCCGCGGCCAGCAGGGCCGAGGAGAGCCGCAGCGTGTGCGCCACGACGACGTTGTCGTCGGCCAGGCCGTGGATCAGCATCAGCGGCCTGGACAGTCGGTGCGCGTCGGCGAACAGCGAGGACTGGTCGTAGGCCGCGCCGTCGGTGTCCGGATGCCCGAGGTAGCGCTCGGTGTAGTGGGTGTCGTACAGCCGCCAGTCGGTGACCGGGGCGCCGGCGATGGCCGCGCCGAACACGTCCGGCCTGCGCAGCACGGCGAGCGCGGACAGGTAGCCGCCGAACGACCAGCCGCGGATGCCGACCCGGCTGGTGTCCAGGTCCGGGTTCCGCTCCGCGAGCCAGGCAAGCGCGTCGACCTGATCTTGCAGGGCGGGCGTGGCCAGGTCGCCGGCCACGGCGCGGTCCCACTCCGGCCCGCGGCCGGGCGTGCCGCGGCCGTCCGCGACGACCACGGCGAAGCCCTGCTCGGCGAACCACTGGGAGGTCCAGTAGGCGTCCGCGGAACTCAGCACCCGCTGCGCGTGCGGCCCGCCGTAAGGATCCATCAGCACCGGCAGCCGTGCCGATCCCGGCTCGTGCCAGGACGGCAGCAGCACGGCGGTCCGCAGTTCGCGCGCACCGGCCAGGAGCAGTTCGACCCGCGGCCCGGGCAGGGCAGGCCGGTCGGCCAGCGAGCCGATCGCGGCGACAGCACGCGCGGCCGGCCCGGGCTCCTCACGCAGCACGGTCACGGTCAGGCCCGGGCCGCCCAGCGTCCTGCTGGTCAGCACCGTGGTCCCGCCGGCCCGGACCGCGCCGTGCAGACCGGCCTCCGGCGCTGGGTGCCCTGGTGCTGAGTGGCCTGGCGCAGCGGGGTCCGGTGAGACCCTGGTCAGGCCGGCCGGCCCGTAGGCCCAGACGCCGATCCTGGTCGGGTCGGCGTCGCTGGCCGAGAACAGCACGGTGTCCTGGTCGACCGCGAGCACCGAGCGGACGTTCAGCCCGTCCGGCGTGACCGGCGCGGCGCGGCCGGCGGCCAGGTCCTCGGCGCTGGCCACCAGCAGGCCGCGGCTGCCGCCGGACACCTGGGTCCAGACGATCCGGCCGTCGGTGGTGCGGGCGGGCACCCCGGGCACGATGTCCAGCCAGTGCGGGTCGGTGTCCGCACGGACCACAGCGGTCGCGCCGGTGCCAGGGTCCACGGCGAGCATCAGGGTCCGGCGCTGGTCCCTGGACTGCACCACGATCAGCGGGCCCTGGCCGTCCCAGTCCGCGGTGGTCAGGTAGGGCAGGTCCGCGGTGTCCCAGTCGACCGGGACGACGGCGCCGTCCAGGCCGACGATCAGCAGCGACACCGACGCGTTCGGCGTTCCGGCCGCCGGGTAGCGGATCTCGGCCGGCTCGCGGCCCGGGTTCGCCGGATCGGCGATGTGCCAGCGCTGGACCGGGGCGTTGTCGACCCGGGCGACCAGCAGCGCCGTGCCGTCCGGCGACCACCAGAAGCCGCGGAGTCGCTCCATCTCCTCGGCGGCCACGAACTCGGCCAGCCCGTAACTGACGTCGGGACCGTCTGACTCGGTGCCCGGCCCGGCGCCCGGCCCGATCAGCACCCGATCCTCGCCGGTAGCCAGGTCGGTGATCCGCAGCGCGCCGTCCCGGACGTAGGCGACCTGGTGCCCGGCCGGGTCTGGCCGCGGGTCGATCGCGGGCGCGGCGGCGCCGACCGGCGCGGGCGGCTGACCGCCGGGCGTCAGGTCTGCCCGGTACACCTCGCCCGCCATCGCGAACACCGCCATCGTGCACGCGGCGTCGGTGGCGAACGCGACGACGCCCCCGGCCCGCTCCCGGGACCGCTCTCGCCTGGCCCGTTCCTCGGCGGGCTCATCCCGCCGGGCGCCGATGGCGGCTGGGTCGGCGATCAGGCGCTCGGCCGGCCCGGCGGCGTCCGGTGCCGCAGCGTCCTGCTGCGTGCCGGGGTCCGGCAGGTCGAGCGCCCACAGGCAGGTGACCGGGTCGCTGCCGCCCTTGCTGCGCAGGAAGACGATCCGGCGGCCGTCGGGCGATACCTGGAAGGAACGCGGCGCCCCGAGGGAGAAGTTCTGGGTGCGGGCCTGCTGGCGCGGGAAGCTCTCGGTCATGACAGTAGATCCTGCCAGTCCGGGCCCGGCGGGGGCGACCAGCCCGGGCGCGCCGGGGAAGACCGGGCGGTGCTGGCTATCCTCGCTAGGTGACCGCAGCGGGCACCAGGTGACGGCAGAGGGGAGAGGCGCAGTGCGGAACGAGGACCGGCGGCTGATGCTCGTGCACGCCCATCCCGACGACGAGTCGATCGGCACCGGGGCGACGATGGCCAAGTACGCCGCCGAGGGCGCCGGGGTAACGCTGGTGACGTGCACGCTCGGCGAGCTTGGCGAGATCATCCCGCCCGACCTCGCGCACCTGGCCTGGGACCGGGAGAACCGGCTCGGGCAGTACCGGATCGGCGAGCTTGCCGCCGCCTGCGCCGCGCTCGGCGTGACCGA
>JAJYTW010000121.1 GCA_021792855.1 Actinomycetes bacterium
GCGGCTGTTCCTGCGGCAGGCGCTCGGCGTCGAGATCGTCAGCCATTTGGTCGCACTCGGCGGCGTGCGGGCGCCGGATGGCGTGCTGCCGGGACCTGGCGACCAGCAGGCGGTGGACGCCGACCCGGTCCGCTGCCTTGATCCCGGCGCGAGCGCGGCGATGGTCGCCGAGATCGACGCGGCGCGCAGGGACGGCGATACCCTCGGCGGCGTGGTCGAGGTGCTGGCATACGGACTTCCGCCCGGCCTGGGCAGCCATGTGCACTGGGACCGGCGGCTGGATGCCCAGCTTGCCGCCGCCATGATGAGCATCCAGGCGATCAAGGGTGTGGAGATCGGGGACGGATTCACCACCGCGGCCCGGCGCGGCTCGCAGGCACACGACGAGATCGAGCCCGGCCCGGACGGCGTGCGGCGGCTGACCAACCGGGCCGGCGGGATCGAGGGCGGGATGAGCACCGGCGAACCGGTGCGGGTGCGCGCGGCGATGAAACCGATCTCCACCGTCCCGCGGGCCCTGGCGACCGTCGACGTCCGCACCGGCGAACCCGCCCGGGCGATCAACCAGCGCAGCGACGTGACCGCGGTGCCGGCCGCCGGCGTGGTCGCCGAGGCCATGGCGGCGCTGGTGATCGCCGCCGCGGCGACCGAGAAGTTCGGCGGGGACAGCGTCGTCGAGGTGCGCCGGAACCTGGCCGGCTACCTGGCCGGGCTGGTGATCCGGTGACCGCCCCGGTGGCGGTGCTGATCGGCCCGCCCGGCGCCGGGAAGTCCACGGTCGGCGCCCTGCTCGCGGCCCGGCTCAAGGTGGCCTTCACCGACACCGACGCCGAGGTGGAGGCGACGGCGGGCAAGCCGGTCAGCGACATCTTCATCGAGGACGGCGAGCCGGCCTTCCGCGAGCTTGAGCGGGCGGCGGTGGCCCGGGCGCTGGCGGACAGCGACGGCGTGGTGGCCCTCGGCGGCGGCGCGGTGCTCGACCCGGAGACCCAGCGGCTGCTAGCCGGCCGGACCGTGGTGTACCTGGAGACCGGGTTCGCCGCCGCCGCCAGGCGGGTCGGTCTTGGCCAGGCCCGTCCGCTGCTGATCGGCAATCCCCGGGCCACCCTGAAGGCGCTGCTGGACGCCCGGCTGCCGGTCTACGAGTCGCTCGCGACGATCACCGTCGGCACCGACGACCGGGAAGCCGGCCAGATCGCGGACGAGATCGCCGCACGGCTGGCCGGCTAGCCATGGCTGGCGCGGGCACTACCGGCGGTGCGAGCACGACCCGGATCAGGGTCGGCGGGGCGGATGGCTACGACGTCGTCGTCGGCGCCGGCATCGCCGCCGAACTGCCCGCCCTGGTCGGCGAGCGGGCGCGGACGGTGGTGGTCATCCACGCCGCCGGGCACGACTGGCTGGCCCGGCCGGCCATCGAGGCGCTGACCGCCGCCGGCTACCTGGTGCACGCCGAGCAGGTCCCGGACGGCGAGGCGGCCAAGGACGTGGACGTCGCCAGCGGGCTCTGGTCCCGGCTGGCCGCCCACCGGGTGTCCCGCACCGACGCGGTCGTCGGCGTGGGCGGCGGCGCGGTCACCGACCTGGCCGGCTTCGTCGCGGCGACCTGGCTGCGCGGGGTGCGCCTGGTGCTGGTCCCGACCACGCTGCTGGCGATCGTGGACGCCGCGGTGGGCGGCAAGACCGCGGTGAACATCCCGGCCGGCAAGAACCTGGTCGGCGCGTTTCATCCGCCGGCCGGGGTGCTTGCCGACATCGCAGCGCTCGGCACGCTCGCGGCCAGGGAGTACGTCAGCGGCCTGGCCGAGGTGATTAAGGCCGGGTTCATCGCCGACCCGGTGATCCTCGACCTGATCGAGTCCGACCCGCGGGCCGCGGCGCGGCCGGGCGGGCCGCACGAGCGCGAACTGATCGAGCGCGCGATCGCGATGAAGGCGGCGGTGGTGACCGCCGACCTGCGCGAGGCGGGGCTGCGGGAGACGCTCAACTACGGGCACACCCTCGGGCACGCCATTGAACTGGCCGAGGACTACGCGATCCCGCACGGCGAGGCGGTCGCGATCGGGATGATGTTCGCCGCCGCGGTCGGCAGGCTGGCCGGCCGGCTGGACGAGCCGACGGCCAGGCGGCACGGCTCGATCCTGTCGGCGGTCGGCCTGCCGACTCGGTATCGGGGCGGTTCCTGGCCGGAACTGCGGACCGCGATGGCGGTCGACAAGAAGACCCGCGGCCAGCACCTGCGCCTGGTGGTGCTGGACGGGCTGGCCAGGCCGGGCATTCTCGCCGACCCGCCCGAGGAACTGCTGGAACTGGCCTACCAGGAGGTGTGAGATGCGGACCGTGCTGGTGCTGAACGGCCCGAACCTGGGCAGGCTCGGCTCGCGCGAGCCTGAGGTCTACGGCACCCAGACGCTGGCCGACCTGGAGCGGGACTGCGCCGCGACGGCCGCCGAGCTTGGGCTGGCCATCGATTTCCGGCAGACCGACGATGAGGCGCAACTACTCGCATGGGTACATGAGGCGGCGGACCGGCGGCTGCCGATCGTGCTGAACCCGGCCGCGTTCACGCACTACTCCTACGCCCTGCACGATGCGCTGGCGATGCGGACGGCGCCGCTGGTGGAGGTTCATCTGTCCAATCCGGCCACCCGGGAGGTGTTCCGGCACACCTCGGTGGTGGCGTCGGTCGCCGACGGCACGGTGGCCGGATTCGGCGTACTGTCCTATCAGCTCGCGCTGCGGGCGATCGCCGCGCTCGCCGAGCAGACCGGAGGCTGAGGTTCGTGCGGATCGGGATGGCGCTGAACTACGCGGGCGGGTTCGCCGAGACGGCGGCCGAGCTTGCCGACTTCGAGCGGGCCGGACTGGACATCGTCTTCGTGCCCGAGGCCTACAGCTACGACGCGGTGAGCCAGCTTGGCTACCTGGCCGCGAAGACCGAGCGGGTGCAGCTTGCCTCCGGCATCCTGCAGTTGTACTCGCGGACGCCGACCCTGACCGCGATGACCGCGGCCGGGCTCGACTACGTCTCGGCCGGCCGGTTCAACCTCGGGATCGGGGTCTCTGGGCCGCAGGTGATCGAGGGCTGGCACGGGGTGCCCTATGACGCGCCGCTCGGCCGGACCAGGGAGACGATCGAGATCTGCCGCGCGGTCTGGCGTCGCGACCGGCTCGTCTATCCGGGCAAGCACTACCAGATCCCGCTGCCGCCGGATCGCGGCACCGGACTCGGCAAGCCGCTCAAGCTGATCAATCACCCGGTCCGGGAGCGGATCCCGATCATCCTGGCCGCAGTCGGGCCGAAGAACACCGAGCTAGCCGCCGAGCTGGCCGAGGGCTGGGAGCCGATCTTCTACTTTCCCGAGAAGGCCGCCACGGTGTGGGGCGACTCGCTCGCGGCGGGCCTGGCCAGGCGGGACCCCTCGCTGCCGCCGCTGGACGTGATCGCGCAGGCGCCGCTGGCGATCGGCGACGATGTCGGCGACCTCCTCGACCTCGGCCGCCCGATGCTGGCGCTGTACATCGGCGGGATGGGCGCGCGCGGGCAGAACTTCTACACCAAGCTGGCCGCGCGGTACGGCTATCCGGACGAGGCGGCGGCGATCCAGGAGGCGTACCTGGCCGGCCGCAAGGACGAGGCGGCCGCGCTGGTGCCCAGGTCGCTGCTCGAGGGCGTCTCGCTGATCGGCACCAGGGCGCAGGTGACCGAGCGGGTTGCCGCGCTGCGGGAGTCCGGCGTCACGACCCTGAACGTGGCCCCGATCGCCGCGACCCACGCCGGGCGGGTGTCCCTGATCGAGCAGATCAGGGACATCGCGGCCTAACCTGAACCGGCCCGGGCCCGGTTGCCCGGCGATCTTGGCCGGAGCCGGGTTTGGCTGCCCCGCCGGGGGTAGCGTCGGGCTATGCCCGCCATCCGTGGCAGCGCCGACGCCGCGCTCGGCCGCCGGATCGTGATCGCCGGCGCCGGCTTCGCGGCCCTGTCGGCGCTGCGCAGCCTGCCCGCCGCGCCAGGACTGGGCGTGACCCTGGTCGACCAGAACTCCTACAGCACCTTCCAGCCGCTGCTGTACCAGGTCGCGACCGCCGGCCTGACCGCGGCTGATGTCGCCTACCCGATCAGGGCCGTGGCGCACCGGACCGGGGCGGAGTTCCGTCGGGCCAAGATCACCAGGGTCGACCCGGCCGGGCGGCAGGTCTGCCTGGCCGACGGCACGGTGCTCGACTACGACTACCTGATCCTGGCCACCGGGGTGACGGCCGCGTTCTTCGGCGTGCCCGGCGCCGCCGAGCACGCGATGAGCCTGTACACCAGGAAGGACGCCGTCCGGCTGCGGGACAAGCTGATGGCCGAATTGGACAGCCGGAGCGTGCCCGGTGACGACCGCGACCTCTACATCACGGTGGTCGGCGGCGGCGCGACCGGCGTGGAACTGGCGGGCACGCTGGCCGAACTGCGCAACATCGCGCTGCCGTCGGCGTTTCCCGAGATCGACCGGTCCCGGATGCACGTTCGGCTGGTCGAGCTTGCCCCGGCGCTGCTCACCCCGTTCCGCGACAACCTGCGCGACTACGCCAGGGACGAACTCCTCGCCCGCGGCGTCGATGTCCGCCTCGGCGCGCAGATCAAGCGGGTCCAGCCGGGCGCGGTGGTGATCAGCGGCGGCAGCCCGGAACCCGGCGGCGAGCCGGCCGGGGACGATCCGGACGAGCACACCGTGTCCAGCGACATCACGGTCTGGGCGGCCGGGGTCGCCGCGCCGGAGTGGATCGCCCGTACCGGCCTGCCGACCGGGCCGGGCGGGCGGATCCGGGTCGGCCAGGACCTGCGCGTGGACGGCCAGGACGCGATCTTCGCCGTGGGCGACCTCGCGGTGATCGACGGCCAGCAACTTCCGCAGGTCGCCCAGCCGGCCATCCAGCAGGGCAGGCACGCGGCCGCTCAGATCGGCCGGCTGCTGGCCGGCCAGCCGACCACGGCCTTCCGGTACAAGGACAAGGGCATCATGGCGACGATCGGGCACCGATCGGCTGTGGTGGAACTGCCCAGCAGGATCAGGGCGAAGGGGACGCTGGCCTGGCTCGCCTGGCTCGCGCTGCACCTGGTGACCCTGCTGGGCAACCGGAACCGGATCGCGGCCCTGGTGAACCTGTCCTGGCGGTACCTGACCTGGAGCCGCGGCGGCGGCGTGATCGTCGGCGACGAGGAGGACGATCCGGACGCCTAGCGCCCCTGGCGCTCGTCCCTGGCCCGCCGGGCCTGGCCGGCCATGCGACCGAGCGCCTTCGCCGTGCCGGCCAGCAGGGTGCCGGTGGCCTGCGCGGCGGCCCGGACCGGGACGGGCAGGTCCAAGCCGTCCAGCGCCCCGCCATCCGATTCGATCTCCGGCATGTCCGGGTCGGCCGCCAGCCAGAAGGCGTCTGGTCCCGCGACCTCGCCCTCGGCGACCTCGCGCACCTCGAACCGGGCCACGGGCGTGCCGTCGACCGTCGTGACCTGACGGACGATGATGCCGAACTCCGCGTCGATCGCGATCACCGAGCGCGCGCGCGTCCGCCGACGGCGGGGACTCCAAGACCACCCGGAACGCGGGCCGGCCGTCGATGTCCGCCGCCGCGCCGCTGGCGATGTTCCAGCCGCCAGCGGTCCAGGCCGGGTCAAGCAGCCAGGCGGGGTCGAGCAGCCGGGCGAACTCGGCGGGCAGCCGCCTGGCAGGGCTGGTCACGAGCCGGTTGTGGTACTTGGCGCGTAGCCGGTGGCCGTCGCACGCGGTGGCCAGCGGCTGGGTATCCCGCTCGTCGACCAGATTGTCGATCCGGTACCGATCAGGCTCAGCGACGAGGATCCGGGCGGCCCGGTGGCCGGTCCGCAGGCTCCAGATGTTCCAGGCGCCGAGCAGGCCGGGCGTCGATGTGCGTGGCCAGGCCGGTCGCGTTCAGTTCGAACAGGCTGAGCCGTCGGGCCGGATAGATGAGCCAGTCCATCGGCGTGCGGCCCGGCTCGAACCGATCCGCCTCGCCGGGCGCGACCGCCAGGTGCGCGACGCGCTGCCGCAGGCGGTCGCCCGGGTGGTGGCCGGTCCGATGAATCGCGAAGCCAGGTGGCGGCCAGGTCCCGGCCGAGCGGGTCCGCATGCTGGCCGCAGCCGCCTCGGCGAGTCGCATGGCGACCGCGGGGTCGGCGCTGGTAATCAGATCGCCGCGGAGCGACCAGCGGGTCCAGTCCGCCCGGTACAGCAGCGCGACCAGATCGGGCTGGAGCATCGGCCTGTCTCCTCGCTCGGGTACGACGATTCTGCCGGATCGCCGTCGCCGGGGCGAGCGGGAACCGGGTCGCGCCGGGGGAGCGGGAGCGAACCCGTACAGTTCATCTCATGCCGAAGATCCATGCGGCCCGCCGGGCCGCCCTCGCGCAGCGCCTGGCCGCGATCGGCGCCGACGCGGCGCTGATCACCGACCTGGTGAACGTCCGCTACCTGACCGGCCTGGCCAGTTCCAACGCCGCGGTGCTGCTGCCCGCGGACGGCCCGGCCGTGCTGGCGACCGACTCGCGGTACGCCGGAACCGCCCAGCGGGAATGCTCTGACCTTGAGATCGTGATCGAGCGGGCCGTCGAGTCGGTGCTGACCGAGCGGGCGGTCGCAGCCGGAGCCTTCACGGTCGGGTTCGAGGCGCAGGAGATGACGGTCGCCCGGCACGTCGATCTGGTCGCCTCGGCTGCCGACGGGCTGAGCCTGGTGCCGATCGGGACGATCATCGAGGATCTGCGGGCGGTCAAGGACGAGTCCGAGATCGAACTGGTCGCGGCCGCGTGCGCGATCACCGGCGAGGCGTTCACCGCGGTGCTTGACATGATCCGCCCGGGCGTGACCGAGCGGCAGATCGCGGTCGCGATCGAGCGGGCGATGGTCGATCTGGGCGCCGAGGCCCCGGCCTTCGACACGATCGTGGCAAGCGGGCGCAACGGTGCCGTGCCGCATCATGTCCCCGGTCAGCGCGAGGTGCGGTCCGGCGACCTGATCACGATCGACTGCGGCGCCCGGGTGGGCGGCTACCACGCCGACATGACCAGGACCGTGGCGGTCGGCCCGGTCAGCGCTTGGCAGCGCGAGATCTACGACCTGGTCGCCGGCGCGCAGGCCGCCGGGGTGGCCGCGCTGGCCGTCGGAGCGGTAGCCGGCGACGTGGACGCGGCGTCCCGAGACCTGATCGCTGACGCCGGTCACGACGAGCATTTCGAGCACGGCGTGGGGCACGGGGTCGGCCTTCAGATCCACGAGGCGCCGTGGCTCGGGCCCGGCCGGGCCGGTACACTACAAGACCGGGCCGTGGTAACGATCGAGCCCGGGATCTACCTGCCCGACATGGGCGGCGTCCGGATTGAGGACACGCTCGTGGTCCGCGCAGGTTCCGGAGCGGCCGCGCCCGCTGAGCCGCTCACCACCATCAGCAGGGAATTGCTCGTCCTCTAGGCGGACGTGTCGATCCCGCCCGCATGCAGGAGAAGTAATCACCGTGGCCACCACGAACGATCTCAAGAATGGCATGACCCTCAGCATCGACGGCCAGCTCTGGAGCGTCGTGGAGTTCCAGCACGTCAAGCCCGGCAAGGGCGGTGCGTTCGTGCGGACCAAGCTGAAGAACGTGCTGTCCGGCAAGGTCGTCGACCGCACGTTCAACGCGGGCGTGAAGGTCGACGTCGCCAACGTCGACAAGCGCGAGATGCAGTACCTCTACCGTGAGGGCGAGGAGTTCGTCTTCATGGACACCCAGGACTACGACCAGCCGAGGATCCCGGCGGAGACCGTCGGCGACGCGGCGAACTACCTGCTGGAGGAGCAGACCGTCACGGTCGCCTTCAACGAGGGCACGGCGCTGTACGTGGAGCTTCCGGCGGCGGTCGAGCTGACCGTCGAGCAGACCGATCCGGGCCTGCAGGGGGACCGGTCGACCGGCGGCACCAAGCCGGCCACTCTGGAGACCGGCGCGCAGATTCAGGTGCCGCTGTTCATCACCACCGGGGAGAAGATCAGGGTGGACACGCGCACCGGCGATTACCTCGGCCGGGCGTGAGCGCGCGCAGCAAGGCTCGTAAGCGCGCGCTCGACATCCTGTTCGAGGCCGAGATGCGCGGGCAGCCGGTGCTAGACATCCTGCAGGCCAGGATCATCGCCGCCGAGCCGCCGGTCACCTCCTACGCCGGCGAACTGGTCCGCGGTGTGCAGGCGCACCGGGACCGGATCGACGAGCTGCTTAGCGAGTACGCCGAGGGCTGGTCGCTGGACCGGATGCCGGCGGTGGACCGGAACATCCTCCGGATCGGCGCCTACGAGCTGCTGTTCGGCGTCGGCGTGCCGGAGGGCGTGGCGATCAGCGAGGCAGTTCTGCTGGCCAGCGACCTGTCCACGGACGCCTCGCCTGCCTTCATCAACGGCCTGCTGGCCCGGCTGGCCGAACGGAAGCCTGAACTGCTGGCCGAGCCGGACTGACCGTCGGCACCGGCGGCTAGAGTCGGCCTCGTGGCAGGAGGCGCCATGGATCGCGCGGGCGCGCCGGACGATACCGGCTGCACGATCCTGCATGTCGACATGGACGCGTTCTATGCCAGCGTGGAGCTGAGGGACCGCCCGGATCTGGCCGATCAGCCGGTCATCGTGGGTCACACCGGCGGCCGCGGGGTGGTGCTCTCGGCGAACTATCTGGCGCGCGGGTTCGGCGTGCGGTCGGCGATGCCGGTCGGCCGGGCGGCGCGGCTGTGCCCGCGGGCGGTCTTCATCGCCCCAAGGCACGACCTGTACGCCGCGGTGTCCCGCGAGGTGATGGCGATCTTCCGGGCGATCACCCCGGCGGTCGAGCCGCTCTCCCTGGACGAGGCCTTCCTGGACGTGTCCGGCGCCCTCCGGCGGCTCGGCCCGCCGGCCGCGATCGGCGCGCAGATCCGCCGTCAGGTCAGCGAGCAGCTCGCGATCACCTGCTCGGTCGGGGTCGCGCCGACGAAATTCGTCGCGAAGCTGGCCTCGGTGCACTGCAAGCCGGACGGGCTGCTCGTGGTCCCGGCGGACGGGGTGCTCGAATTCCTGCATCCGCTGCCGGTCGCCGCCTTGTGGGGCGTGGGGGAGCGCACCGCGGCCGTGCTGGCCAGGCTCGGCCTGCGGACCGTCGCGGATCTGGCGCACGCGCCGGTCGCCGCGCTCGAGCCCGAACTCGGCCGGGCGGCCGCCGCGCACCTGTCCGCGCTGGCCTGGGGCCGGGATGAGCGGGCGGTGGTCCCCCGGGCCAGGGAGAAGAGCGTGGGCGCCGAGGAGACCTTCGGGACCGATATCGGTGACCAGGAGGCCATCCGCAGGGAACTGCTCAGGCTGGCCGGCCGGACCGCCCGGTCGCTGCGGTCGTCGGGGCTGGCCGCCCGCACGATCACGGTCAAGCTCCGGCGGTCCGACTTCAGCACCATCACCAGGTCGCGGACGCTGGCCGAGCCGACCGACGTGGCCAGGACGATCTACGCGGTCGCGTGTGACCTGCACTCATCGTCCGGCCTGCGGCCCGGCGAGCGACTGCGCCTGGTCGGGGTCCGGGCGACCGGGCTGACGCCGGCGGCCGGGCTCGGCACCCAGCTCAGGCTGGGTGAGCGACCGGATGCCTGGCGGGCCGCCGAGGGCGCGATGGACAAGATCGCCGGCCGGTTCGGGACCGGTGCGGTCGCCCCGGCGTCGCTGGTGGATCCGGCCGGTCCAGGCGCCGCCGCCGGGTAGCCTGTGCGGTGTCCGGGAAGATCGGTAACACTCGGTTGGCCGCTGGTCCGTCGTCCCCTTTCACAGAACGCGCCGGCGCTCGTATTCTGGTGGATAGCCGGGCCGGAGGGTGTACCGCAACAGGTGGGACCGGCGCGAGTCATTGGGAGGCACCGTGCCGCTTTCCGAGCACGAGCAGCGGCAGCTCGAGCAGATCGAACAGGCGCTCTACGCCGAGCACCCGCGGTTTGCCAGAGCGGTGCGCGCGGCGGATCCACGGGTTCACTACCGGCGCCGGGTCGTCTATGCCGCGATCCTGTTCGTGATCGGCGTCGCGCTGCTGCCGGTCGGCGTCTCTACGTACATCGCGATCAGCGTGGCCGGGTTCGTTATCATGCTCGGCTCGTGCTACTGGGCAGCGATCAGCTACCGGCGGATGAACGGCCTGGCCACCGGCAGGATGAACGCCGGGGACCGGCGTGACGGCCGGAGCCGCCGGGGTGGTCGCGGCCGCCGTGGCGGACCCGGGCTGAGCGACCGGCTCGAGGAGCGCTGGCGCCGCCGCCAGGAGGGCGGCCGCTGACCTACCCCGCGGTGCCGGGTCCCTGGGCGGATTAGTCGGCGGTGGTGCCAGCCCGAGATGACCGTGGCGCCCAGCCGGTCAGCAGTCCGAGCGTCTGCGCGAGGCCCGAGCGCAGCGGGGCCAGGGTGGAGGTCGGCGCGAACCTGGCCTGCAGCCGGTCGGCACGGCCGGCGCTCCTCGCCAGCGCGCGCCGGATCCTCGCGACATCGGCCCTGATCCCCTCGGCGGAGGCGGGCGCCGGCGCGTACCTGACCCGCTCCACCACGGTCGTGACCCTGGTCAGCGACGCATCCGCCGGCCCGTCGAAGTCGACCACCGAGCGCAGTCTGGCCGCCAGCGCGCGCGGCGAGTCGCTCGGCCGCCTGCGCAGGCCGAAGTCATCGAGGTCGTCGCAGAGTTCGCGCCAGGCGGTGTCGGCGCGGGCGGCGTCGCTGCGGGCGGCACGCCAGCGGCGGCGCCTGGTAATCAGCCGGGCGCTGCCTGGCGCGATCGCGGCGAGCACCAGAACGGCGAGCACCAGCAGGCCGGTCGGCGGACCGCCGCCCCGGCCGGGCGGGAGGGCCTGGCCGCCGTTGCTGCCCGGGTGCCGGACGTGCGAGAGGATGTTCGAGGGGTTGCTCGACGGCGTCGGACTGGCCGTTGGCTGGCTGGTCGGGCCGCCGGCCGGGTGCGTCCGGGTGCCGCCGCGGGCGACCGCTCTGGTGTAACCGGGCACCGCGGCCGTGCCCTGCCCCGCGAGCCCGCCGGGGGTCGGCTCGAACCGGATCCAGCCCACGTTCTGGAAGTAGAGCTCCGGCCAGGCGTGCGCGTCCGCGGTTGTCACCAGCCAGCGTCCGTCCGGCTGCCGGGTACCCGCGGTATATCCGATCGCGATCCTGGACGGGATGCCGACCAGCCTGGCGAGCACCGCCATCGCGAACGCGAACTGCTGGCAGTAGCCCTGCCGGTCGGTGGTCAGGAAGGTCAGCAGGCCGTGCGGGCTGTCCGGGATGGTGGACCGCAGGCTGTAGCTGAACCTGCTGGAGCGCAGCCAGTTCTGCAGCGCGATCGCCATGGCGATCTTGGTGTGCAGGCCGCGGGTGACGTGCTCAGCGATGGCCCTGAGCTGGTTGGTGACCGGCGAGTCGTAGCCCAGGTATGACCTGGTGATGCTGGCGGGCGGGTGCTGCGGCAGGGTGAGCGTCGCCCGGCTCGGGTTGGGATGCCCGCTCAGCACCGTATAGGTCAGCCCGCTGTGCACCGGCGCGGCCGCGAAGATCATCAGCGTGCCGTCGGTCTCCCGCCAGGATCCCGGCGCCTGGAGCTGCTCGGGCCAGTACGGCACCGGGAGGAAGAAGTCTGGCCAGCTGAAGCCGGACAGCCGCCCGAACGTGATGGTTGACTTGATCGTGGTCACGGCCGTGCCCGCGGCCATTCCCGGGGCCGGCTGCAGGGCGCCCCGGCCGACCCGGACGTTGGCTTTCGGCTGGATCAGCTCCCAACTGCCCGTGGACGCGTCGTAGTTCAGGACGTAGACCTGCAGGTAATCCTGTGCGGACGCGCCGGACGAGCGATAGCTGAGCACCTGCTGCGGGTGCCGCCTGGTCAGCAGGCCGTGCAACTGGTCGACCGGGTTGGGCAGGCCTACCGAGGTCTGGTCAGCACCCGAGGTCCCGCTGGCGAACAGACGGTGCAGGTTCAGGCTCGGTAGCAGCAGCGGGGCGATCACCGCGACGCAGACGGCGGCCAGTCCGATCCGGCGGCCGGTCGCCGCCAGCGCGCCGACCTCGGCGCCGGCTAGCCGGTCGTCCTCGCCGCTGCTGTGCCAGACCGTCACCACCCGGCCCCAGGCTCGGAGCCGGTGCCGGCCGTCGGCCGACAGCAGTGCCAGATACCCGGCGGCGGCCAGCAGGAACGCCACCGTCGCGGTGAGCCCGCCGACGTTGGCCGCGGTCGCGACCGGCGCCAGGAAGACCAGCATCAGCGGCAGTCCGGCCACGGCCGGCCGGCGCAGCCGCACGGCAAGCACGTCCACGACGATCGCCGCCAGCCCGATCCCGCCCGCCGCCAGCAGGATGACGCCGGGGGTGGCGTAGACCGGCGGGGAGAACCTGGCCTGAGCCATGCCGCCGGAGACCAGGTCGCGCAGGTGCCGCAGCGACCCGGTGGTCGGGACCACCAGGGCGACCGCCAGCCGGGACGTTAGCGTCACGGTCAGGTAGAGCAGCAGCGCGGCCAGGTAGCTGACCGCGGCGGCGATCAGCCGGAGCGGGCCGAACCCGGTCGCGCTCGCCGCGCAGCAGCCGATGATCGCGATCGCCGCGGCGGTCAGGTACAGCGAGCCGGAGGTCAGCAGCGGGGCCGTGGCGGCCAGCGCGAGCAGGCTGGCCCCGACCGCGGACGGCACCGGACCGGACCTGGTCAGCATTCCGGCCAGGGCGACGATCAGCGCGGCCGCGGCTACCGCGGCGAACCAGACCGCGCCCCGGATCAGGGTGAAGTTGACGAAGGACGCCGCGATCACGGCGGCGGCGGCCGCGCCGGTGAGCCGGAGGTTCATCGCGGACGCACCCCCGCCTCGGTGGCCGCGTCATCGGGGGCCTGATCCGGCCGCAACCCGGTGACCGGCCCGGTAAGGCTTCCGAAGCGCGGCAGCCGCTGCCAGGCGACCTGCAGCGGGGTCGCGGAGTCCACGGTGACCACCC
>JAJYTW010000122.1 GCA_021792855.1 Actinomycetes bacterium
AACAGCACCGTGCTGATCGCGACCTGCGCCCGGGTCGGCCCGCTGGTCCAGGCCGCGGCCCCGGGCGGCCGTTCCGCCTACGCCTGCCTGCGGCCCAGGCTGGTGGCGATCTCGCGGTGACCGGCCGGTATGCGTGCCTGCGCGGCTGGTTGACGTGCGTGCCCGCCGACTCGCCGGGCCGCTGCCGTGGTGTCGCCTGCCGCGTCCGCGGCCGGTTTCGGGCAGAATGGAGAGCGGACGGCTAGTCCGAGCGCCTGTAGCTCAGCGGATAGAGCGGCTGCCTTCTAAGCAGTTGGTCGCAGGTTCGATCCCTGCCAGGCGCGCCAGGTGAAACGTGGTTGGCACCGGCTTCCGGCGCTGTCCGGTGACATCCACGATGCGGCGGGGCGGCCTCGCAGCGGGTCACGGGAACTAACGTATAAGTCGATGATATGATCGTGTTATGCGTAGTGATGCGCCGAGGCTGCTTCCCATCCTCAGGTCGCAGCATCAAGCTGACCTGCTGACGATGCTGCTGCTTCACCCGGATGAGGAATACACGATTGCCGAGCTGGCCCGGGCGCTGTCGATGCCGCAGTCGACGGTGAGCGGCGAGGTGGTGCGGTTGGCGGAGGCTGGGATTCTGGCTACCCGCCCCGTCGGCCGGTCCCGTCTTGTGAGCGCAAGCAGGGATTCCCAGCTGGTGGGTCCGCTGACGGAGCTTCTGACGCTGACTTACGGACCTCATGTCGTGGTCGCGGAGGAGTTCGCGGGCCTCGCGAATGTTGTGCTGGTGATCATCTTCGGCTCGTGGGCGGCGAGGTACCGGGGGCAGCGCGGCAGGCCGCCGAATGACGTGGACGTGCTGGTGGTCGGGACGCCGGACCGGGTTGCCATGTACTCCGCGGCTGACCGCGCGCAGTCACGGCTGGGCCGGCCGGTCAACCCGGTCGCGTGCGTATCCGAGCAGTGGGCGGATCCAGCCGAGCCTTTCGTTCGGGAGATCAAGGCGCGACCCTATGTCACGGTCATTGACCATTCCGCCCCGGCGGGAGGGGTGGCATGACGCGGTGGCAGCGCGGTGAAGCCGAGATCGAGCGAATGCTGGCGGACGGCCAGCTTCAGGTTCTGATTGGCGCGGCTGCTGACGGCGGGCAGTGGCTGGCGAAGGCTCGCCGCACGCTCAGGGACAGCGGCAGGAGTCGCTGCCCCTGACCCGGACAGCGCGTTCACACTCGCCTACGATGCGGCGCGTTTCGCCTGCACGGCCCTGCTCGCGCAGCAAGGACTGCGCGCAACGACCAGGGGCGGCCATTATGCGGTCGAGCTAGCCGTCCGGGGTCAGTTCGGGGTTGCCTTCGACAGGTACGGCGGGCTGCGTCGGCAGCGAAACGACATTGAATACCCCGTGATGGCTGCGGCCCGGCTCACGCCGGATGATGCCCGGTCGGCCGTTGCCGTGGCAACCGAACTCACCAACGCGGCGGAAAGTCTGCTGCCGCATCTCGGACTCTTCGGCTAGCGCGCAAGGGGCGACGGGAGCCCGCTGACGCTGACCCGGATAGCACGGTCACCCTCGCCCCACGACGCGGCTGTGCGCGTCGGCTGGCTGGCTGGCTCAGCAGGGCGACTTGCCACCCCTTGTGGCTTCGCATTCCGGGTATTCCGGGCGCAATCTTGGGCCGAAGGGGTGGGACGTCGCCTGGCGGGGCCCTGGTTTCAGGGCTGCCGGGTGATCCGGCCGGACCACGGGGCGAGCAGCGGGCCCGCGGCGCCGTCACCGGCAGGCGAGTCGGTCGTGGCGATCAGTACCGGCCCGGCCGGGCCGGGCACCACGACCGGCTCGTCGCTGAGGTTCGCCGCCACGACCAGCGCGCCGGTCTGGTAGACCCAGGTCCCCGGCGGGGAGTCCAGCCGCCGGTACCTGGCGACCCGGCCGCCGAGTTCGCTCTTGCGCAGCGCGATCAGCCGGCGGCAGAGCCACAGCATCGAGTCCTCATTTGCCCGCTGGTCCGCGACGCTGCCCGTGGGATCGGCGCCGAACGGCAGCCACGGAGTCACGCCGTCCGCCGTGAACCCGCCGCCCGGGGCGGAGTCCCAGCGCAGCGGGGTCCTGGCCCGGTCCCGGTTCGGGTGGGATTCCGCCCCCTCCATCGTCATGACGTCGCGCTGAAGTCCAGGCGGCATGTCCACCTCGGTCATGCCGATCTCGTCGACGACATGCGAGCTTCCGGCTCAGTTAAGGGCCGAGGAGTGCGGCCGGGATGACGGCGATGCCGTCCGGCTGGCGGTAGGCGGCTGGGCCGGTGGTGATGACGACGCTGTCGAGCAGGCGGTCGCCGAGCCGGGCCTGGAGCCAGCGGAGGTGGCGGGTGTCGCGGTCGTCGGGCACCTGGCCCAGTTTGACCTCGATCGCGAGTACTCCGCCGTCGCGCTCGACGATGAGGTCGACTTCGTGGTCACCGCGGCTGGTGCGCAGGTGGCTGACCTGTGCCTCGGCGGCCTGGGCGTAGGCCCGGACGGACTGGGTGACCAGGGACTCGAACATCGCGCCGAGGAGCGGTCCTTCCCGGAACGGCCCGGCTGTCTGCCCGGCGAGCAGCGTGCTGGCGTCTGCCCGCAGCAGCCGGGCGGCGAGCGCCGGGTCGGCGAGGTGATGCTTGGGTGGCGCGGCTAGCTGGGTGAACCGGTTGGAGGTCGGCAGCCACGCGGGCAGCGGATCGAGGATGAAGATTCGTTCCAGCACGTCCCGGTAGACCTGCACGGTGGTCTTCGCCGGCGGGCCGCCGGTGTCGCTGGTTGCCGCGTCCCGGATCTTCTCATAGGACGCCACTGACGATGTCGCGGCCGCGTAGGCCGTCATCCAGCGGCGCAGTACCTGCGGCCGCCGGACCGTCTGCCCGGACTCCTCGAAATCGTGGTCCACGATGCCGTCGAGGTATCCGTTGAGCTGCGCGCGCAGCAGCCGCCCGCCCAGCGTCTGGAAGCCTGGGAAGCCCGACCGGACAATCTCCTCGACATAACGCTCGAGTGTGATCGTCGTGCGGCCCGATACCGGGGCGCGGTCCCCGCTGAGCAACTGGCTCAGGCTGACCGCCGGGATCTCAACACCTCGCTCGGCAAGCGACATCGGGCGCAGTCTCACCCGCACAATCCGGCCGGCTCCCGAGTGCGTGGGCGGGTCCTTGGGCGATGCCGATCCAGTGAGCAGAAAACTCCCCGGCGGCGCGCCCGCGTCCACTGCCCGTCGCACCCGGTCGAACGACTCCGGCAGCCGCTGCCACTCGTCGATCAGTACCGGCCGCTCCCCGCCGGTCAGCCGTGCGGGATCAGCCTGGGCGATGATCCGCTGAGCCTCGTCGTCGAGCCGGTACGCGGTCCGTGCCCGCTGCAGGGCCGTCGCCGTCTTCCCGACCGCGCGCGGCCCCTCGATCGCCACAGCGGGCAGGCCAGCGAGGAGCTCATCGAGTTCCGCATCGGCGATGCGTCGACGATAAGAACCTCCTGGGGCTGTTCCCTGCCGGGGAACGTCGTGAGCCATGAAGAGCAACGCTACTGGTGATCAGGACGCTACGCTACTAATATTCGCGGGTCTACACTGCTATTCTTCGGAACGAACGGCTGAACGGCGGTGGCAGCGCCGGATTACGGCAACGTCCTGAACTTATTCCCGGCGGGACCTACCACCCCTTGTGGCTTCGCATTCCGGGTATTCCGGGCGCAATCTTGGGCCTAAGGGGTGGGACGTCGCCTGGCGGGGCCCTGGTTTCAGGGCTGCCGGGTGATCCGGCCGGACCACGGGGCGAGCAGCGGGTCCGCGTCGCCGACGGCAGGCGAGTCGGCCGTGGCGAGCAGTACCGGCCCGGCCGGGCCGGGCACCACGACCGGATCGTCGCTGAGGTTCGCCGCCACGACCAGCGCGCCGGTCTGGTAGACCCAGGTCCCCGGCGGGGAGTCAAGCCGCTGGTACCTGGCGACCCGGCCGCCGAGTTCGCTCTTGCGCAGCGCGATCAGCCGGCGGCAGAGCCACAGCACCGAGTCCTCGTCGGCTCGCTGCTGCTCGACGCTGCCCGCGGGATCGGCGCCGAACGGCAGCCACGGAGTCACGTCGTCCGCGGTGAACCCGCCGCCGGGGGAGGAGTCCCAGCGCAGCGGGGTCCTGGCCCGGTCCCGGTTCGGGTGGGATTCCGCCCCCTCCATCGTCATGACGTCGCGTCGCAGTTCGGGCGGCACGTCCACCTCGGCCATGCCGATCTCGTCGCCGTAGTACAGCACGACCGTCCCCGGCAGGGTGGTCAGCAGCAGCAGCGCCAGTCGGATCTTGCGCGGATCGCCGCCGCACCAGCGGGTCGGGAAGCGGCCGACGTCGTGGTTGGACGCCGTCCACACCGGGCACGCGCCGGCGGGCAGTGCCCCCAGGGTGGTGGCCACCACGCCGACCAGCGCTTCCGCGCCGAACTCGGCGAACACGAACGGGAAGTTGAACGCCAGGTGCAGCTCATCGCCCGCGCCGTAGAAGCTGGCCAGCCGGCCGGCGTCGCCGACCCAGGTCTCGCCGAGCAGCAGGCGGGCGGGGGAGTAGCCGTCCGCGAGCGACCGCCAGTCCCGGAAGACCTGGTGCGTCTCGGGCCGGTTGGCGCTGTAGACCGGCCGGAGGCCGAACCGGCCCTCCAGCGGGTTCTCCCGCTCCAGCGGCGGGTTGTCGCGGAGTTCGGCGTCCTTGTACAGGCCGTGCGCCACGTCGATCCGGAAGCCGCCCACTCCGCGGTCGAACCAGAACCGCAGGATGTCCTCGAACTCCCGGTGCACCGCCGGGTTCCACCAGTTCAGGTCCGGCTGGCCGATCAGGAAGTTGTGCAGGTAGTACTGCCCGGTCACGGCGTGGAACTCCCAGGCCGGCGCCCCGGTCGCGTCCTTCCAGTTGTTCGGCGGCCCGCCGCCAGGGGCCGGGTCGGCCCAGACGTAGTACTCCCGGTGCGCCGCGTCCCGGCCCGACAGCGCGTCGACGAACCAGGGATGCGCGGCGCTGGTGTGGTTCGGCACCAGGTCGAGCAGCACCCGGATGCCGCGCCGGCCGGCCTCCTCGATCAGCGCGTCCAGGTCGTCCAGATCGCCGAGTTCGGGGTGGACGCCGGTGTAGTCGCTGACGTCGTAGCCCCAGTCAGCGTCAGGCGACGGCATCGTGGGCGACAGCCAGACCCCGTCCACCCCCAGCCAGGACAGGTGGTCCAGGCGCTCGATGATCCCCGGTAGATCGCCGTAGCCGTCGCCGCCGGAGTCCCGCCAGGACCGCACGTACAACTGGTAGAGGACGGCGCCATGCCACCACGGATTCGGCACTGCCGCGTCCGGCGTCACCAGATCGCCAGGCCGGTCTCGGGGTCGAAGAACTGCATGCCGTCCGCGTCGATCGCGAACGTGAACCGCTCGCCCGCCTTGACCGGCGCCCGCGGATCCACCCGGGCCACGCCCTCACCGGCCGCGGCCACGTCCTCCGCGTCGGGATCGTGCGCCCCCTCGGCCTGGACCCGCTTGGCGTCGATGGTGAAGTGCACCATCAGTTCCGAGCCGAGCGCCTCCACCAGGTCCACGTCGCCGGTCAGCGTCGGACCGGGGCGGGCGTCACCGGAGGCCGGCAGGTGCTCCGGGCGCAGTCCGAGCACGATCCGCTTGCCCGCGAAGGCGGCCAGGCCGGAGTGCGCGGTGGTCACCGACGCCGGAAGGTCGATCTGCTGGGAGCCGACCCGGACCGCCGCGGCACCCTCGGTGACCGACGCCTCGTACAGGTTCATCGCCGGCGAGCCGATGAAGGCCGCGACGAACAGGTTGTCCGGGTGGTCGTAGAGCACCTGCGGGTTGTCGCACTGCTGCAGCAGGCCGGCCCGCATCACGGCGACCCGGTCGCCCATCGTCATCGCCTCGATCTGGTCGTGTGTGACGTAGATCGTGGACACGTTGATCCGGCGCTGGATGCGGGACACCTCGGCGCGCATCTGGACCCGCAGCTTGGCGTCCAGGTTCGACAGCGGCTCGTCCATCAGGAACACCGAAGGCTCGCGGACGATCGCCCGGCCCATCGCCACCCGCTGCCGCTGGCCGCCGGACAACTGGCCTGGCTTGCGGTTCAGCCACTCGGTCAGGCCGAGGATCTCGGCGGTCTCCTTGACCCGGGCCTCGATGTCGGTCTTGGGCATCTTCCGCAACTTGAGCGCGAACCCGATGTTCTCCGCCACGGTCATGTGCGGGTAGAGCGCGTAGTTCTGGAACACCATCGCGATGTCCCGGTCCTTCGGCGTCACGTCGTTGACCGTCCTGGTGCCGATCTTCAGCGTGCCGGAGGAGATGTCCTCAAGGCCTGCGACCATCCGCAGCGCTGTGGTCTTGCCGCACCCGGACGGGCCGACCAGCACCATGAACTCGCCGTCGGCGATGTCCAGGCTCAGGTCATGCACCGCGTGGAAGCCGTTCGGGTAGACCTTGTTGACCTGCTCCAGGCTTACCGTTGCCATCGCGTCTCCTCCGGGTCGCGTTCCGTCGGCTGACATTGCTTGGGGGCGCCTGGGGTGGCGCCGTCGTGGCTCATCCCTTCACCGCGCCCGAGGTGAGGCCGGAGATCACGAACTTGCGGAAGATGAACACCAGGATTCCGATCGGGATCACCGCCACCACGCTGGCGGCGAAGATCGTCGGAAACGGCGTGATGTCCTGGGTGCCGAACGTTGCAATGCCCACCGGGATGGTCTGGAAGTTGGTCTGGGCGTTGAAGGTCAGGGCCATCAGGAACTCGGTCCAGCACGCGGTGAAGCAGAAGATCCCCGCCGTGAAGAGGCCGGGCAGGGCCTGTGGCAGGACGATCGACCACATCGTGCGCAATGGCCCGGCGCCGTCGATCCGGCCGGTCTCCTCCATCTCCTTGGGAATGCCGAGGAAGTAGTTGCGCAGGATCCAGATCGCGAACGGCAGGTTGAACGCCGTGTACGGCAGGATCAGCGCCTGATAGCTATTCAGCCAGCCGATCTCGCGCATCAGCAGGTAGAGCGGCGCGATGATGGCGATCTCCGGGAACACCGAGATCATCAGCAGCACGACCAGCAGCGAGAACTTGCCGCGCATCGGGGTCCGGCCGAGCGCGTACCCGGCCAGGGTGCCAAGCGCCAGCACGAGTGCGGTGGCGATGATGGTCACGATCAGCGAGTTCCGGAAGAAGATCCAGAAGTGATACTGGCTGAAGGCGGTGGAGTAGTTCGCGGTGGTTCCCGGGACCGGGAACCACTGCGGCGGGGAAGATGCCAGATTAGCCGGGGTCTCGAAACTGCCGATGGTCATCCAGTACAGCGGCAGGGCGATGAATAGCACGCTGATGAGGCCAGCGATGTTGACGCCGTTGACGATCCGCCGCCATCCGGTTCGCTTGCGGGTGCGCATCAGGCGTTCTCCTTCCCGACCTGGACCCGGAACACCCGCAGCGACGCCAGGCACCCGAGCAGCACCAGTGCCGCCGTGCTTGTGGCGACGGCCGCGCCGGGGCCGAAGTCCAGGTTCTTGAACATCGCGAAGTAGCCGAGGATCGCCAGCGAGTTGGTCGAGTAGCCGGGACCGCCGCCGGTGAGCACGTACGGCAGGTCGAACAGGCCGAAGGCCTGAAGAACCCGGAACATCACGGCGAGGGCGATGGTCGGGCGCAGCAGGGGCAGCGTGATACGCCAGAAGGTCGTCCACCCCGAGGCGCCGTCCATCTCGGCGGCCTCGTAGACGTCACCGGGCAGCATCACCAGGCCGGCCAACACGATGATCGCGACGAACGGGGTGGTCTTCCAGATGTCGGCCACCATCATTCCGGCGATGGCGCCGGTGGGCGTGCCGAGAATGACCGGATGGCCCAGGCCAACCAGGCCGGTGAGGTACTGATAGACGCCGTAAGTTCCGTTATAGATGTAGCCGTAAAGCTCGGCGTTGATGACCGTGATCATCGACCAGGGGATCAGCAGCAGCGCCATCAGCCAGCCGCGCCCGGCGGTCAGGCGCTCAAGCACCAGCGCGATGCAGGTGCCGATGACTAGTTCGACGATCACGGTGATCAGCGTGTAGACGATGGTGAAGATGACCGCGTACCGCCAGACGGCGGCGTGGACCAGGACCGAGTAGTTGCCGCCCGTGATGCCGTTCAGCGCGAAGCCGTTCCCGCTCAACTGCACATTGGACACGCTCATGATCACCGAGTAGACGATCGGGAAGATCGTCACGGCGGCGATGACCAGCAGGGCCGGGGCGGAAAAGCCCCAGCCGATCCTGGCTAGCTTCTTGGTGTTCGCGTCGCGGCGGCCGCGCGGCGGCGCGGCGGCGGTTGTTCGTTCCGCGGTAGTCGAGATAGCTGCCATGAAGTGCTCCCTTCACCCGGGCCCTGGGCGGCACCGGGGTGCGCTGGGCCGCGCGGGCCGGGGCGACGCGGCGCCCCGGCCCGCGCGGGCGGCCTGGCGACGGCCTAGAGTCCGCCGCCCGACGAACTGCTGAGCGCGGAGTTGACCTGCGAGTTGGCCGAGGACATCGCCGAGGACGGCGACGCCGAGCCGGCCAGCACCGCGTTGACGTTCTGGTAGATGGCGGTGGACACGGCCGGATAGTTCGGCGTGCCGGCCGGCCGCGGGACCAGCCTGGTCTGCGGCACGATCGCGAGCACGGCGTTGGACTTGATCACGGCCGGGGAGGTCCGGACGGACTCATTGGTCGGGATCTCGGAGTACTTAAGCGCCAGGATCCGCTGCGCGGCCGGACTGGCCAGCCACTTGATGAAGGTCAGGTCCAGGCTGAGGTGCTTGCTGTGCGGGTTGATGTACATGTTCCAGCCGCCGATGTTCGAGTAGCCGGGGTAGGACTGGCCGGCGAACGTGGGCAGCGGGGCGACGCCGACCTTGCCGACGACCTTCGAGGTCGACGGGGTGTTGGCGTAGGAGTAGGCGTAGTCCCAGTTCCGCAGGAACGCGGCCTGGCCGGACGCGAACGCGTCCATCGCCTGCGGTTCCTGGAAGGTGGTGACGGCCGACGGCGAGACGCCGGAGGTGATCAGCTTGCGCATGAACGTCACGGCCTTGATCGCGGCCGGGCTGTTCAGCGTGCCCTTGGTGAAGCCGGGGTTCGTGACCGTGCCCCCGGCGTCGGTCAGGTATTCCATGAAGTCGCAGGTCAGGCCCTCATACGAGTCGCCCTCCCAGACGAAGCCGTACTTGACCTGGCCCTTCTTCTGCATGGTCTTCGCCTCGGACATCAGCTGCTCCCAGGTCTTGGGAACCGGCAGGTGGTCCTTGGCGAGCAGGTCCTTGCGGTAGTACAGGAAGCCCTGGTCCTCGAACAGCGGCGAGCCATAGACCTGGCCCTTGTAGGTGGCGCCCTGCACCAGGCCGGGGGCGAACTGCGCGAAGAATGACTTGGGCAGGTACTTCGACAGCGGGACCGCAAGCTGGTGCGCGCCGAACTGGGCGGGCCAGATCACGTCACCCATGAACACGTCGGGGGTCGACGACCCACCAGAGATCTGGGTGGCCAGGGTGGCCCGGTTGGTGTCGGTGTTGGTAGAGGCGTTCTCGAGCTTGACGTGGATCTTTGGGTACTGCTTCTCGAACGCGTTGATCAGCACGGTCCGGGTGTCGGTCGGGCCGGATCCGGCGATCGGACTGGCCCACCAGACGATGGTGCCCGAGGTGGACGATCCGGTGTTGGTGGGCGAGTTGCCGCTGGCGCTGCTGCTGCTGCAGGCGGCGATGGCGAGTGCCCCGGCGCCCGCCAGGGCGGCGAGGCGCAGGGTCGGTCCGGACAGTCGTCGTGGCGCGAATCTGCGTGACATGCGCACTCCTTCGGGGGGTTCATGGGTGACGGTGTGCTGGTGTTGCCGCGAATGTCGCTTGCACGGCACCGGATGTTCACCTTCTGGCGCTACCTCAGCCCGCCGGCCTGGCTGGCGTCGGGCTCAGTCCCCTGGCGGCGCGGTCCGGGCCGGACCGGCCCGTACCGGGTCGGTGAGCGACCGGACTGGGTCGGTGAGGGCCCGGGTCGTCGACCTGGCCACGACGCCGAGCGGCAGTTCCTGGCGCATCGGCCGGACCCGCTCGCCTCGGATCACCGCGCACAGCCGGTGCGCCCCGCTCGCCCCGCTGGCGCGCAGCGGCTGCCGCACGGTGGACAGCCCAAGCTGGGCCGCGGACTCGATGTCGTCGTAGCCGATCACCGACAGGTCGTCCGGGACCCGCAGGCCGGCCTGCTCGGCGCCGGCCAGCACGCCGAGGGCCTGAGTGTCCGACGCCGCGAAGATCGCGGTCGGCGGATCGGGCAGCCGGAGAAGCTGCCTGGTGAGCGCGGCCGCCGCGGTCGAGGAGTGCGCGCCGAGGCGGATCAGCGCGGGGTTCTGGCAGATGCCGCGCGCGGCCAGCGCCCGCCGGTAGCCGAGCAGGCGGCGCCGGGTGGACCGGAAGCCGAGGTCCGGGTTCGGCTCGTCACCGACGAACGCGATCCGGCGGTGGCCCAGGTCGAGCAGGTGCTCCGCGGCCAGCGTGCCGCCGCGGATGTCGTCCACCACCGTGCACGGGACGCCGGGCGCCTGCGCGTCCACCATCACCAGCGGCACGCCGGCCGAGCGCAGTTCGGCCAGGTGCCGCTCGCCAAGCTGAAGCGAGATGATCACCGCTCCCTCGGCGCCATGCCTGGCGGTGAGCGCGTGCAGGTGCCGCTCAAGCTGGTCCGGGGCCTCGACATTGCCGAGGATGGCGTCGAAGCCCTGCTCGTCGAGCACGCTCAGCGCACCGGCCAGCCTGGCCACCACCGACGGCCGGGTGAGGAATGGAACGAGCAGCATCACCGTGCCGGGACTGCCCCGCGAGAGCCGGGCCGCGAGTCGGCTTGGGCGGTACTGGAGCCGCCGGATGACCTCGGTTACCCGCTGGCGGGTGGCCTCGCGAACATGCGGGCTGTGGTTCAGGACCCGGGACACCGTGCCGACGCTGACCCCGGCCGCGGCAGCGACCTCGGCGATGTTCGTCCGGCGCTCCGATCCCAGCCCCGCTCACCTCCGTTACGTGCGCGCGCTTCGCATGGAACCGCTTCAATAACGGTGCTATCTACCGTTGCTACTCCCTATCAGCCGATGTGGCAATAGTGCCGAGATAATTTTACTCATCATCTTCATCGCTAAATCCGGCCTATAACCGGTATCCGGTGGTGCGTTACGGTAGCCACGTGCAGATGCTGCTCGGCCAGGCCGCGCATACTGGCGAGATCGGCGGCCTGCTTGAGCTGCCGTGGCAGCTGCCGCTCCGGGATTGGCCCGTTGACCTGCTGGTTCAGGTCCGCGACCGGGGGCTGGCGCGGCACTGCGTGCGGTTCGTCGAGACGGCCGGCGCGCTGCTCGCGCTGAAGGAGATGCCCGAGGAACTGGTGGCCAGGGAGCGGCGACTGCTCACCTTCCTGGCCGAGGAGTCGGTTCCGGCGGTGGAGTTGATTGGCGCGGTGACCGATCGTGGCGGGGCCGGTAATGGCATCCTGATCACCAGGTACCTGGAGTTCTCGCTGCCGTACCGGACGATCTTCTCGGGGCCGCTCAGCAAGCAGATGCACGAGCGCCTGGTGGACGCGCTGGTCGAATTGCTGGTCCGGCTGCACCTGGCGGGCTTCTTCTGGGGGGACTGCTCGCTGTCGAACGCGCTGTTCCGGCGCGACGCCGGGGCGCTGTCGGCCTACCTGGTGGATGCCGAGACCGGGCAGGCCGTCCCGGCGCTGACCGACGGGCAGCGCGGGTACGACCTGGACCTGGCGACCGAGCGGGTCGCCGGGGAGATGGCCGACCTGCGCGCCGAGCGGGAGGCCGGCGGCTCGGGCTGCCGCGGCGAGCCTGACCCGTTCTGGCTGGCCGAGCAGGTAGCCGAGCGGTACCACCGGCTCTGGGCCGAGCTGACCCGGGAAGAGGTCATCGCGATCGGCGAGCGGCATCGGGTTGAGGACCGGATCCGGCGGCTGAACGCGCTCGGCTTCGACGTGCGCGAGCTTGCGGTCACGACCACCGAGGGCAGCAGCAAGCTCCGGCTCACCACGCGGGTGGTGGAGCCCGGCTTCCACCGGCGGGAACTGCGCGCGCTGACCGGGCTGGACGTGGGGGAGAACCAGGCCAGGAGGCTGCTGAACGACATCTCCGGCTATCGCGCCTGGCTGTCAAGGACCGGCGGCGCCGAGGTGCCGCTGGGGGTGGCCGCGAGCCGCTGGCTGGCCGAGATCTACGAGCCGGTCATCGAGTCCGTGCCCGCGGCGCTGCGGCACAAGCTGGAGGCCGCCGAGCTGTTCCACCAGGTTCTCGACCACCGCTGGTTCCTGTCCGAGTCGATGGGGCGGGACGTCGGCACGACCGAGGCGGCCCGCTCGTTCACTAACACCGTGCTGCCGTTCATCCCGGACGAGCGCCAGGTTCTGGCCGGAGGCTGAGCCAGGCGCCCGGCGCGCCGGTGACTGTCGGGACCGGTCGGCTCCTGGCTGGCTGCGGCGGATGGTTTGCCGGGGGTGGCGCGCCTCCCCGGGAGGGGGTAACGGGGACTCCCCCATTAGTCACCTATAGGCACAGACGTTTCTTTGTAATACATTCAGTGCACTTGTCTGTCCTGATTGTCTGCACGGAGGAACGCATGGTCGCCGAGGGTACCGCCCGCACCGGTCAGGGAACCCTGGCCAGTCAGGAGAAAGCCAAGCTCCGCAAGGTGTTGCGCCGCTTCGACCTGGTGTTCTTCACCG
>JAJYTW010000123.1 GCA_021792855.1 Actinomycetes bacterium
GGCGCCGCCGCACTGGTCATTGCCGGAGCGGTGGCAGCGACGCTGGTGAGCATCCGGGTGGCGCGCCGGGTTCCTGGCCCGGTGGCCCAGCCCGTACCCGCCCAGCCCGGACCCGCCCAGCCCGGACCCGCCCAGCCCGGATTCGCCCATGAGCGGGACGACGAGCAGGTCGTGGCGGCGCGCCGCCGCCTGGACGAGGAGATGCGGGAGGTAACCGCCGAGATCCGCGGACTGCGCGCCGACCTGGAACGCCGGGAGTCCCGGATCGCCGAGCGCGAGGGCCGGGTCGACGCGGAGGCCGGCCGCCTGGACGAACTGGCCGCCGAACTCGCCAGGTGCCGGCTCGACCTGGACGCCAGGGGCGCCGAGCTAGCGAATCTGCTGGCGCGCCAGCGTACCGAGCTTGAGCGGGTCTGCGGACTGTCCGCCGAGCAGGCCAGGGTCGAACTGGCGCAGGCCATCGAGCAGCAGGCCAAGCGGGCCGCCGCCGTCACGGTCAGGGACATCGAGGCGGCGGCCCGGCGGGAGGGCGAGCAGCGGGCCAGGAAGATCATCACGCTCGCGATCCAGCGGGTGGCCAGCGAGCAGACCAGCGAGTCGGCCGTGACCGTGCTGCACCTGCCGGCCGAGGAGATGAAGGGCAGGATCATCGGCCGGGAGGGCCGCAACATTCGCGCCTTCGAGAACATCACCGGGGTGAACCTGATCATCGACGACACGCCGGAGGCCGTCGTGCTGTCGTGCTTCGACCCGGTCCGCCGCGAGATCGGCCGCCTCACGCTGGAGCGGCTGGTAGCCGACGGCCGGATTCAGCCGCACCGGATCGAGGAGGTCTATCAGCGCAGCAAGTCCGCCATCGGAGAACTATGCGTCCGGGCCGGGGAGGACGCCCTGATCGCGGTCGGGATCACCGACCTGCACCCCGAACTGGTCCAGCTACTCGGGCAGCTGAACTACCGGACCTCCTATGGCCAGAACGTGCTGCGGCACCTGATCGAGTCGGCGCACATCGCCGGGATGATGGCCAGCGAACTCGGCCTCGACCCGGCCCTGGTCAAGCGGGGCGCGCTGCTGCACGACATCGGCAAGGCGCTAACCCACGAGGTGGCGGGCAGCCACGCGCTGATCGGCGCCGAGATCGCGCGGCGGTACGGCGAGAGCGAGGACGTGGTGCACGCGATCGAGGCACACCACGGCGAGGTCGAGGTCCGCACCGTCGAGGCGGTCCTCGCCCAGGTCGCCGACCAGATCAGTGGCGGCCGGCCGGGGGCGCGGCGGGAGTCCCTTGAGGCCTACGTCAAGCGACTGGAGCGGCTGGAGCAGATCGCCCTGGCCCAGCCCGGCGTCGAGAAGGTCTTCGCCATGCAGGCCGGGCGCGAGGTCCGGGTGCTGGTCCGCCCGGATGCCGTGGACGACATCGGGGCGCAGGTAATCGCCCGGGACGTCGCGGAACAGGTGCAGCGCGAGCTGACCTTCCCCGGCCAGATCCGGGTGACCGTGATCCGCGAGTCCCGGGCGACCGCGATCGCCCGCGAGCGCGCCAAGCGGTCGCCCGCTAGCGCGCTCGCGGACGCGGCGCCCGCTACTAGTCGGTGCCGTCGGCCAGCGTGATCTCTGGCACGCCGGGCGGGGTGAAGCCCATGATCTGGCCGTAGAACGACAGCTCCGCCTCCAGCGAGGTGACCATCGAGTCGGCCTTGCGGAAGCCGTGCGACTCGCCATCGAAGGTCAGGTAGGCGTGCCTGATCCCGTGCTTGGCCAGGTCCGCGGCGATGCTCTCGGACTGCTGCGGCGGCACCACCGGGTCCTCGGTGCCCTGCAGCAGCAGCACCGGGCAGGTGTTGCCGGTCACGTGGCCGACCGGCGCCCGCTCGGCGTAGACCGTGTCGAAGCCGGGCAGCGGCCCGATCAGGCCGTCCAGGTACCGGGACTCGAAGTCGTGCGTGGTGTCGGCGAAGCCGCGCAGGTCGCTGACGCCGTAGTAAGACACCGCGGCGCTGAACACCGGATCGGTCACCGCCCCGGTGGTGACCGCGGCGAGCGCCGTCCAGCCGCCCGCCGAGCCGCCGCGGATCCCCAGCCGCGCGCCGTCGGCCTGCCCGGTCGCGGCCAGCGACCTCGCCGCCTCCTTGGCGTCGGCGACGTCGACCACGCCCCATTCCCGGTTCAGCCGGCTCCGGTAGAGCCGGCCATATCCGGTGGAGCCGCCGTAGTTCACGTCGATGATCCCGATCCCGCGGCTGGTGAAGTAGGCCTTCTCCAGGCTGAGCCGCGCGGTGACGTGGCTGGTCGGCCCGCCGTGCACCCAGACGATGTACGGCGGAAGCTCGCCGTCCGGGCCGGTGACCTCCGGATTCGACGGCGGGTAGATGATCGCGTGCACCACCCGCCCGTACGGGCCCTCAAGCTCCACGTGCCTGGGCAGCGGCAGGTACCGCGGGTCGGGGAGCGTGCTCAGCTCGGCCTGGAGCACGGTGGTCTGGCCGGTGGCCACATCCACCCGCAGCACGGAGTTCGGCTCGAGCGGCGCGCCGCCGACGCCGGCGATCAGCGTGCCGTCCGCGGACAGGCCGTCGGCGAACTCGGTGAACCCGACCTGGAGATCGGTCAGCTCGGAGGTCTCCGGATCGAGCACCCCGAGCCGGGCGCCGCCCCGGCCGTGCCGCACCGCGAGCCGGCCGTCGCCGAGCAGCGCGAACGGCCGGGCGCCTAGCTGCCACAGCGCGCCGGCGAACTCCTCGTCCGCCGGGTACAGCGCCTGCGGCGGCTCGCCGTGCAGGCCGATCTGGTAGATGTTCCACCATCCGGTCCAGTCGGTCGCCACGTACAGGCTGCCGTTGTCCCGCCACAGCGGCGCGAGCACCGACTCCCGGTTGCTGCCCTTGATCAGCCGGCCCTTGGCGGGGACGCCGTCCTCGACCGGCGCGACCCGCAGTTCGGTGCCGTCCCACGGCATGTGCGGGTGGTTCCAGCAGATCCAGGCCAGCCACTGGCCGTCCGGGGACGGCGTCGGGAACGCGAAGAAATCGAAGCCGGAGACCAGGACCCGGGTCGCGGCCGGGTCGTCGGCGCCGGATCCGTCCAGCGGCACGGCCACGATCGCCCGGGTGACCTTCCCGCCCGCGTGCCGCTCGCGGACGCACCAGATCTCCCGGTGATCCGGTGAGAGCACGAAATCGGCGTAACGCAATGCGCGCTCCTCCAGCGCCGCGGCCGGGCCGGCGTGCTGACCGGGAGTCTCGGCCTCGCTCTGCGAGGCCGCCGCGGTGCCCGGCGCCGTCGGGTCCGGGGTGAGCGGCACGGGCTGCGCGGTGCCCGCGGCGACCGCGCTCCCGGCCAGGTACAGCCGCTGGTCGGCGAGGTTGGCGAAGACGATCGGCGTCCCGCCGCCTGCCGCGGCCTGGCCCGCCCTGGCCAGCGCGGGCGCGGCCGCGTCGGCCGGGACCGGGAGATAGGACAGCCCGCCGTACTCGTGCACCCGGGTGCGCGCGTTCCACGGCGCGGGCAGCAGCGAGGTGCGGGTGCCGTTCGCGGCCTGGTGCACGACCGTGGACCGGCCGCCCTCGTCTGGCCGGTCTTCCTGCCACCACACGCTGTCGCCGATGACGGTCGGGAACGACACGCCGACCCGGTCGCTGACGACGTCGGTCGCGCTGATCGGCGACGGCCAGGCCCCGAACGGGACCTGGGGAAGCACCGGCTCCGGCGGCGTCGCCGGCAGATCACCGGCAGGCTCGGACCCGTTCCCGGTCTGCTCGGCCGGGTCCTGGCCGTCCTGCTCGCTGTTCCCCGTAGGCTCGCTCGTCATCGCCGTGGCGTTCTCCGTCATAGGGCTATCGTGCCCTACCCGGTGGACCCCGTTAGCGCCGAATGGCGACAACCGGCGCACGGGATCACGCGCCGTGCCGGATTGCCCGCGCGATCAGCCGCGGAACGGGTGGGCCGGCAGCCCGGGCACCCCCGGCAGGCAGCCGAACAGCGTCCCGCCCAGCCGCCCGGGACCGGCCGCGGTCGTGATGTAGAGCCGGTCCATGTCCGGGCCGCCGAAGGCGCAACTGGTGACGTTAGCGGCCGGCAGCCGGATCTGCCCGGCCGGGCGGCCTGCCGGGTCGAGGCGCTGGATCATCCCGCCGCCCCACACGGCCACCCAGAGCCCGCCGTCGGAGTCCACCGCGAGGCCATCGGGCTGGACGTCGCCGGCCCCGACGGCGGCGAACGGCCTGCGCTCGCCGATCTGCCCGGTGAGCGGGTCGTAGTCCATCACGTCTACCCGGTACTCCAGCGAGTCGATGTAGTACATCTGCCGGTTGTCCGGGCTCCAGCCGATGCCGTTGGAGACGCCGACCCGCGGGTAGATCTCGGTGACCGAGCGGTCCGGGTCGAGCCGGTAGAGCGTGCCGCCCCCCGGCGCCTCGTCGTGGGCCATGGTGCCCGCGTAGAACCGGCCAGCCAGGTCGCAGGCGCCGTCGTTCATCCGGGCGTCCGCCGGGCTGGCGGTCGTTCCGGCCAGCGGTGCCACGGCGCCGGTGGCCGGCTCCAGTGTCACGAAGCCGGTGCCAGCGGCCACGACCAGGCCGCCGCCGGCCCGCGGCACGACCGCGCCGGCCGGCGCGCCGACCTCCCAGCTTGCGTGCCCGCCGTCGCCGGCCAGCCGGTGGACCCGTCCGGCCGGGATGTCCACCCAGTACAGCGCGGTCTCGGCGGCGACCCAGACCGGCCCCTCGCCGAGTTCGCTCACCGGCACCGGCAGCGGCACGGGCTCGGCGCCGAGCGGTTCGGTGCTGGGCAGCGTCACCGGGCATCCTCCGACGTACAGGGGCCCGGCACCATGCCCGGACCCAGATAGGTCCACCCGATGGTAGCCCGCCGCCCCGCTGCCGATCCGCCGGCGGCGGCCTGGCCGACGGCACGGCGGTCCGCGGCGTGGGCCGGCTGTCCGCCGGTGCGTCTAACCTAGGGAACATGCCGGGCTCAGACGGTCAGCGCACCTTCCAGATCCGCACCTACGGGTGCCAGATGAACATGCACGATTCCGAGCGGCTGGCCGGGCTGCTCGCCGAGGCCGGCTATCGCGAGGCCGATCCGGACACCGAGCCCGACGTGGTGGTCTTCAACACCTGCGCGGTCCGGGAGAACGCGGACAACCGGCTGTACGGGAACCTGGGCCACCTGCTGCCGGTGAAGAACGGCCATCCCGGCATGCAGATCGCCGTCGGCGGCTGCCTGGCGCAGAAGGACCGGGCGGTGATCACGCAGCGCGCGCCATGGGTCGACGTGGTATTCGGCACGCACAACATCGGGGCGCTGCCCGCGCTGCTGGAGCGGGCCAGGGTGGAGCAGCGCGCCCAGGTGGAGATCGCCGAGTCGCTGGAGCGCTTCCCTTCGGTGCTGCCGGCCCGGCGCGAGTCGCCGTACGCGGCCTGGGTCGCGATCTCGGTGGGCTGCAACAACACCTGCACCTTCTGCATCGTGCCCAGCCTGCGCGGCCGCGAGGAGGACCGCAGGCCGGGTGACGTGCTCGCCGAGATCCGCGCGCTGGTCGACGACGGCGTGCTCGAGGTGACCCTGCTCGGCCAGAACGTGAACTCCTATGGCGTCGGCTTCGGCGACCGGCTGGCGTTCGGCAAGCTGCTGCGGGCCTGCGGTGACATCGACGGGCTGGAGCGGGTCAGGTTCACCTCCCCGCACCCGAGGGACTTCACCGACGACGTGATCGCGGCGATGGCGGAGACCGCGAACGTCATGCCGGCCCTGCACATGCCGCTGCAGTCTGGGTCGGACGCCGTGCTCCGGGCGATGCGCCGCGCCTACCGGCGGGATTCCTACCTGAAGATCCTGGACCGGGTCCGGGCCGCGATCCCGGACGCCGCGATCACCACCGACATCATCGTTGGCTTCCCCGGCGAGACCGAGCAGGACTTCGCCGACACCCTGGACCTGGTCCGCCAGGCCAGGTTCGCCGGGGCGTTCACCTTCCAGTACTCGATCCGGCCCGGCACCCCGGCCGCGACCATGGCAGATCAGGTTCCCGCCGAGGTGGTGGCCGAGCGGTACCAGCGGCTGGTCGCCGCGATCGAGGAGATCACCCTGGCCGAGAACGAGGCGCTGGTCGGGCGTGCGGTGGAGGTCCTGGTCGCCGACGGGGAGGGCCGCAAGGACGACGCGACCCGGCGGATGTCGGGACGAGCCAGGGACAACCGGCTGGTGCACTTCAGCCCGCCGGCCGATGCCGAGCCGCCGCGCCCGGGTGACCTGGTGACGACGACGGTGACCCGGGCGGCGCCGCACTACCTGATCGCCGACGCCGCACCGTCCGCCGTGCGGCGGACCCGGGCGGGCGACGCCTGGCAGGCGCGGCTCGCGGGTGCGGACGGCGCACCGGCCGACGGGGCGTCCGCCAGCCCGGTGCTGCTCGGCATGCCGGTCCTCGCTCCGCAGGCCTGAGGTGCTGGTCGGGGCGGCGGTCTGCCCGCATCCGCCGCTGCTCGTCCCGGCCGCGATGGGTGACGCCGGCTGGCCGGAGACCCTCGTGCCCGCGGAGGTGGTCCGGTCCGGGGCGATCGCAGTGCCCGGCGCGACTGGGAGCGGCCCGTCCTCGACCGGCGCGGCCGCGCCCCAGGTCACCGCGGCGAGCCCGGCCGAGCAGGTCGATGAGCAGATCAGGCTGCTCCGCGGCGCCTGCTTCGACGCCGTACGCGCGCTGGCCGACGCGGCGCCGGACGTCGTGTTCGTAGCCGGGCCGGGCACGGTGACCAGGACCTACCCGGGGACCGCCGCGGGCAGCCTGCGGGCCTACGGGGTGGCGTTCGACGTCGGGTCCGGTCCGCCGGTGCTGCCGCTCTCGCTGACGATCGGCGGCTGGCTGGCCGCGCGCTGCCTGCCTGACGGCTGCCCCCGTCCCGCGGAGTTCCTCGAGATCGCCGGGTCGACGCCGCCCGGCGAGTGCCTGGCGCTTGGCGCCTCGCTAGCGGCCCGCGCGGCGCGGGTGGCGCTGCTGGTGCTCGGCGACGGCAGCGCCCGGCGGGCGCTCGGCGTTCCCGGTGCGGCGGACCCGGCGGCGGCGGAGTTCGACACCCGCCTGGCCGGCGCCCTCGGCGCGGCCGACGCCCGTGCGCTAGCCGCGATCGACCCCGCCGCGGCCGACGAGGTCGGCGCCGCCGGCCGGGTCGCCTGGCAGGTGCTGGCCGGCGCGGCCCTGCATGACACGGGCCTGCATGACACGGCCCAGGCCGGTCCGGCGCCGGTCCGCGGGCGGCTGCGGTACGCCGGCGCCCCGCTGGACGTCGGTTACGCGGTCGCGTCCTGGTCGGCCTGACCGGGATGGCCGGTCTGGGAAACTGAGACGGTGCCAGAACCGTTGATCGCCATCGTGGGCCCGACGGCGGCCGGGAAGTCCGAGCTGTCACTGCGGGTCGCTGGCGCGCTGGACGGCGAGGTCGTCAACGCCGATTCGATGCAGTTGTACCGCGGCATGGACATCGGCACCGGCAAGCTCACGCCCGGCCAGCAGGCCGGAATCCGGCATCACCTGCTGGACGTCTGGGACGTCACCGAGCCGGCCAGCGTGTCGGAGTATCAGCGTCTGGCCCGGGCCGTGATCGCGGACATCGCGGCCCGCGGCCGGACCCCGGTGCTGGTCGGCGGCTCCGGCCTGTACGTCCGGGCCGCGATCGACAACCTGGATTTCCCCGGCACCGACCCGGCGCTGCGGGCCAGGCTGGAGGACGAGCTTGCCGCCACCGGACCCGCCGTGCTGCATGCCCGGCTGGCCAGTCTCGACCCGGCCGCCGCAGCGGCTATCCTGCCGGGCAACGGCCGCCGGATCGTGCGCGCCCTGGAGGTGATCGAGTTGTCCGGGCGGCCGTTCAGCGCCACGCTGCCCGCCTATCACGCGATCCGGCCGACCGTGCAGATCGGCCTGGACGTGCCGCGCCCCGAACTCGACCGGCGGATCGCCGACCGGGTCCGGCAGATGTGGGCCGATGGCCTGGTGGACGAGGTCCGGCGGCTGGCGGACGGCGTCCCGGGCGGGTTGCGGGCCGGGCGGACGGCCAGTCGCGCGCTCGGGTACGCGCAGGTGCTCCGCGTCCTGGACGGCGAGTGGACCGAGCGGCAGGCCAAGGAGGAGACCGTGCGGGCCACCCGGCGGTTCGCCCGACGGCAGGAGTCGTGGTTCCGCCGCGATCCGCGAGTGCGCTGGCTGCCGGCCGCCGACCCGGTGCCCACGGCGACGGCACTGGCGGTGATCCGCGAGTTCGCTGCCAGCGATGACTAGCATCGGCAGCATGCGTTACGCCAAAGGTCACGGCACGGGGAACGACTTCATCATCCTTCCCGACGTCGAGGATCGCCTGGACCTGCACGCCGACCTGGTCCGCAGGCTGTGCGACCGGCACACCGGGCTTGGCGCCGACGGCGTTCTGCGGGTGGTCCGGACCGGGCCGCCGGGGCATGGCGAGCCGGGGATCGCGGCGTGGTTCATGGATTACCGCAACGCCGACGGCAGCATCGCCGAGATGTGCGGCAACGGGATCCGGGTGTTCGCCAGGTACCTGATCGACTCAGGGCTGGCCGCCGGCCCCCAGATCGCGATCGCCACCCGGGCCGGAATCCGGCTGGTCTGGCAGGTCGACCGGGACACCTTCAGCGTCGACATGGGACCAGCCAGGGCGGAGGGCACAAGCTCTGCCCTGATCGGCGGCCGGTGGTGCGCCGGGCTCGCGGTCAGCGTCGGCAACCCGCATCTGGCCTGCGTGGTCGATGAGCCGCCGGCCGGCTTCGACCTGTCCGTCCCGCCCGAGGTCGACGCATCGATCTTCCCGGCGGGCGCCAACGTCGAGGTGCTCGCGCTGACCGGCGGCGACGAGGTCGAGATGCGAGTCCACGAGCGCGGCTCGGGCGAGACCCTGTCCTGCGGGACCGGTGCGGTGGCGGCCGCGGTGGCCGCCGCGGTCGCTACCGGCCGCTGGCCGGGAGACGGGACCGGCACCTGGCGGGTCCGGGTTCCCGGCGGGCTGCTTCAGGTGGCGCCGAGCCCGACGGCCAGCCTGCTGACCGGCCCGGCCGTGCTCGTCGCCGAGGGCGAGATCAACGCCGACTGGCTGACCGAGCAGCTAGCGGCCGCGCCCACCTCCGCCTGAGCAGCAGAGGTTCGGCTGTTCGCCTTAGCCCGCCACGGTGGCGGACTTGGCCCGGCTGACCCGCAGCGAGCCGCTGACCGACCGGCCGTGCAGCCGGAGGCCGGCCTCCGCGGCGGCCTCGTCGTCCGGCGCGAGATCGCTGCTGACCCGGCCGGAAAGCGAGCTGAGGTCGAGATACACCCCGATACCCGGCGCGACTGCGATGCTGACGTCGCCGGAGACCGTGTTCACGCCGGTGTCACCATGACTGACGCTGTCGATCCGTACCCGGCCGCTGGCCGTGTTGGCGGCCACGTTAGCTCGCGCCGTGCCGATCGAGATATCGCCGCTGACCGAGGTGACGTCCACGTCGTCCGCGGCGCTGGCGAGGGTGATCCGGCCGGACGCGGTCTTGGCGCAGGCGCGCCCGGTCACCTCGCCGAGCCGGATCGTCCCGGACATCGTCGCTACGTCGGCGGGCCCCCTGACCCGGTCCGAGGTCACCGTGCCGGACGCGGTCTTGACGTTCAGCGCGCCGATCTCGCCTCGGCCGGTCACGTCCGCCGCGGCGGTCATCACCCGGCAGTCCGAGCCGGGCGGCACGACGACGTCGACGTCGAAGCTGTGCCCGCGCAGCCGCAGGCCGGTCAGCTTCCGCTGAGTCACCCGAAGCTGACCGTGGTCGTAATCCACGCTGATCTCGGACTCCAGGTCCTCGTCGGCGCCCCAGCCGGAGCGGCTGATCTGCACCGTGGCCGTGCTCGTCGGCTCCGCCGTCACGGTCACGGTGCCCGCGGCGATGTTCACGGACAGCTCGATCGGGCCGTCGCACGGGAATTCCCAGCTAGCCATCGTTGTGCTCCTTCGTCGGGTAGTGCGGGGGAGTGATCGGTGTGCCGCGAGGCGCGGCGGGCGGGCTAGCTTCTGGCATAGCCGCTGATCCGGTTGCCGAGGCCGGTCGAGCGGCCGGCGCTGCCAGACCGGCGGCCGGAGCGCGAGTCGTCCAGGGCCCGCGCCGCGGCCTGGGCGAGCCAGGAGTTCACCGAGACGCCGTCGGCGGCCGCCTGTGCCTCGATCCGGGTCTTGAGCCCCTCGGCGAGGCGCAGCGTAATCCGGGCGGTGCCCGCGTCGTCCCCGCTGGCCGGACCGGCCGCCGCCGCGTCTGCGGCGCCGGCGTCGGTTTCGGCCGGAGGCGGGACGGCGGTCACAACGAACTCGGGGTCGCCGCCGGCCAGGCGGACCTCGATCACCGTGTCGTCGAGCCGCGAGGTGATCTCCGCGGCGGCGCTGGACAGCACGTCGAGCAGGGTCAGGCGGACGGCCGCGTCGAGTGCCTCGGCAAGCTGATCGGCCACTCGGACGACGTCGTCCGGCGCGAACCGGGTGAGCACGCCAAGCTCGCGGCGCAGCCCTTGCAGGTAAGGTGACAGCTCCATGACATCAGAATGACGTCATGGAGCTGTCGTGTCAAGCAAATATGACGTCTAGTTGATGTCTGAATGACGTCACTGATGGCGTCGCTGACGGCGGCATCGATGGCGGCACCGGCGCCCGGGTCGACTTCCCACCCGTTGTGGCTTCGCAAACCGGGTATTTCGGGCGCGATCATGGGCCTAGCGCGTGGTAAGTAGGTCCGGTCACCTGCGTCAGGCGCCGCGCACGGCCTACAGCAGTACGCTCGCCGGCCTGCCCAGGATCGAGGCGTCCAGCACCTGGGCGAGATGGGCGACTGGCTTCGGCGTGCCCGCCGCGCCAAGCGCGGACGAGATCTGCAGCGCGCAACCAGGATTCCCGGAGACCACCAGATCCGCCCCGGTCGCCGAGACCGCCACTGCCTTCCGCGCGCCGAGTTCGGCCGCCGTCTCTGGCTGCACCAGGTTGTAGATGCCGGCCGACCCGCAGCAGGTCCCGGCGTCGCCGATCTCGGTCAGGGCGATTCCGGGGATGCCGGCCAGCAGGTCGCGCGGCTGGCTGGTGATCCGCTGGGCGTGGGCGAGGTGGCACGCGTCGTGGTAGGCGACCGTGATCGGCAGCGGGTGCCTGGTCGCCGCCGGTCCCAGCCCGGCCAGGAACTCGCTGAAGTCGGCGACCTTACCGGCGAGCGCCTCGGCCCGGCCCGCCCAGGCCGGGTCGTCGGCCAGCAGTTCGGCGTACTCCTTCATGCCCGAGCCGCAGCCTGCCGAGTTCACCACGATCGCGTCGACGCCGGCCCGCTCGAAGGTCGCGATGATCTGGCGCGCGAACCTCGCGGCCTCGGCCATCCGGCCGTCGTGAGCGGACAGCGCGCCGCAGCAGCCCTGGTCGCGGGGGATCACCACCTCGCAGCCTTCGGCGGCGAGGACCCGCGCGGTCGCGGCGTTGACGTCGGGGAAGAACACCTGCTGCACGCAGCCGGTCAGCATGCCCACGACGGCCCGGCGCTCGCCACGGGCTGCCACGCGCTCGGGCAGCCTGCCGCGCGGTGCGCGCCGGCCGGACGGGCGCGGCGCGACTCGCAGCGCCGCGCTGATCTCGGGCGCCAGCCGGGTCAGCCGGGCGCTGCCGCCGATCGCGGTGTCCAGACCAGTGCGCTGAGCGACCCGGAGCGGCCCGATCAGCGCGCGCAACCGACTCGGGTACGGGAACGTGGCGAAGATGGCCGACCGCAGCGCGCGCTCGCGCCGCGACCTGGGCGGCAGCGCCGCCACCGGCTCGGCGGCCCAGGATCTCGCCGCGCCGATCAGCCGGTCGTACCGGACGCCGGACGGGCACGCGGGCATGCAGGCCAGGCAGCCGAGGCAGCGGTCCAGGTGGGCGACGGCGTCCGCCGACGCCACCGCGCCGTCGAGAAGCTGGCCGATGAGGTGGATCCTGCCGCGCGGCGAGTCCATCTCCTCGCCCCAGAGCTGGTAAGTGGGGCAGGACGGCAGGCAGAAGCCGCAGTGCACGCAGTCGCCGGCCAGCCTGCGGAGTTCGCCGCCCGGATCGAGCGGGCCGGTCGGCTCCGGCTGCCCGGTCGGTTCCGGCTGCCCGGTCGGTTCCGGCAGAGCGGATTCGGGCTGGGCCGCCATCAGATACCCCCGGCGAATCGTCCGGGCGACAGAATGCCGTCCGGGTCGAACTGCTGCTTCACGGCGCGCATCAGCGCGAGCGACGGCACCGGCCCGAACAGGTCGACGGCGTCGCGAACGCCCGGCGGCGCGTACTGGATGACGACGTTGGCCCGGGCCGGCGGTCCCTCCCGTGGCGTGGTGGGATGCGGCCGCGCCGCCTGGCCGCCCGCGGCCGGCTGCGCGGCACCGGCGGGCCGGGGCATGGCCGGCGGCGAGGCGTCCGCCAGCCGGTGGCCGGCCTGCCCAGGCAGGCCGTGCCCGAGGGCCGCCCGCAGGGCCGTGACGAAGCCGGCGATCGCGTCGGCCGGCGCGGCCGCCGGCAGCGTGACGTCCAGGACGCCGGCTCCGGCCGACCCGCTGACGGCGGGGTCGATTCCGGCGTCCAGTGCGGCGGCGCGGATCTCCGCGAGCACCATGCCGAGATCCCCAGACCAG
>JAJYTW010000124.1 GCA_021792855.1 Actinomycetes bacterium
GAGGAATCCTCGCCGGGCGCCGCGTCGTGGTCACCGGCATGGCCGGTGCAGGCAAGAGCACGTTCTCGCGAGCGCTGTCGGCGCAGACCGGCCTGCCCGTCATCGTTCTCGACGCCCACTACTGGCGGCCGGGATGGACCCAGCCAACCGACGCCCAATGGCGCGAGAAGCAGAAGACACTGCTCGCCGGCGACGACTGGATCGCCGACGGCAACTACCACGCCACGCTCGATCTCCGGCTCGGGCGTGCAGACGCGGTCGTGTTCCTCGACATGCCGTGGTGGATCTGCGCATGGCGTGCGCTCGTGCGCGGCATCCGAACACGGCCGGCTGGCTTTGAGCTGCCAGACGGCTGTGACGAGCCTCGTTTGCGCCGGCTTCGCGGTGAATGGTCCCTGGCCTGGCGCATCTGGCGAGACCGCCGCATCAAGCGCGAGACAGAGCTGAGGATCCTGTCGCAGCACGGACGGCATGCGGCGATCCACGTGCTCCGGTCCAAGCGCGCCGTACGCGAGTTTCTCGACGCATGAATGCCGATAGGGCGTCCGGGAGGCTGGCCGACGGCCGCACGGTTGCCTAGTGTCGGGTCCTGTGACCACCGGAACTGAGTCCGAGCGGGAGCGGGACAAGCGGCACTACCAGCGGGCCCTGTTCGACAGCATCGCTCGTTCCACGAGCCGTGCGTTCATGAAGCTGACAACGATCACCGTGAGTAGCGGCGAGCCAACGTCTCGGCGAACCCGTGATTCAGCGTGCGAGCAGCTGGGATCGCCATGCGGCGAACCGGCGCCTCAGCGCGCCGACCTGTTCTGGCCGGATGCCGTACTCGGCGAACGCCGCGTCGGTTATCTGCGGCAGCGCCCCCAGGGCCTCGGCGAACATTTCCAGATCAAAACCGGCGTCGGCGGAGGCCGCGAGTTCCAGCAGGCGCTCGCGGTCGTAGCGACCACTAGCCAAGATCGCGTCGACATCCAGGAAATCCCTGGCCAGCGCCCGGCCATAGAGCGCCGTCATCTTGTTGGCCACCGCGTCATCAGCGTGCAGGACCGGCCCGATTCCCAGCATCACCGGATCGCGTGAGCGCCAGTCGGCGGCCAGCTCCACCTTCTCCGGCTCGTCCGCTCCGGCTTGCGGCGCGACCAGCAGCCGGGCGAACGTCTCGGCCCTTGCGACGACGCCCACCTTCATCCCGGCCGTTTCCAGCGCGCCTGTCACCGCCGAGACCATGGCGTCGAAGTCGCCCCGCCTTCCCCAATCCAGGAACAGATCCACATCCCCGCTGGGCCTGGTCCCCATGCCGTGAGCCTCGACAGCGTAGCCGCCCGCCAAGGCAAGGCCGTACTGCCCGCCGACTGACAAGGCGATTCTGGCTATCTCGCGATGCCGCTCCTGCATTACCCGCCTCAGGCCGACGTCGCAAGGGCGCCGAGCGCGGCCAGATCGGCGAACTTGGCCTCCCACGCCCGCCTTATCTGCCTCGGCAGCCAGATATAGGACCACAGTCGCCGTAGGACCACCGCGTTCAGGTAGGCGTGCAGATCATCCGGCGTCGCCGCCTCGATGATCACCGTCCGGTAGAGATCCACCATCCGGCCCGGGGCATCCAGGTCATAGACCGCGTCACCTGACCAGTCCAAGTGCCTGGGCAGGCGGACCACACCCGCCGTCGGCCCCCGCATGGCCTCCAGGCTCGCCGGCAGGACGTACGGCCTGGCGTACCGCCTCTCACCTGACCTCGCCTGATCACTCACCATCCCAGACTGGCACATCGGCCAGACGGAAGCGAACCAGTAACGCCACACTGGCGGACATGGCCCGGCCGGGCCAGATCGGTGCCGGCTGGCCGAGTGGACCGTCACCGCTCCGGCGGCCAGCAGATCCTCCTGCAGCTGGCCTACTTCGACCGTGCGCGCCCTCGATTCCCGTGCGCGCCCTCGATGCCGGATCGGCAGAGGAACGAGTCGAACCCATAGTGACTGCGCAGCGCGATGAACCGCTCGGACTCAGCCCGGTCCCGGCCTTTCAGCACTCGGACGACAGCGGGTCTGAGGTTGTCGTAACGTACCCGGGCCAGGACGCCGCCGAAGTGCTCGAACGCCAGCACATGGCCCTCGAGGAACGCCTCCTGGGCCTGGGTGCCGAACGCGACATGGAACGCCCGCCCCGAATGGGACGGCCGCGCGGGAGCGCCAGGACCGCCCGCCAGATCAGCCACCGACGGCTCCCGGCCACCAGCTGACGCGGGCCGCCCATACCACACCCATCCGCCGCCCCTACCAGACCCGCCAGCGGCCGAGCCGGACAGCCATCAGCCCAGTTCAGACTGGGTGGGGCGGCTGGGGATCGAACCCAGGACCGGCGGATTATGAGAAGACCGGACCGCCGCACCGAACGCACAGCCTGCGCCAGGCTGATCAGCCGGGCGCCCGGAAAGCCCAGAATGCACACACTTTCCGATGGCAGTGGTTCCACGAATGGTTCCACGCCGCTCAGCCGATTCGATTACGGGGAGTGACATTATTCCCTTCCGTCGGCTAGCTGCCTGAGCAGTTGGCGGAATCCCCGCCAGAAGGCACTGGCACCGGCCCGCGGCGGCGGAGCCGTCTGCGGCGATATCCTCTGAGTGTGGCCGATGAGGTGCTGACACTTGAGGGACTCCGCAGGCGCCGCCCGGAGATCCTGCACGTCGCCCGCAAGCGCCGCGCGCACCGGATCGCCGTGTTCGGCTCCGTCGCCCGAGGCGAGGCCCGCCCGGACAGCGACCTGGACCTGCTCGTGGACTTCGAGCCAGGCACGTCCCTGCTGGATCATGTCGGCCTGTTCCAGGACCTGCAGGAACTCCTGGGCGTCGGGGTGGACGTCGTCGCGCGGAGCGCTCTGAAGCCGCGGGACGAGCACATCCGCGCTGAGGCCGTGGATCTGTGACCAGGAACCTCGGCGACCTGCTGGCAGACCTGGCCGAGGCAGCCGATGCCGCAGCAGAACTCGTCAGCCTCGGCAGGCAGCGCTGGGATTCCGAGCGGCCCCTGCGCCTGGCAGGCGAGGCCGTAATCGGCCGCCTGGGCGATATTGCCGGGAAACTGCCCGATGAGGTCATCCACGCAACCCCTGAGATCCCCTGGCGCGAAGTCCGGGGCATGAGGATCCTCGCCGCGCACGCCTACCACCGCATCGATTACGAGGAAGTCTGGATCACCCTGCGCGACGACGTACCCAGGCTTGCCGCAGCCGTCGCGCGCTGGCAGCACGCACAAGATCAGTAACGCGCAGTGAGCGCACTCATTTCTCTGACTGTCCACGCACCGGAGTGAACAGAGCGAGCACGCAGCTCCGCAAGAGCCTGTCTCCCACGCGGAAGCCCGGATCTTCCCGGCTCCCGGCGTCAGGGCGGGCTGGTACCGCCGGGCGATCCCGCTGGCGGACGAGCGGTTCGCCAGGCACCTGGCCGAGCTGGACCGGGAAGAGGAGACGGGGAAGCCATGAGCAGCGGCTACGCCGGGTGGGACGAAGTAAAGGTGAGGGGCCTGGCAGCCGACCCGAGGACCGCCGGGCAGCAGGCCGCAGGCAGGGCCACGGCCCGCGAGCGCCGGGAAGCATACGTCCGCGGACACCAGCTCGCCGAGATGCGCACCGCCGCCCGGCTCACCCAGGCCGAACTAGCACACGCCCTCGGCGTCTCCCAGGCCCGCGTCTCCAAGATCGAGCACGGCGAGATATCCGGCATCGACATCGTCCGCGCCTACGTCGCCGCCCTCGGCGGCAGCATCGACGTCGTCGCCCGCCTCGGCGACCGGACCTGGAAAGTCGCCTGCCCCTCGGTCACCCTCCCGGGACCAGCGATCACGCCGGAGCGCCAACTGGTGGCTATCGAGGTGGTGTTCGAGACCCACTCCACGACGGTGGATAACGAGCAGGGATGCGCCACCGGCTGGCTCGGCGGCCAGCTCTCCGCCCGGGGCCAGGAGCAGGCCCGCCGCCTCGGGCAGCGCCGCAGAGACGACGCAATCACCGCCGTATTCACCTCCGACCTGACCCGCGCCACCCAGACAGCCGCCATCGCCTTCGCCGGGTCACCGATCCCGGTACTCCACGACTGGCGGCTGCGAGAATGCGACTACGGGCAGCACACCGGCACACCCGCAGCCGACCTGCACGCTAGTCGGCGCGACCACCTCGACCAGCCCTACCCCGGCGGGGAAAGCTGGCGGCAGGCCACCACCCGCGTCAGCCGATTCCTTGCCGACCTGCCGCTGCGCTGGAGTGGGCAGCGCGTCCTGGTCATCGGCCACGTCGCCACCAGGTGGGGCCTAGAGCACTGGATCAACGGGACCCCGCTGGAAACCCTTGCCCGCGAAGACTTCACCTGGCAGGCAGGCTGGGAATACCAGATCAGGCAGGCAGTTACCGTTCAGCCCGCGCCATGGTGACCGAACAAGATGCAGGACGGGTGACCGCAGGATCGGTAAAGACCCCAGCCGGCCACGTCTTCTCACGGACGACGCCGTCCTCACCGCGAGGCTCAGCGAGACGGAACCAACGGCAGCCAGCTGAGCCCTGCCCTGACAAATAGCTAACGACCGTGACAGGACGCAACTATAGAATCCGGCACAGAACGAGAGCGGCCAATTGCAGCGGCTAGACGGCCGCCGAGCACGCTCAGGCACAGCCGGCTGCTCAAGGTGACTAGGTGCCTGCCGCTAGCCCGGAAAACCGAGATGGTTCCACGAATGGTTCCACGAGGACCCTCACCGACGGGCCTGGGACCAGCGTTTCCGCAGGTCAGACTAGGTGGGGCGGCTGGGGATCGAAGCCAGGACCGGCGGATTATGAGAGGACCGGACGGTCGCACCGAGCGCACAGCCTGCACAAGGCTGATGAGCCGGACGCCCGGAACGCGCAGAATGCACACACTCCCCATGGCAATGGTTCCACGAATGGTTCCACGCTGCGGCACCTGCTCTGGTGACGGAGAGTCACTGCGGGGCCATGCCGCTGCCGGACCCGCGAGAGCACCCAGGCTCAGCGGACAGCGAGGCGTTCTGCGGGCTGGCCGGTGATGCCGGCGATCAACTCGAAGTCCTTGTCCAGATGCAGCACCGTCAGGCCGGCCAGCTCGGCGGTCGCCGCGATGATCAGGTCCGGAATCGACGGCGCGCGGTGATGCCCGTGCTCGGCTAGAAGTGCCAGGACCTCCACTGCCCGGTCCTCGATGGCCGGGGTCAGGTACTCCACCGGCATCGCCGAGACCGGCGGCTGCCGCAGCCCGGCCCGGAGATCAGCCGCGGTCCTGGCCGAGTAGCCAACTTCGAGCCGGGTCACCGTCGTAATCCGCACCAGACCCCGCTCAATCCGGTCCGCCCACTCCCCCGCATCCGGGCTTACCGCAAGACGGACCAGCGCAGACTTGTCAATCAGCCAGGTTGTCACTGCCACGCCCGGGACATCACGTCCGCATCCGCCAGATCAGCGAACCGGCCGGCGAACCGAGCCAGGTCCTCCTCCGTCACCGGCCCGGTCTGAGACGCGGCGTCCTGCGCCAGGCGACGGCGCACGTACTCACTACGCGACAGGCCCAGCCGCCCCGCATGCGCGTCCAGCGAAGCGATCACCTCATCGGGAACATCGCGGATCAGCAGGTCAGCCACGCCACCCACCTCCTGTGATATCACATGATATCCGAGGTAGACGCGGCAGCAAAGACCGCATGCCAGCGGTTCACCGCGCCGGGACGGCCAGCGTGCGGGCCGGCTCAGCGCGCCGCTAGTTCCGCCTGCCAATCGGCGAAGCGTCGTCCCAGGCCGCCGACGTACTCTGCCGCGTGCCGTACCCGGCGAACGCGTCCGTGATCTCAGCGAGGCCTCGGCGCGGCCGACGCCCGCCAGTAGGCCAGTCCGGAGGCTGGGTGCCGACGTCGGACAGACAATCCGCGTGGCGGTTGACGATCCTCTGGCACATGGTCACCGAGCTTCGACTTGAGAGTCAGCGCTGGACGCGATCATCACCCACGATTTCTTGACCGACACTTCTTGGCTGACTATCTTCGGGGGCATGCCCGAAACTTCGGATGCGCCGGTGACTGATCCGCTGGCACTGCGGGCACTGGCTCATCCGGTCCGGTGGAAGCTGATCGATGTGCTGGCCAGCGAGGGCACGGTGACGGCGACCCGATGCGCGCAGGTGCTGGGCGAGACCACGGCGACGTGCTCCTATCACCTGGGAATTTTGGCCAAGTACGGCTACATCACCCGCGTGGCCGGGGCGCAGTGGCGCGAGAAGCCATGGAAGCTCGCGCGGGGTGACCTCGGCATCTCCGCGTCCGGGGACGACCAGGAGCAGGCCGCGGCGTCACGCGCCGCCGCGGCCGCGTTCGTGGACCACGAGATGACGCGGCTGAAGGAGTCCCTCCGCGCCAGCGCCGGCGAGCCGGCCGAATGGCAGGGCACGCACAAGATCGTGGCCGCAACGGCCAGGCTGACCGCAGCCGAGGCACGGCAGGCGATCACCGAGATCAGCCAGGTTCTGGCCAGGTACGGCGACCTGGCCACCGCATCCGCGCCGCCGGGGTCTGCCCGGGAGGTCCGGCTGTTCGCCGCCATCAGCCCGGCCCCCGCTGGCCCGGCGTCCGCCGGATGACTGGCGCGGCTCTGCCAGGCCTGACAGAAGCATTCGGGCTTCGGCGGAACGCTAACTGGCGCCGGCTGTGGCTGGCGCAGGCGATCTCGCTGACCGGAGACAGCGTCTTCGACATCACCGTCATGCTGTGGGTAGCGGTGGTACTGGCCAGGAACCGCCCATGGGCCCCGGCCGCCGCGAGCGGCGTCCTCATCGCGGCCGCCGTCCCGGTCCTGATCGTCGGACCGGTCGCCGGCGTCTGGATCGACCGGTGGGACAAGCGGCGGATCATGATGACCGCCGACGCCTCGCGCGCCACGGTCATCGCCGCCCTGCTCCTGGTCACGATCCCCGGCCGCGGACTGCCGGTTCCGGTGAGCCTGACGACCGCCTACGCCGTCGTTGCCCCGGCAGGGTCTTCTGGATCGGCGTGTTCAGTGACTCTGCGTAACTAGATCTGGCAACACCGCACGCGGCGACCTGCGGATCGGCGGCTAGTATGACGTGATCGTCGTCGCCCGCAACGGCGCTTCGATCCGGGCATCGACTGCGCCGGACGGGCCGGATCGTGGCGTGGGGCCAGGCGGCCGGCCGCACCGGCGGGGCGCTCCGGGATCGGGGTGGTGGGGGTGGTGCCATCAGCCCCGAACCGGGCCATGGCGGGCCTGGTCATCCCTGCACGCTCAGCAATCTGCCGCGGACAGGGCAGCCAGAGCGTGACCCTCTGACGAGCCGTGTTACCCGAATGTCAGCATGCCGACTATTCGCAAGCTTTCGACCTGTTCCGGGGCCAGTCTTTCGCCATGCGCAGGTCCCGAAGTGCCGCGAGGCGAGCCATCGGAGTGGTGTCATCTCTGGCGTGGTGGGCGGCACCGTGATGGCGCTCTTCTCGATGGTGATGATGTGGCTGCTGGGACTGGGGCTCTGGACACCGCTGAACCTGATTGCCAATACGTTCTGGCGCGGCGCGCCCCTTGGCGGCCGTTTCAGCCTCCCGGCAGCGATCGCCGGGGCGGGCATCCACCTGACGATGGCCATCCTCGTCGGGATCGTCATCGCCGGGGCAGCCACCCGGTTCCCGGCTGCCAGGTCCCTGGTGATCGCCGGCGGCGTGGTCCTCGCCACGGTGTTGTGGCCGGTCATGCAGTTCGGAGTCTGGCGAACGGTGGACGCCAGCGCAGCCCTGGACTTCACGCCGTGGGTCTTTGCCATGGCCCATGTGCTGTTCGGAATGCTGGCGGCGACGTTCGCCGCGCTGTGGATCGACGATGCCGACCCCCGGACCGGACTTCCGGCGCAGCCGGAACACAGGGACCGTCAGGCTACTGGCGATCCGGCGTGAACCCGACCACTGACACGGCAACGGGTCCGCGGGCCGCCTAATCCCGCAGGAACGCTGCCCCCGGCCGTCGGCAGTCGAGGCCGGAACCGCTGGCGGCCCAGGCAATCCGCAGTCAGGCGAGCGTTCGCCAGGCCCCTGGCCAAGCCGGCAACAACGTGGGCTCTGATGCGTTCTTCCTTGCGGTAGCCGGGCGAGGCCGCGTCCAGGTTGCGGGAGCGCCTGCCGAGAACCCTCCGCAGCGGCCTGGGCAGTGCCGTCAGGCGAAGCACGTCGCTGACTCCCAGCGCGAAGGCGATCACGTCATAGCGCTCGTATCGCCAGGGCCAGGCCGTCGGCCTGCGAGCCGACACCGACCCAGCCGCGGTGGACTCGCCCAGCACTACCGCTCTTTCTTGCCCCCTTCGGTTTCTTGGCCAAGGACCTTCGGCCCTACTACAGCGGCGGCTGGGCGGCGATTTTGTGGATCTAGAGCCAGCTGAGGCTCGCCACCTGCGGGATCACTCGATCGGGGGCGCAGGCATGTCAAGGCAGTATGCGATCAAGGAACGCGACGGCACTATCCATGATGAGCCGAGCCGGAGCGAGGCTCTGCGCTCGCAGAAGGCCTACGGCGGCATGGTCGTCACCAGGGCCGGCGGCCAGGCGTGGAAGCCGTACAAGCGGCACCGGATCTTCCTGTGGATCTTCCTGGCCGTCCAGGTCGTGTTCATCATCTGGCTCATCGCGGGGGGCACCACCAGTACCAGCCCGACCGCTGCCGACATCGCATCGTGGTGCGGCCATGACAAGTGGTCGCCGCTGTACAACTCCTACCGTGCCTGCGTCGCCGACGCCGGTAGTTCGCTGACGGCCGCCGCCAACTTCGGCAAGGGCATCGCGATCGGGCTCATCGCAGTCATCTGGGTGATCGTGGACTTCCTGATGGCTGTGACATACGGCGTCTACCGGCTAGCGCGCCGATAGCCGCGGTCACCACCCGGACCCCGCGGTCGCTGACCGCCCCGAGCTGAGGTCCGGCCAGCAGCTGGCGAACGTGGATCAAGAAGATGGCCTAGGTCGCACCAGCGCGGGACCTCAGCCCACTCCCTCCAGATGCCCGATCAGGCTTGCATGACAACTGAGCCCCCAGACATCGCTAGTCAGATGCGGGGAGGATCGCATGAGACTCACGCGACGCAGTATCACTCTCGGTGCAGCCGGAGCCGCTAGCGTTCTAGTTCTGGCAGTCGGCTGCGGGGCCGCCGGGACGTCCGGCAGCAGCCCGCCTTCGCACAATCCGTCATCGCCAACGGCGGGCAGTACTCCGACGCCCCTGAACGCAAGCGAACTAGCGTTCATCTCGCACATGCGCACCAACTACAGTTTCGGCCCCGGCGTCAGCGACAGGGACATTGCCCGCTTCGGTCACCAGGTCTGCACCTTCCGCGAGAGCGGCAACACGCAGGCCACTGCCGCGAAGGCCGCGGCATCGTCCTGGACGAACACCAGCACCGCTGAAGGCGAAGCCATGGCACGCCTCGCCGAAAAGGACTTGTGCCCGTCCGAGCTTCCCGTCCAGCGGTGGCACGTGATCGCCAGCTACAACGGCAGCGGCACCTGGAACAGTCCGCAGTTCAGGCTTCACGATGGCCCCGTCAGAGTGACCTTCAGCTACTCGGGGAACGGCAGCAGTCAATACGGCAGCGACAACTTCATGGCCGACCTGGTGTCCTCATCAGATGACCTGATGATCGCCAACGACATCGCGGTCAGCGGCGGCAAGACGACCACGCTATACCCGGATATGTCTTACGGTGCCAGCCCGGACTATCACCTAGGGGTTGAGGCGACCGGCTCCTGGTCGTTCACGATCAGCCAGAAGTACTAGGGGCCTACGTCTTCCCAGAACCAGTGCCTCAGCGCACCATCAGGCCTCGCCGGGCGGCAGACTGGCCGGGCTGATGGTGCAGCCATCGCGACGGAGCCAGGGCCACGAGCCGAGGCAGTGGTTCCACGAATGGTTCCACGCCGATCAGCCTGCTCTAGTCACAGAGAGTGAGAGCCGCGGACCTAGGAGCGGGTACCGTTCCGCTTCCGGCCGGGATCGGCGCCGGATCGGCGGGCATCAGTGCGGGCAGTAATCCCGGTGCATGCACGTCCGGGCCTGAAGGCAGCTATGCAGAGCGCCGCTCGGCGGGGCTGAGGCTGACGGTGAGCCTCAGGCCGAGCGCATCGGCCAGGCGCTCCAGCAGCGGCAGGGTAGGGGTGGTGCCACCAGCCTCGAACCGGGCCACGCCGGGCTGGGTCATCCCGGCACGCTCGGCAAGCTGCCGCTGCGACCAGCCGAGCTCCTCCCGCCGGACCCGGATCGCCTCGGCCAGCTCGAACCGCAGCCGCGCCGCCTGGTAGGCCTCAGCGGCCGCCGGGCGCCCGGCCCGGGCCTGCCGGGCCTCGGCCAGGCTCGCCCGCCGCCGCGTCTCCTCCCGCTCCATGCTCATTCCTCCTCGTTCTCATCAGGAGTGTGGGCCTCCCGCCGGCAGCGGTCCATCGCCGCCCTCGCCCGCGCGATCTCGGCGGTCTCGCGCATCTTCGTCTTGGTGAACACGGTGAGGGCGATGATCCGCCGTCCCGGCGCGATCCAGTAACTGATCCGCACCCGCTCCCCGCCGCAGTAGAACCGGAGCTCCCGCAGCTTGCCCGACAGCTACCGGTTATAGGGCTCGCCTAACAGCACGCCCCGGTCCTCCAGCAGGTCCAGATGGAACACGGCCTGGCCCCACCACTGGTCATCCAGGCCATCCAGCCACCTGGCGACCTCGGGCTCGAGCTCCACCTCACCTATGCCATACCATAGATGGTATCGCCTCGACGGAGGGGGCGCCAGGCACCCGGCAGTCCGGCCGAAGGCACGGACGCCGACCGTCTGACGGTACGGAGCCGCCCGCGGGCACGGCGGGCCGGCGGGATCACCACCTGCAGGGCTCAGCCAGCCAGATCAGGAACGGCCGGGAAGCGGTGTCCTCCGTTATTACCTTGCATTTTCCGCGATTACTGCGTGATACTTGCGATAGCGACGTAAGGAGCGGAGAAGTGGCGGAAGATCGGCACGTTCACATCTATCTCGGCGACATCCCGCCGGGCACTCACGTGCACATTCACGCGACAGGCATGGACGAGACGGGCAACGCTGCTGACGGGGCTCTGCCGGCATCCGCGCTCAGCCCGGCGGAAGCCATGCTGGACCGGCTGAAGGGCTACGGGCACGGCGCGAGCCTGCAGGCCATCTACGACGGCCTGGTGGAACTCGGCTACCAGCCGGGCCCGCCTGCCGTCCGGCGACCCGGAAAGCAACCCGAACCGTACCTGAGCTGGACTGATCCAGTGCGGGGTGGCCCGACGGTGATCCGCTTCGACACCACGAACCTGTGGTTCATCAGGCGGGAAGACCTCGATCCGCTAGTCGGCGTGCCGGGTGGCCGCACCACTCTGGACGACCGCAGGCACAACGTTCACTTCGCCATCAGCGACCACAACGTCAGCAACATCCTGCAGGCAGCCCGGATCATCAAGCACTAAGCACAACGCCGCCAGCCGAACCAGCCCAACCCAGCAGCCCGGCCATCGAACTCCGCGGGAAGGACACGATGTACAGCATCAAACGAGCCGCCGCCCGGCTCTCAGACCGCCTCCGCACCGCAGCAGCGACCAAGCCGACCGGGGGTGCCTCGTTCCTTCCGGACTGCGGATCCTTATAGGATCTTCAGTCGAAAGGATGGGAACAGTTGGCAGGCAAATATAGGAATTTCACTCCCGAGTTTCGTGAGGAAGCCGCCAGGATGGTGGTCGAGAACTCACGGGCTATCGCGGTGGTGGCCCGCGAGCTCGGGATAAGCGAGACTTCCCTGGGTAACTGGGTGCGGGCATATCGCGAGAAGCACGCCGGTGAAGAGCCGCCGCTCCAGATATCGGAACGGGCCAGATTGCGGGAGCTGGAGCGGAAGAACCGCGACCTTGAAATGGAAAACGCGTTCCTGAAAAAAGCGGCAGCGTACTTCGCGAGGGAGCCCCGGTGAGCGGCAAATACGAGTTCATCGACGCCGAGTACGCATCATTTCCCGCCGCTCCGGCGGGCCGCGCTCCCACGATCACGCGCATGTGCAAGTGGCTCGGGGTATCGAAGTCCGGATACTACGAATGGAAGTCGCGGCCGGAAAGCCTCACCGCCCAGCGGCAGGAAAGGCTGAAGCTGCTGATCAAGAAGGCGTTCGAGGATTCCGACGGGACCTACGGCTACCGGCGGCTGGCGCTGCAGCTGGCCCGGTGGGGCGTGCACGCCGGGCCGGAGCTGGTCCGCAAGCTGATGCGCCAGCTGGGCCTGGTCGCCTGCCAGCCCCGGCCGTGGCGGCCGGCTACGACCCGGCAGGGCCAGGCCGGGCCGATCCCGGACCTGGTCAGCCGTGATTTCGGCGCGGAGGCGCCGGGCGAGAAGATGGTCGGGGACATTACCTATATCGCGACGTGGGAGGGGTGGCTGTACCTGGCTACGGTCATTGACTGCGCCACGCGGAAGATCGTCGGGTGGGCGATGGATGATAATTACCGGACTCCGCTGATCACTGCCGCTATCGAGATGGCGGCGCGGAATCTCGCCCTTCCCGCCGGCGCGATCTTTCATTCCGA
>JAJYTW010000125.1 GCA_021792855.1 Actinomycetes bacterium
GCTGCAGGTACCGCACGGCGGTGCCGTCCTTGTTCCGCCTGACTGCGGTGCGCACGAACATGTCACCAGATCATACGCGCAAACATCCAGCCTGCAAGGCCAAAGCGCTCTAGTCGTGTCACTAGGCTATATCGCCCTTTCCACCAGCCCGGACCCCGCTGACCTGCAGGTTCACCATCCAGGAGGCCCCGAAACCATCCTGAGCTGCGGAACGCAGGCTCATGGGGGGCGCCTTCTTGGCCCGTTCCCTGCCCAGCCTTACCGGGAGCGGGTCACCCGCGATGACAAGATCGCGGTTCGCATCGTGATGCGTTCGGCCCACCGGGTCGTGGCCTGCGCGTTCGCAAGCACTTGCTGTTCATTGTGCGAACCGCAGGAAAGATCATGTCGGTGAATCGGCAGGCAATCCCGATGCGATCGCTGCGTCCAACAGCCGCTTGTCGTAGGTAGCGAATGAGGTCAGGCTGCTCCGGATGCTCAGAGCTGTGCCCAGGTGGATGGCGTCCAGCGAACGAACCGTGACCAGCCTTACAGTCTGCGCCAGGAGGCGGACGCGGGGACTCAGGTCGATTAGGTCGATCTGATCTAGCACCGGCTGCAGCCGGGTTGCCGCTTCCGGCGCGTACCGGGCCAGGGCCCGGAACGACTCGATCTCCACTAGGACGGAACTGACCCAGCCGGTTTCGGCTCGCTTGCCCAGCCACGCCCGCAGCGCCGGTGACTCCGCTTCGGCATGCACGAGCTTCACCACGGCGGCGGAGTCGAGGTAAATCATCAGCGCTCGTCGGCCCGATCGCGTGCCAGTTCGGCTGCGACGTTGATGCCATCGGGCTCGCCGATATCCATCGCCAGAACCGCGCGGCGCAAGTGGGTGGCACGTTCGCGGCGCTCAGCTGCTTGGATTACTGCCTGCCGGATAGCGGCGGATCGCGACATGCCTTCGCCAGTCAAGACCTCGAGGGCATGCTCGGTCTCTTCGTCGGTCCGGATAGTGATGGTCTCTGTCATGCCACCAGTGTAAGACCGATTGTCTTACGTCTACAAGCAGCGCCGGAGCGCGGGAGTTGTGGGCGCGGTCTGGCGTCGGGTGGCGGGCACCAGATCCGCTAGAGCTCCCTCCCGGCCCGTTGGCGATCGCGGCGCAGCCGTTCCTGCTGCGGGCGCGGGTGGGCGGTCAGGCCCGGCGCCACGTGCCGGACTTCCTGCTGGTTCGGGTGCTGACACCTTAGGACCACCAGATAACACCGCGTCGGCTACCAGGACTCGATCAGGCCCGGCAGCTCGGACAACCTCCGGATCACGGCGTCCGGCACGACGTCGTCGAAGGGCGGGACCTCGCTATTGCCGACCAGGACGCCCCGCATGCCGAGGCTCTTGGCGCCGTGGATGTCATCCCACGGCCGGTCGCCGACGAAGACGCACCGGGTGGGGTCGGTGGCGCCCACCGCCTCCATCGCGGCGCGGAACGCCTCGGGGTGCGGCTTGGTTACCGCGATCTCGCTGGAGTACACGGTCCCGTCGAACAGGTGCAGCACGCCGTCCCGGCGGAAGACCTCCTCATGCCAGCTTCGCGGCCACATCGTGTTGGACAGCACGCCAGTCCTGATCCCGCGCGAACGCAGCCAGGCCAGCAGTTCCGTCCCGTCAGGGTCGGTGAAGGTGTGCGGTTCCCAGGCCCGGGCGTAGCTGGCGACAAGTGCCTCGGTCGGCTCGATCCCGGCCCGCTCGAACACCGCCCAGATGGTGGCGCTGCGCCGCTCGGACCTCGCCAGCTCCCACAACTCCGCCTCGGCGGCGAGGGCCGCTGCGGCTCGCTCGTGGTGATCGAGGGGGTAGTGCGGAGCGCAGATCGAGCGCCATAGCTCGCTGTGGTCGATCGTGTGCCACGGTGTCAGCGTGCCGCCCCAGTCGAAGATCACCGCGTTAACCGCCATGAAACGATCGTATCCGCTAGAGTCTCGGGAGACATATCGGACAGCGACATATCAGACATTGGCCCGTAAAGAGTGGCGGATTGACCGCGGCTGGCCGCTGCGCGGCAGGTGAACGGGGTATGACCGGCGGGGCGGAAGTGCACGGTCGCGCGTTGCCTGGGAAACTAGAGTCGGCCGAGCACGGCGGTTCCCTGGCCAGGAAGGGATGGCGGAGATGGCCGATCCGGACAGCGCGGCGCGGCAGCGCGGTACGGTCGTGGCGAACGGCAGCGGGTCGAAGCGGGATTCCGAGGAGATCGTCGCGGAGATCGAGCGCACCCGCCAGAACCTGGCCCGAACCATTGACACCCTGGCTGACCGGGTCAGCCCGGCGAACAACATCCGCAGGCTACGGGAGCAGGCGACCGAGCAACTGGCCAGGCCCGAGGTGCGACTCGCGGTCGGGGCGGTCGCGCTGACCGTGGCCGGCCTGGTCATCTACCGGATCTTCGCGCACCGCGACTGATCGGGCGCGGTAGCCATCAGCGGCGACGATCCCCGCGAGCACCGCGGGTTCCGTCGCCGCTGACCGCGGTCGGACCGATCCCCCGGGCTGGCGGGCAGCAGGCCCGCCAGCCCGCGGGCTACTCCTGTCCGGCTTCCTTCGTCAGCGCGTCGTACTCGGCGGCGCTGAGCAGGCCCGGCGGGACCTCCTCGTCCGAGTCGAGCCTGATCTTGAACAGCCAGCCCGCGCCATAGGGGTCGGAGTTGACTAGCCCGGGATCCTCGTCCACCTCGGGGTTGACCTCGGTGACCTCGCCGTCGGCCGGGCAGTAGATGTCGCTGACTGACTTGGTGGACTCAACCTCACCGCACGGGTCGCCGGCCGTCACCCGCGTCCCGGGGGCCGGAGCCGAAACGTAAACCACGTCGCCGAGCGCGCGCTGGGCGTAGTCGGTGATGCCCACCCTGGCCACGGAGTCGGAGATCGCGACCCACTCGTGCTCTGCTGTGTAGTACAGCTCTTCCGGAACGCTCATGGTGCAAGCCCTTTCATGCCAATTCCGCCCGTCGATCTCAAGCGGCCAGTGTCCTTGTCTACAGCACGCGCGTGGAGAGCCGCTGGCCGGGGCGCAAGCCGGCCGCGGCCGAGCCGTCAGTCCCGGTTCTGCCGCCGGTAGAACGGCAGTGGCACCAGGGCGGCCGGCTCGGCGCTGCCCCGGATGTCGATGGTAAGACGGTCCCCGGCGGCCATCCGTGCCTGCTCGGCGACGTCGGCGGTCAGGTAGGCCATCGCGATCGGCTTGCCGAGCGTGGGGGAGTGCGCCCCGCTGGTTACCGTGCCGCACTGCTCGCCATCCCACTGCACCGGGTAGCCATGCCGCGGGATCCGCCTGGACTGGCCGACCAGTCCGACCAGGGTCTTCGATGGCGGTGCGGCCGCGCGGGCGGCCAGAGCGGCCCGGCCAACGAAGTCGCCGGGCTTGTCCAGCTTGACGGTCCGCGCGAGCCCGGCTTCGTACGGGGTCACGTCCCGGCTGAGTTCGTTGCCGTACAGCGGCATCCCGGCCTCGAGCCGGAGCGAATCCCGGGCCGCGAGGCCCGCGGGGACCAGGCCGGCCTCCCGGCCAGCATCGCTGAGTGCCTGCCACAGGTGCCCGGCATCGGCGGGGGCCGCGAAGATCTCGAATCCGTCTTCGCCCGTGTACCCGGTCCGGGCCAGCAGGACCTCCCGGCCCGCGACGCTGGACGGGTAGCTGGCGTAGTACCGCACCTGGTCCAGGTCGGTGTCGGTGAGGGTGGCGAGAATCGAGACCGCGCGCGGTCCCTGGATCGCCAGCAGGGCGTAGTCGCTGGTGCGGTCGTCGATCCTGGCGTCGAACTCGACCGACCGCTCGGTCAGTTCGGCGAGAACGACGGCGGCGTTGGACGCGTTGGCGACCACGAGGTACTCGTCGGCGGCCAGTCGGTAGACGATCAGGTCGTCGATGACGCCGCCGTCGTCCGCGCAGATCATCGTGTACCTGGCCCGGCCGGGCGCGATCGCCGAGGCGTCGCCCACCAGCGCGAAGTCCAGCGTGGCGGCGGCGTCGTGGCCGGTCACCATGATCTCGCCCATGTGCGACAGGTCGAACAGGCCGGCGGCGGTGCGCACGGCGTTATGCTCGGCCGTCTCGCTGCTGTACCTGAGCGGCATCAGCCAGCCGGCGAAGTCGGTCATCGCCGCGCCGAGGTTCTCGTGCACCTCGGTCAGCGGTGTGCGCCGGATCGTCGAGGGATGCTGATCTGGCATCTGCGGCTCCATGATGCGCGTATCTGACGATCGCCCGGCCGCCGGTCACCCGGCCCGCGGCGATCCGGCCGCCTGGTCACGTCGGCCGGCACCGAGCCTATCGCTGAACCCCGCACCGGTGCTGCTGACCGTCACTGGTCAGTGACGTAAGTCCCTGCCACGATGGAGCGATGAGACTGCTGACCGATGCGGAGATCGCCGGGCGCCTGGCCGACTGTGCCGGCTGGGAGCGTGACGGCGATCGGATCATCAGCGCCCGTACGCTGGGCGATTTCCGGGATGCGATGTTGTACGCGGCCGCCGTCGGGCATCTGGCGCAGGCCGCGGATCACCACCCGGACATCACGATCACGTGGAACACGGTCACGCTCACCCTGTCGACGCACGCGGCGGGCGGGCTGACCGAGGCCGATTTCGCGCTGGCCCGGAGCATCGGCGCGCTGCCCTGATGGCGGGTCCTTCGCCTGCCGGCGGCGCCACGCCCCCGGGTGGCGCCGCCCGCAGGCGAAGGTCCCTTCCGCTTCTCGCGACCCTCGTGTCGCCGCGTGCCGTGCCCGGTGGCTGTGCCGGGCGGCACCGCGATCCGGACGGCTCCGCGCGATGGGCCGTCCCCCCGCTACGAGGGCCCCCCTCCGCGATCTGCGGTTCCCCGATCCGCTCGGCGGCTCCCCGGGGCCAGGCCAGGCCTGGCTCGTGCGCCGTGCGGGGTTCTAGTTATACACGTTGTCAAGCACCGACTACGGCCAGTTACAAAATTCTTCTCAGGTTCGGTAGCGCTGCGTCATCGCCGCAGGCAGCATCGGCGGTGGCGGCATGACTCCGACTCGGTCGTGCGCGGAGCGTGCACGGCCCGGCAGGAGGTCCGGGAGGCTAGCCGAACGCGCAGGGCAGGTGCTTGATCCCATTGATGAAGCTGGACAGCAGCCGGTCAGGATCGCCGTCGGCCCGGATCCCTGGCGCCCGGTGCAGCAGTTCCCTGAGCATCACCGTGATCTCGCGCCGGGCCAGATGCGCCCCGAGGCAGAAGTGCGGCCCGGCGCCGCCGAACCCGACGTGCGGGTTGGGCGAGCGGGTGATGTCGAACCTGGCCGGATCGGCGAAGACGCGCTCATCCCGGTTGGCTGACCAGTACATCAGCGCGACCTTGTCGCCGGCGGCCAGTCGGTGTCCGTTGATCTCGGCGTCGCGGGTGACCGAGCGCCGCATCCAGATCACCGGGGAGACGTACCTGACGATCTCCTCGACCGCGTCACCGATCCGGCCCTCAAAGTCGGCCAGCAGCAGGTCGCGCTGGTCGGGGTGCTCGGTCAGCAGCACCAGGGCATGCGACAGCGCGGTCCTGGTGGTCTCGTTGCCCGCCACCACGAGCAGGATGAAGAACGACGCTAGCTCGGCCGGGGTGAGTTGCTCGCCATCGACGTTGGCGGTGGCCAGTGCGGTGATCAGGTCGTTGCCTGGCTGATCCTGGCGCCGGCCGGCCAGGTCGGTGACCAGGGCGGCGAGGTCGGCGCCGGCGGTCAGGATCTGGCCGATCGCGGTGTCCATGTCATCGCTCAGGAACTCGGGGTCACCGCCGGCCAGGATCGTGTTGGTGTTGCCCAGCACCGTCTCGTAATGCTCGTCGCCGATCCCCATCATGTCGCAGATGATCTTGAGCGGCAGCCGCGCGGAGACGTGCTGGACGAAGTCGCACGGACCGGTCGTAACCAGATCGTCCACGATGGTCCGCGCGGCCTGCCGGACGTCATCCTCGAATTTCTGGATCATCCGCGGAGTGAACGCGCGGGACACGATCCGCCGCAGCCTGGCGTGCCGCGGATCGTCCATGTTGATCATGGAACCGAAGTACTCGTTGAACTCCGGTGGCAGGTCGACCAGGCTGGTCGATCCGCGGGCCGAGGAGAACACCTCCGGCTGGCGGCTCGCGGCGAGCACGTCAGCGTGCCGCACGAACGCATAGAACCCCTGGCCCTCGGTCGTGAACGGGGTCTCCGGGTCGGGGAAGTAGGGCGGCGTGTCGAGCGCGCGGAGTTCGGTAAAGGCCTCGTGCCGGGCGGCGAGGGGCAGTGCCCAGAAGTCGTTTTGGGACAGGTCAATGGCGCCGGCCGATCCTGGACGGCCCGAGCCGGCGGTGCCAGGTGATGCGGGCGTGGTCACATCAGGCCGCCTTCCGATTCGGATCCTGCACATTTTCGTCCATAGTGTCAGATCCACACGGGAGCGACCAAGCTCGATTTACCCGTTATGCGAACATATTGCGCTAGATGGGCTGCGTAGCCGTTGCCCAGTTCCGCCCGGGGCCGGGACCTTCATCCGCGGCCCCGGGCGGTGGCTCAGGACCCCGAGGTACGAGCCGCGGCCGCCCGCTTCCTGCGGCGGCTGCTGCGGCTGGCGGCCGTCCCGGCGTCGGCTATGAGCCCGGTCTCGGCCTGATCGGCGCGGCCGGCGGTGCCCGCCCGGAGCGCCAGGACCACCGGCTCGTCGACCCCGTCGATGGCCAGCAGAACGCTCGCCGCGCGGGAATCGCCGGAGCGCAGCAGCAGCCAGACCACACTGGCCACGTACCGGGTCTCGACCGTGACATCCCCGCCCGCCGGCGCGGGTCCCAGGCAAGCCGCGAGGGCGCGTGCCCTGGCCGCGAGCGCGGCCCGGGTAGCAGCAGGGTCAGTGCTGGCGAAACGGCCGGCCGGCGTGCTGCTGGTCCAGCCGGGCCCGCGGGCGCCGGCCCGCTCTACTGCCTCGAGGATGGCCAGCCAGGTCAGCGGTGCGCCGCCGGGTCTGGCGGCGGCGCCCGTCTGGCTGGGGTTCCCCGAGTCGGCGCCTGCCGCCGGTTCGGGATCGTCGCCGGCTGGTGTGTCGCGCACGGTCTGCCAGGCACAGCCGGCCTCGGCGGCGGCCCGGACCCGAAGCCGCAGTGCTGCCAGGCCCTCATCGTGGGCGGGCGCGGTCACCCAGCCGGGCTCGGCCTCGGCGCCGGCAAGCCTGGCGACCCGAACCTCGAACCCGGGACCGAGGCCGAGTTCGGCCGCGGCATGCTCGAGGTAGCTGCCAAGCAACTCGGCCGGCCAGGGTTCGGTACGGGGCAGCGGCCCCGCGTCGCGCATCCGCAGGCCCTGCCAGCGGACCAGCAGTCGCCCGGCCGCGTCCCTGGCCTCCACATCCCAGCAGGACTCGGCGGCAGTACCGGGGGCCGGGACCGGAGCGCCGGCTGTCTTTCCCGAGACGGCTGTCTTCCCCGAGCCGGTCGCCGCCGGGGCGGACCTTGGCCGGGGAACGCGGATCGCCGGAGCCGGCCGGTCCTCATCCTGAGCAGCGGGGTCGGCCTGGCGGGCCGAGATGGTGACCAGGCCGTCCGCGTTCAGGCCGCTCCACGAGATCGCGTCGCAGCCGGCCGGGACCAGTCGGCGATGCGGCACGCACCCCTGGACGACCTGCAGGCACGCGTCGCCGATCGCGGCGCTGCCGAGAATCAGTCCGGGAGCCGGGGCGACGCTGGCCGGTGCGCCGTCGGCCGCCGGGCCGAACCAGCCAGGGCCGTCCGCGCCGCGGGCCACGGCGGTCGCAGACCGCGATCCTGCCGGGCGGAACGCGGCAAGCCGGCGGAACCGGCCCGCCTGGAACCAGACCGGCCCGTACAGCATCGAGGCGTCCAGCGTGCCGTCGGACCGGAAGTCCGGAGCGGTTCGGGCCGCGGCGTTGCCCGTCCGTGCGACCGCGCTGGGCTGCTCCGATTCACCCTGATCGCCCGGAGCGCCCTGATCGCCCGGAGCGGCCGGAGCGGCCGGGCTGGCGGCGAACACCGCGCGGACGTGGTCGATCTCGTAGCCGGTCTGGTCGGACCTGAGCACCACGGTGATCGCGTCGTCCTGCCAGAGGGCGAAGACCCGGACCGTGACCGCCGGGTTCGGGCCGGCCGGCAGCACGACCGGTGCTGTCAGCTCGACCCGGGACGCGGCCCGCAGGGTCGCTCCGGCGAGCACCGAGGCGGCCTGCGCCATCGCCTCGAGCGCCATCGCGAGCGGGAACACCGGCGCCCCGTCCAGCCGGTAGTCGGCTAGGTAGGGATCGCTCGCCAGGGTGAGCGTGGCCTCGGCGATCAACTCGGCCCCCGGGTAGTGCGCGAGCACCTCGCCGAGGAACCTGCCGGGCAGCGGCCGGCCCGCGGCCGGGTCGGTCCTCGCGATCACTTGCGGCGCCGGTATGCCGACCCGGCCGTGCAGCGCCAGCCTGGTCGGCAGGCCGCCGCTGGCCAGGACCTTCAGCAGCAGCCGGGACGCCTGCGCGATCGACATCGGGGCGAAGCCCGCCCGGCGGAGCGCGTCGGACAGGTCGGCGCGCTCGCCGAGACCGTCCTGCGCCCAGCCCGGCCAGTCGATGTGCAGCGCGGCGCAGCCGGGTCCGGCCACGGCGAGTTGCTCGCCGTGTTCAGCCAGCGCCTGGCTGGCCACGGCGAGCACCGACTCACCGGCGAGGCCGTACCGGCCGACCACCGAGCCGAAGGTGGCGATCAGCCGCAGTCCGCCGCTGCCCTGGCCGGCGGCCCGGCCGTGGGCCGTCCGCGCGGTGGTCCGCGCGGTGGTCCGGGCGGCAGGCCGGCCGGCGGCCCGGACGGCGGAGACGATCTGGTCCAGCACGAGGGTCTGTGCCCGGATCAGCCGGTCCAGGTCCGCGGCAGTCAGATCGGCGACGGGGAGCCGCGGCGTGCCGGCCACGGCGTGGCCGACCGCGGTGATCGGCCCGAGCCTGCCCTCGATCCGCCGGATCGCCGCGAGCATGCCGGTCCGGTCCGCGGTGTCCACGGCCTCGTAGCTGACCCGGGCCCCGGCCCGGCGGAGCTGCTCCAGGGTCGCGATCACCTCCTCGTCCTGCCGGGCCTGCCGGCCGCCGATGATCGCGACTGCCGCTCCGGAGCAGGCGATGACCTGGGCGAGGGCCAGGCCGGCGGCGCCGGCTGCCCGGCTGACCAGCACCACGTCGTCGGGCCCGAGCGGGAAGCTGCCGTCGCCCGGCGCCGCCACCGGAGCCATGACCGGCTCCCGGACGGCGCCGCTGGCATCGACGGCAAGCTCCCGGTACTCGCCGGCCCCGGCAGCCGCGACGCCCGCCGCGGCTGCGATGCCGTCACTGGTCATCGGCGCGCGGACGACCGTGATGCCGAGCGAAGGGTGCTCGGCGTGCAGGCTGGCCCACAGCCCGGTCAGGTCCGGCCCGGCGCAGATCGCGACCAGGATCCCGGTCTCGATCGCGTCCTGGGCGGCCCGCAGCGCGGCCTCGCTGGTGCCCGCCGCGTCCAGCGGACCGAGCACGGCGAGGGTGCGGCGGGCAGCGGGATCGTGCCTGAAGGCGGTCTCGATAGCGGGCCGCAACGATTCGCACCCGCCGCTGTGGATCCGCCAGGAATCCTGATCAGCCGCCGGGACGGGCCGTCCGGGCTGGCGCAGTTGCTCGACGTAGCAGCGCGCCCACGGGGTGACCGAGGCGACCGGCACGGGCGATGGCGGCTGGCCGGCGCCGGGTTCCTCGACGGTTCCCGGGAAGCTCGCAGGCCCGGTCCTGGTGGCCAGGCTGGCGAGGGTGGCGAGCCCGGTGGCTTGGTCGGCTCCGGTGGCCGTGGCGCGGCCGGTGCCGGGCTGCCCGGCCCGGTCTACCCCGGGCTGTCCGGCCCGCTGCCCGCCGTCGGACTGTGCAGCCGGGACCCGATCCTGACCGGCTGGCTGGCCGGTCTGGCCGAGCGGGATCTGGCACGGGTTGGTGATGAAGACCTGCTCGCGCCAGATGTCGATGGGACGGGCGGGCCGACCCGCGGCGATCGCTGCCGGGGCGCCGATCGCCCCGGCAGCGAACAGAGCCGCGATGGCGCGGGTGACCGCCATCGAGTCCGCGGGATCCCCGTCGATAGCGACCGCTGGCACCTTGCCGACTTGGCCGACGGCCTCCCGGAGGTCGGGATCCTGGCTGGTCTGCAGCAGCAGCGTGGCGCCAACCGCCCCGGCCCGGACCGCCTCGGCGAGTCGTCCGCCGCCGCCGAGCCGGGAGTCGAAGACCTCGGCGCTGAGCATCTCCGGCACCTGGTCGGCGCCGGCCAGTTCGGTGCCGGTGCAGCCGGAGATCAGCCGGCGCCGTGGCGGCCGGAAGTCGAACCGGGCAAACCTGTCTATCGCCTCGCTGAGCTGGCCGGGTGCCGAGTCATCCGGGGCGGCCAGCACCGACGCCCGGATCGAGTTCAGCGCCCGGGCGTCGGCCGGGGTGGTGCAGCCGGCCCAGACCAGGCCGGCCAGTTCGCCGACACCATGGCCGACCACGGCGTCGGCGCGGACGCCAAGCTCGTCCAGCCAGCGCAGGATGGACATCAGCCGGGCAAGCTCGCGCTGCGGCAGGTCGGCCGAACTGGCCCGGCGACCGGATAGCAGTAGGGTCACCCGCCCGTCCGCCGCGTCGGCGGCGATGATGCCGGGGGCCGATTTCAGCAGCCCGCCGGTCAGCCTGGGCAGCAGCGTGATCGCCTCGCTGGCCCGGCGGGCGAGTTGCTCCTGGCGGGCGGCGATGATCGCCACCCGGGCGGCAGGCTCGGCGGTGGCCTCCCTGCTGAGCTGGACCGCGAGGTCGCCAAGCTCGGCGTCGGACAGCCAGGGAGCGACGTCGGCGATCCTGGACAAGACCGAGGTCAGGGCGAGCCGGTCCGGCGCCTGGAACAAGAAGGCCGCCGGATGCTGCGCGTCCATCGAGTAGCCGGCCGCTGCCGGGAGCGCCGCCGGGAGCGCGGCGGGGAGTGACCCGCCGGGCGCCGGAACTGCCTGCTCGGCAGCCGGGCCGGGGCCGCCCGGCTGCCTGCGGATCCGGGTGCCGCGGGCGAGGCGCCGGGACTGGCCGCCAGCGGCGACGCCGGAGCCGCCAGCGGGCTGCCTGAGCACCAGGTGCACGCCGAGGCCGTCGCTTCCGAGCGCGCTCACCGATGCGTGCCGGACCCGGTCCGGCCACGGCTCAGGGACCGAGGGCAGCCGGAGTGCCGCCCGGCCGTCCCGCAGCATCGGGTGCGGAACGCCGACGCCGGTGCTCGGCGGCAGCACGCCATTGGCGATCGCGAGCACGGCCTTGATCAGGCTGGCGGCACCCGCGGCGGCCCGGGTGTGGCCAAGGTTGGCGCTGATCGCACCGAACGCGGCTGTCTCGCTCGCGCCGGCCCGCAGCGCCGCGAGGGCGGTCAGTTCGGCCTCGTCGATCGCCGCGACCCCGGTGCCAGATCCCTCGACCAGGCCGACGTCGGCCGGGTCGATCCTGGCCATCGAGAACGCCTGGCGCAGGCCGAGCAGCAGCCCGGCGGCCTCGGGCGCGGCCGGCCGCGGCTGGTCCGGGCTCTCCGGGCGGCCGGCCGACGCGGCGCCCCAGCCGACAATCTCGGCATACACCGGGAGCCTGGCGGCCCGAGCATCGGCCGACCGCATCAGCAGCACCATGCCGGCCCCCTCGCCGGGCAGGAAACCGGTCGGATGCTCGTCGTAGATCCGCATCGCCCCGGTGGCCAGCATCCCGGACTTGGCCAGACCGACCAGGTCCAGCGGGTCGAGGCTCAGATCCACGCCGCCGGCCACGGCGGCGTCGATGTCGCCGGAACTCAGCGCCAGGCAGGCCGACGCGACTGCGGCGAGCGCGGACGCCCCGCCGGCGTCGACAGCCATCCCGCCACCGCGCAGGCCGAGGTGCGCGCCGATTCTCGTTGCGATCGTTCCCGGGGTGCTTCCGGCCAGAGTGTCGGCTGTGACCTGGGGAAATGGTGCCAGGTACCGGGCTGCGGCGGTACGCAGGACGCGGCCGGCCAGGTCGGCAGGGACGCCGGAGGAGAACAGGGCATCGGCGATCACCCGGCGGGTGTAGGGCCAGCGGAGGCGCAGTGACGTGGCCCGTGAGACGTCGCCGGCCAGCGTGTTGCCGATGAACGCGGCGGTGCGCTGCGCGGGCAGGCCACGTCCGCCTGGAAAGCCTGCGGCGGCCAGTGCGCGCGCCGCCGTCTCCAGGGCGAGCCAGTGCGCCGGATCGGCGCTGGCATAGGCCGCGGGGGAGACGCCGAACGCCGCGCGGTCAAATCGCCAGCCCTCGATCAGGGCCGCCCGGGTGCTGTAGGTCGCGTCGGGAGTGCCCGGGGTCGCGCTGTAGTAGTCGGCCAGGTCAACCCGGCACGGCGGGATCCGGCGGAACGCCCGCCTGCCGGTCGTGATCAGGTCGAGCAGGCTGGCCGGATCGTCGGCATCGGCGAACCGGCAGGCCAGACCGACGATCGCGATCCGGCGCGGCTCATAGGCGACGTCCGTGCCGCCGATGCCGGCCAGCACGGCCGGGCCGCTCACGGTGCCGGCGCCGGGGCCGCCGTCCGGGTCGTCC
>JAJYTW010000126.1 GCA_021792855.1 Actinomycetes bacterium
GTCAGTGTGCCGTTCCATCCGTCCCGTCGCCGAGTCCCTTGAATCGCCTGGCCGCAGTGCGCGGCCCCAGCCGCGCGGATCCCCTCTTTTCTACACCCCAGCGGGGGGTTTCATGATCCTCTCTGGTGAGCGAGTCGCGACCATGACGGTCCGCAGCGGGTCGGCGACGCGCGGCTCTGGCCCGGCCGCCACAGCGGCGCGCCGGCGCTGTCCGGTTAGCCCGTCACCGCCGCTCCGGGGTGCTCCGCTCCGGGCCGAGGCGCTCCGGACCCGGATTCCGCGCGGACCGCGGACGGCCAGGGCAGCCGTATTACGGTAGCCACAGGCCGCCGCGCACCGGCCGGCAATGCCATGCCGGACCTGCGCTGAGTTGCCGGGAATGACCTGATTAAACGGTTGGCCGCCGGGTATGGCTGAGGATGCTGCTCCGGAGCGGGAAGGTACTGCCATGGAAGGCCCGTACATCCAGGTATCGAGCACCGGCGTCACGATCCCGCTCAGGCCGGAAGTGACCACGATCGGCCGGGGCGAGCACGTCGACGTCCGGCTGGACGAGCCGAGCGTGTCGCAACTGCACGCCGAGATCGTCCGGCGCGGCCCGTACGCATACGTCGCTGATCTGGGTTTATCGCGCAACGGCACCAGAGTCAATGGACGTCTCGTCGCCCGGCGGGTGCTGTCCGACGGTGACGTCCTCACCTTTGGCGCGGCCCGGTGCCGGATCGGCGGATTGCTCGCCTCCGGCGACTCCGGCGCCGATCTGCCGCGGACCGTCTCGGTCGAGCTGACCAGGCGCGAACTGGACGTCATCGCCGCGCTGTGCCGCCCGGCGATGAGCGATGACGCCTTCGTGGCGCCAGCCACCGCCAGGCAGATCGCCGCCGAACTTGTGGTCACCGAGGCCGCCGTCAAGCAGCACCTGCTCCGGCTCTACAGCAAGTTCAAGATTCCCGAGGGGCTGAACCGCAGGATCAGGCTCGCGAACGAGGTCATGGCGCTCGGTCTGGCCCGGCCCGAGCTTCCCGAGGATCAGCGCTGTGCCCCGCCGGAGCCAGGCAGGCCTGGCCCGCCGGGAAGCCGCCCGGCCGGCCCCGACCGCCGCTAGCCCGGGCTGCCCGTCACAGGCCAAATCGATGGGCCAGCCGGAGCAGGCTGAGCCGGATTCCGGTCAGTACCGAGCGGACGGTCGGCAGGTGAATCAGCTGAGCGTGCGGGTTGCCGATCGGCCAGTAGTCACTCGGCAGGTACCAGGCCGTCGTGATCGCCCAGGCCGCCAGCGCCGCCATCCCGGCATAGGCGACGGCGCGCTGGGCCCTGGTCCGGGCCACCGCGGTGAACGCGCCCGCCAGGGCCCTGCGGCTACCCGCCGAACCCGGGCCGAGGCCGACCACAGCGACCAGCGCCCCGGCCCCGAGCGCCACCGCGTGCGGCAGCGGATGGCTGGCCATGACCACCACCGTGGCGCCGGCCGCGATCGCGAACGCGAGCGCGGCGACCGGCGCGAGCAGCGCCGTTCGGATCAGCGACCGGACCAGCGCCAGCGGGTAGAGTGCCACGCCCACCACGGCCCGCCCGGCCCTGCTGGTCTCGCCGTCCCGCCGCCTGGCAAGCTGCCGCGCCGTGATCCCCGCCGCCCGGACCGCGACCAGCACGGCCAGCGCGGCCGCAGTCCCGGCAAGCGGCGCCAGCACGGACGCCGCGACCAGCATGGCGATAACGGCGAGCACCAGCGGACTCCAGGCCGTCACCGGGCGGGGCGCGGCCGCAGGCGGGACAATCGCGTCCTGACCCGGTCCGGCGCCGCCGGCCCAGGTGCCGGGCCGCCCGGGGCCGGCCGGTGCCCGGCCGGCCCCCGCAGGCAGCGGCACCGGCGCCAGCATGGTGCCGTCCGGGCCAGCCGCCCCGGGTCCGGACGGGCCGAGGGTGGCCGCGCCGGACCGGCCGGGACCCTGGCCGCCGCCCGCGGCGGCGCCCGGCCAGGCACCGCCCGCCCAGGAGCCATCGGGCCAGGCACCAGCGGGCCATGCGCCATCCGGCGGGACAGCGGTGCCACCGTCGGGGGCACCGGCCCCCGCCGGCGCGTACCGCACTGGCGGGAGCAGGTCCCGCAGATCCTGCGGGCCGACCGAGCCAGTCGTGGTGAGCGGCATGGTGGAGTGCGGCGGCGCCGGCCATTCCGACGGGCTGACGACGGTCTGCGGCAGAGCGCCCAGGGCCACCGCCGGACCGCCAGGCACCGCCGCACCGCCAGGCATCGCCGGACCGCCGACGGCCGACGACGGACCGGGAACCAGTGACTCCGCGTCCAGAGCGTCCGCCAGCGCGGCGAGTTCGGCCGCCGACGGCCGGAGCGACGGATCCCTGGACAGAGCGCGGCCGACCGGGGAGCGAAGCGGCACCGGCAGCATGTCCAGATCGGGCTGGCCGTGCATGATCCGGTAGAAGACGGTCTCGACCGACCCGGCGCCGAAGGGCGGCCGGCCGGTCGCGGCATACGCCACGGTCGCGCCCCAGGAATGCACATCGGAGGCCGGGCTGGAGTGGTTGCCCTCGATCACCTCGGGCGCCAGGTAGCCGGGTGTGCCCATGAACATCCCGGTCATGGTCAGCCTGGTCGTCTCGGCAAGCTGGGCGATCCCGAAGTCGATCACCACAGGCTCGCCATCGGAGATCATCACGTTGGCCGGCTTGAGGTCGCGATGCACCACGCCGGCCTCGTGCACGGCGGCCAGGGCGTGCGCCAGGCCGCGGGCGACCCTGGCGAGGGCCTGCCCGGTCAGCGGACCGCCGGCGCTCACGACGGCGTCCAGGGTGAGACCTGGCACGTACCTGGTGACGATGTATGGCACGTCGCGGCCGAGTTCGGCGTCGATCACCTCGGCGACGTACCTGCTGCGCACCAGTCGCATGGCTGCGACCTCGCGGGCCAGTCGCCGCCGGGCGCTCTCGTCCTGCGCCAGGGCGGGCCGCAGCGCCTTCACGGCCACCGGGCGCTCGGCGGCATCAGCGGCCAGGTACACGACCCCCATGCCGCCCTCGCCCAGCCGGCGGATCACGCGGTACGGCCCGAGGCGATCCGGCGTGCGGTCCTGCACCCTCATGCCCCCTTAGCTTACGGATCGGGGTGTACCCGGCGCAGGCGCCGCAGATGTACCGCCGCTGGCGCGCGGTTACCGTCGCCTGGACGGTGACAGGACGGCCCGGATGGCCCGTCGCGGCAGGAGCTTCACCAGTCCGGTCACGGCCTGGTACTGGATCCCGGGGATGCTGAGCGGGCGGCCGGCCGCGACGGCGTCCAGCCCGGCCCTGGCCACCTGGCCCGCGTCAAGCCAGGCGAAGCCGGGCACGCCGGGCGGTTCGGCCGAGGCGGCATGGAACTCTGTCCTGGTGAATCCCGGGCACAGCGCCGTCACGTGCACCCCGCTGCCCCGCACCTCTGCGTGCAGGCTCTCGCTGAACGAGGTGACGAAGGCCTTAGTGGCGCTGTAGATGGCCGAATCCGGCGGTGCCACGAACCCGGCGACCGAGGAGACATTGAGTATCCCGCCGTGCCCGGCGGCCAGCATCGCGGGCAGCGCGGCCCGAGTGATCCTGACCAGGGCGACGACGTTCAGGCCGATCTGGCTCACCGCCTCGGCCTCGGTCAGGTCGGCAAACCTGCCGCCGATGCCGAAGCCCGCGTTGTTCACCACAAGCTCGACCGGCCGGTCCGGATCGGCCAGCCTGGCCAGTACGGCCGCGACTCCGGACTCGGTGAGCAGGTCGGCGGGCAGCACCTCGACCCGGACCTGGTAGGCGATCGTGAGCGCCTTGGCCAGCCGCTCAAGCCGGTCGGCCCGGCGCGCCACGATGACCAGATCGGTGCCGTCGGCCGCGGCGGCCCGGGCGATGTGCTCGCCGATGCCGCTGGACGCCCCGGTCACCAGGGCCAGCCCGTATGCCTGGTGCATGTCAGCGTCCCCTATTCGCCGGCCACTAGCCGCCGGAGCGCGTCGGCCGCCGCGGCGTTCTGCTCCGCATAGCTAACCAGGCTCGCGGCAAGCTCGGCCGCCCACTGCGCGATCGGCACGGTTGTTCTGGACAGCACGATGCCGCGGACCTCGTGACAGATCTCGGCTACTGGCGCGCCGCGCTGGGTGCCCAGCGTCAGCGTCTTCTCGCCGAGACGCACCACGATCCTGGTCACCGTGCCCGGGCGGTTCTGCATCCGGTCGGCCATCGATCGGGACCGCTCCACGCTGACGCACCCTGGCGGCAGGGACTCGCCCAGCGACTGGGTCAGGACGCTGGCGTAGATGGCGATGTCCGAGCTATCCGCCCGCAGCGCGGCGGCAACCATCTCCAGCGAGAGGCTGTCACCGGCCTGCGCGCCGTCGCTATCCTGCGTCATCTCGTTCCCGTTCGGAGCATCGTGATCGTTCGCGCGGCCGGTCCGCCCGCGCTCGGCGGGTCGCCGCCGGCGCCGTTACCGCCCGGCGAACGTCGCCTTCCCCGGTCCATTCTCTATGAAGCTGCGCATACCCGCGCGCTGGTCCTCGGTCGCGAACAGGCCGGCGAAGTGCAGCCGCTCGATTTCCAGGCCGGTGGCCAGGTCCACCTCGAGTCCGGCGTCGATCGCCTGCTTGGCCGCGCGCAGCGCGACCGCCGGACCGGACGCGTACCGGCCGACCAGGTCCCTGGCGGCCTGGTACACCTCGGCGTCCGGCACGACCACATCGACCAGGCCGATCGCCAGCGCCTCCGGCGCGCCGACGAACCGGCCGCTGAACACGATGTCCTTGGCCCTGGCCGGCCCGACCAGCCGGGGCAGCCGCTGCGTGCCGCCCGCGCCTGGGATGATGCCGAGCAGGATCTCGGGCTGACCAACCTTCGCGCTCTCCCCGGCCACCCGGAAGTCGGCGCAGAGCGCGAGTTCCAGGCCGCCACCGAGCGCGTACCCGGTGATGGCCGCTACCACCGGCTTGCCGATCCTGGCCACGGCGGTGAACGAGTCCTGCAGTCGCCTGCTGTCCGCGGCCATGTCGGCGTAGCTTGCCTCCGCCATCTCCTTGATGTCGGCGCCTGCGGCGAACACCTTCTCGCCGCCGTAGATGATGACGGCGCGGACCTGCGGGTCGTCCGAGACCTGGGCCGCCGCTGCCGCGACCTCCGACTGGACCTGGGCGTTGAGTGCGTTCATCGGCGGGCGGTCGAGCCGGATCGTGGCAATCGCCGCGTCGATCTCCACCCGTACGAACTCGCCCATCTGCGTCCTCCGCCCGCTGCGTGGGCCCGCCGCGGCAAGGCCGCGCGGCGCCGCCCGTCACTTCCTGTGCGGGGTGCCGGCCCGCGAGCGTGATCCTACGCAGTCCCGGCCGGCCGCACCAGGCGGCCCCGGCGGGGCGGGCGGCATGGGCCCGGCGGCACGGGCGCGGCGACATGGGGCCGGACGAGAAAGGGCCCGCCCGGCGTAACCGGGCGGGCCCTGCGCTGGCGAACCTCGGGGTTTTCGCCAGCGTCACTCGCCGACCGCGCGCGGGATGTTGACCCCCTGCCAGCTGTTCAGGAAGCCGCGCACCTCGGTCTCGCTGTACCGGCGGTGCCCGCCGGGAGTCCGGATGGAGGAGAGCTTGCCGCCGCGCGCCCACCTGGTCACGGTCTTCGGGTCCACCCGAAGCATGGCAGCGACCTCGGCCGGGGTGAGGAGCCTGTTGTCCGGCTTGATCTGAGTTCTCACTTTCGCCAATCCTCTCGTACCTTGATGGTGATGACCCGGTGACGGACAGTGACCAATGTTGTCACTACTCATTGAAGTCGTCGAATCACAGGATGTCACAAGTCCCTGGACTTTGCTTGCGTTCGGGCCGGCTAGGCAACAAATTTCGCTGGCAGGTTAGATGCCGCATCTGGAAGACGACACGCAGCTGCGGAGGGTTTACATCCGAGCGCGGCTTATTGCCTGAAAACCATTTCGCCGGCCGATCGGTGTGACCGCGGGGCGACGCCGCGAATCGGCGGGAACGCGACACGCCGGGCGGCGAACCAGGACCCCGCGACACGCCGGGCGGCGAACCGGGACGCCGGGTGCGATCCGGCGCGTCGCGACATGCCGGAGCTAGCGCAAGTCCCCGCTGACCATCGCGCTCGGGCCATCCGGCAGCGTGATCAGCCCCATCTCCGCCGGACTGGCCAGCAGGGCGTGCCTGGGCAGCACCCGGACCGTGTAACCGAACGGCCCGGGCTGGCCGAGCACCGCCTCCCCGACATACCAGGCGGTAGAACCCGGGGCCGGGGCAGACTCCAGGCGCAGTTCCGCGCACGCCGGGTCACTGATCTGATCGTCGTCTCCGGCCCGGCCGTAGACCACCTCGACCCGGACGTCCTCCGGGGTGAGTTCGCCGAGCACCACGCCGGCCCGGATGGCCAGCTTGGCGCCGGGACTCTGGTCGCCGTCATCGCCCTCCACCAGGTCGACCCGCACGCCCGGCCAGGCCCGGCTGACCCGCTCCTTCCAGGCCGCGAGGTCCGCGGCCCCGGCGAACGGCGCGCTCGCCGCGGCGGTCAGCGCCCGGGAGGCCCGGGTCGCGGGCAGGTACAGGTCGGCGGCGTACTGCCGGACCATCCTGGTCGCCTGCGCTTTCGGACCGAGCGTGCGCAGGGTATGCGCGATCATCTCCAGCCACCTGCGGGGCAGGCCATCCGCGCCGCGGTCGTAGAACATCGGTGCGACCGAACCGCCGAGCAGGTCGTACAGCGCGGCCGCCTCGACGTCGTCGCGCCGGTCCGGATCGCTGACCGAGTCGGCGGACGGGATCGCCCAGCCGTTCTCGCCGTCGAACCACTCGTCCCACCAGCCGTCAAGCACCGAGACGTTCAGGGCGCCGTTCAGCGCTGCCTTCATGCCGGAGGTGCCGCACGCCTCGAGCGGCCGGAGCGGATTGTTCAGCCACACGTCGCAGCCCTGAACCAGGACGCTCGCCAGCGCCATGTCATAGTCCGGCAGGAACACGATCCGGTGCCGGACCTCGGGATCGTCGGTGAACCGCACCATCTCCTGGATCAGCGCTTTGCCGCCATCGTCGGCCGGGTGCGCCTTCCCGGCGATGACGAACTGCACCGGCCGGTCCGGGTCGAGCAGCAGCGCCCTGAGCCGGTCCGGGTTGCGCAGCATCATGGTCAGCCGCTTGTACGACGGCACCCGGCGCGCGAATCCGATGGTCAGGACGTTCTCGTCGAGCGCGTTCGAGATCCAGGCGAGTTCCGCCTCGGACGCACCGCGCTGCTGCCAGGACGCTCGCAGCCGGTCCCTGGCCTCGGCCACCAGCCGGGCCCGGAGCAGCCGCCGGATCTGGAAGATCCGGGCCGGGTCGGCGGCCACCGCGTCCCAGGCGGCGGCGTCATCGCCGAGCCAGTCCGCGGCGCCGGCCGGGTGACCGCATTGCGCGATGTCCAGCACCTCGGATGCCACCCAGCTTGGCCCGTGCACGCCGTTGGTGATCGAGCCGATCGGAACCTCGTCGGTGTCGAATCCCGGCCAGAGGCCGGTGAACATGGACCGGCTGACCGCGCCGTGCAGGGTGCTCACCCCGTTGACCCGCTGGGCCAGCCGCATTCCCATCACGGCCATGTTGAAGACCTCCGGGTTCCCGCCCGGGTAGGTCTCCGCCCCGAAGCCGAGCACCCGCTCCACCGGCAGCCCGGTCTCGCCGCCGCCGGAGCCGAACTGCCACTCGATCAGGCCACGGTCGAACCGGTCGATCCCGGCGGGCACCGGGGTGTGCGTGGTGAACACCGTTCCCGCCCTGGTCAGCTCGACCGCCTGGGGCAGGTCGGCGCCGGCCGCGAGGTACTCCCTGATCCGCTCGACCCCGAGGAAGCCGGCGTGCCCCTCGTTGGTGTGGAAGACCTCGGGTTCCGGATGCCCGGTGATCGCGCAGTACTGCCGGACCGCCCGGACGCCGCCGATGCCGAGCAGCAGTTCCTGGCGCAGCCGGTGATCGCTGCCGCCGCCGTATAGCCGGTCGGTCACCTCGCGCAGCAGCGCGTCGTTGGCCTCGGTGTAGGAGTCGAGCAGCAGCAGCGGGACGCGCCCGACCTGCGCCACCCAGACATGGGCGGTCAGCGTGGCGCCGGGCAGGCCGACGCTGACCGTGGCCGGGGCGCCGACCCGGTCGCGCAGCAGCGCGATCGGCAGCCCCGCCGGGTCGCTGGCCGGGTAGCGCTCGGACTGCCAGCCCTCGGCCGACAGCGACTGGGTGAAGTAGCCGTGCCGGTACAGCAGGCCGACCCCGATCAGCGGCAGGCCCAGGTCGCTTGCGGACTTCAGGTGGTCTCCGGCCAGGATGCCGAGACCACCCGAGTACTGCGGCAGCGTCGCGGTGATGCCGTACTCGGGCGAGAAGTAGGCGACCGCCGCCGGGCCGTCCGCGGCCAGGCCGGAAAGCTGGTACCAGCGCGGGCCGGTCAGGTACTCCTGGAGTTCCCTGACCGCGTCGTCCAGGCGGCGCAAGAAGTCCTGGTCGGCAGCGAGGTCGGCCAGGCGCTGCAACGGGACCAGCGCGAGCATCTTCGCCGGATCGCGGCCGGACGCCTCCCAGGCGTCCGCGTCGATCTCGGCGAACAGCGCGCGGACCGGCTCGTGCCAGGACCAGCGCAGGTTGAGCATCAGGGTGCGCAGCGGCGCCAGCGGCTCGGGCAGCGCGGGACGGATGGTGAACCTGCGGATAGCTCTCACGCTGAGTGACACTAACCCGAGTTCGGCACTACCGGCACCTCCACCCGCCAAGATGGCCGCCTGGCCGGCCGCGCGCCTGGCCAGCCGATCGGCCGGATCCAGAGCGTGTCCCGGTGCATGGCAGCGGGCCCGGCAGGGTACCTTTCGGTGGTGATTGGCAGGATTCCCATTCTCGACATCCAGCCTGTCCTGGACTGCGGCCGGCGCCCGGCGAAGGCGGTTCCCGGCGAGGCCGTGCAGGTCACCGCCACCGTGTTCCGCGAGGGACACGAGATGCTCGGGGCCGGCGTGCTGCTGCGGGCGCCATCCGGGCTGGCCGGCCCGCTGACGCCGATGCGCGAACTCGCCCCGGGAACCGACCGGTACGGCGCCGACGTCACCCCGGATTCGCAGGGGCGCTGGCAGTTCCGGGTGCTGGCCTGGGGCGACCCGATCGCGCACTGGCGGCACGACGCCGCGATCAAGGTGCCGATCGGCCAGGACGTCGATCTCATGCTCGCCGAGGGCGCACTGCTGTTCGACCGTGCGGCGCGGCAGGTCACCCGGGCGGCCCAGGCGGCCGCGCGGACCACACCGGCGGCGCAGGCTCGCACGAGGGCCGGGGCCAGGACCGGCAAGGACCGGTCCCCTGGCCGGGCCCGACCGGCCAGGGCAGCGGCCCAGGCGCGCGTCGGCGCCGATCCGGCCGCACTGCGGGCCGCGGCCGGTTACCGGCAGGTCGCTTCGACGCTGCGGGATGCCAGCCTGCCGCCGGTGGACCGACTCGCGGCCGCGTTCGCGCCGGAGGTCACGGCGGCGCTCGCGGACTTCCCGCTCCGGGACCTGACCACCCGGTCGGCCTGGTTCCCGCTGATCGTGCACCGGCAGCGGGCGCTGTTCGGGTCGTGGTACGAGTTCTTCCCCCGGTCCGAGGGCGCCAGGGTGGATCCATCGGGGCGGGAGCTTCCGGTGTCCGGGACGCTGCGAACGGCGGCCCGGCGGCTAGACGACGTCGCGGCCATGGGCTTCGACGTGGTCTACCTGCCGCCGATCCACCCGATCGGCAGCACCGCGCGGAAGGGCAGGAACAACGCGCTGGCGGCCGGTCCGGGCGACCCGGGGTCGCCGTGGGCGATCGGGTCGCCAGCCGGCGGCCATGACGCGATCCACCCGGACCTGGGCACGATCGGCGACTTCGACGCCTTCGTGGCCCGGGCCGGTGAACTCGGCCTCGAGATCGCGCTCGATCTGGCGCTGCAGGCGTCCCCCGACCACCCGTGGGTGACCTCGCACCCGGAATGGTTCACGACCAGGGCCGACGGGACCATCGCCTACGCGGAGAACCCGCCCAAGAAGTACCAGGACATCTACCCGCTGAACTTCGACAACGATCCGGCCGGGATCTACGCCGAGGTGCTCCGGGTGGTCCGGCACTGGATGAGCCACGGCGTGCGGATCTTCCGGGTGGACAACCCGCACACCAAGCCGCTGCCGTTCTGGGAGCGGCTGCTCGCCGAGGTCGCCGCCACCGACCCGGACGTGCTGTTCCTGGCCGAGGCGTTCACCAGGCCGGCCATGATGCACGCCCTGGCGAAGGTCGGATTCCACCAGTCCTATACCTATTTCACCTGGCGCAACTCCGCCGCCGAGCTAACCGAGTACCTCACCGAACTGTCGGGGCCGGCGTCGGCGTCCATGCGGCCGAACTTCTTCGTGAACACCCCCGACATCCTGAGCGGCTATCTTCAGCACGCCGGCCCGCCCGCGTTCAAGGTGCGGGCCACGCTCGCGGCCATGCTCGCCCCGACCTGGGGCGTCTACTCCGGCTACGAGTTGTGCGAGAACACGCCGCTGCGGCCGGGCAGCGAGGAGTACCTGAACTCGGAGAAGTATGAGTACCGGCCGCGCGACTGGGCCCTGGCGGCACGGGTGGGCCTCGGGATCGCGCCGTACATCAGCCGCCTGAACGAGATCCGCCGCGCGCATCCGGCCCTTCAGCAGCTACGCAACCTGCGCTTTCATTACCCCGACCAGGACGACTTCCTGTGCTTCTCCAAGCGGATCGCCGACGGGCCGGACGGCCCCGATACGGTCATCGTCGTCGTCAATCTGAACCCGAGCCAGGCCCGCGAGACTACAGTCTGGCTGGACGGGGACGCGTTGGGCATCGACGTCGACGCCGGATTCACCGTGACCGATGAACTCACCGGCGAGTCCTATCAGTGGGGGAAGGCAAACTATGTACGCCTGGACCCGAGTCGCGCGGCAGCGCACATCTTCCGGGTCGCCGGCACCCGCTAGCACGACGCGATGCCCGCACCACACCGCCACCACCATGAGCGGCGCAGGCCGGCGCCGTGACGTTCACCTCAGGAGATTTGGCAGTGGCCATGCAGCCGCCATCAGCGCCGCAGGAGGCCCCGGGATCGGCTCCCGGATTCCTGGTCAGCCCGGCATCCGCCGCCGACCCGGTGCCGGACTCGTTCTCCTTCGACCAGCCGCGCAACCCGCAGTGGTTCAAGCACGCGGTCTTCTACGAGGTGCTGGTCCGCGGCTTCGCCGACTCCAACGGCGACGGCACCGGTGATCTGCGCGGCCTGACCGCCAAGCTGGACTACCTCCAGTGGCTTGGCATCGACTGCATCTGGCTGCTGCCCATCTACGCCTCGCCACTGCGGGACGGCGGCTACGACATCGCGGACTTCATGGCGATCCTGCCGGAGTTCGGGACCATCGGCGACTTCGTGGAACTGGTCGAGGCGGCGCACGCCCGCGGCATCCGGGTGATCGCCGACCTCGTCATGAACCACACCAGCGACGCTCATCCGTGGTTCCAGGCCTCCCGGTCCGACCCGGACGGCCCGTACGGCGATTTCTACGTCTGGGCCGACGCGGACAGCGGCTACCCGGACGCGCGGATCATCTTCGTCGACACCGAGCAGTCGAACTGGAGCTACGACCCGGTCCGCGGCCAGTACTACTGGCACCGGTTCTTCTCCCACCAGCCCGACCTGAACTACGACAACCCCAGGGTCCAGGACGCGATGATCGAGGTGCTGCGGTTCTGGCTGGACCTCGGCATCGACGGGTTCCGGCTGGACGCGGTCCCGTACCTGTACGAGCGGGAGGGCACCAACTGCGAGAACCTGAAGGAGACGCACGAGTACCTGAAGCGGATCAGGGCCGAGGTGGACCGGCTCTACCCCGACCGGGTGCTGCTGGCCGAGGCCAACCAGTGGCCCGACGACGTGGTCCAGTACTTCGGCGACGCCTCGGTCGGCGGCGACGAGTGCCACATGGCGTTCCACTTCCCGCTGATGCCCCGGATCTTCATGGCCGTCCGGCGCGAGCAGCGGTACCCGATCTCGCAGATCCTGGCCACCACCCCGCCGATCCCGTCCGGCTGCCAGTGGGGCATCTTCCTGCGCAATCACGACGAACTGACGCTGGAGATGGTCGCCGACGACGAGCGGGACTACATGTACGCCGAGTACGCCAAGGACCCGAAGATGAAGGCGAACATCGGGATCCGGCGCCGGCTCGCGCCGCTGCTCGACAACGACCGGAACCAGCTTGAGCTGTTCACCGCGCTGCTGCTGTCGCTGCCCGGCTCGCCGGTGATGTACTACGGCGACGAGATCGGG
>JAJYTW010000127.1 GCA_021792855.1 Actinomycetes bacterium
TGACCTGCCCGGGCGGGCCAACGGATCCCATCGGGACGACGGCCGTCTACGACGGCGTCACCTATTTCATCCAGGGCAAGGCAACCTGGCAGGCGCAGTGCGGGATCGCGCCGGCCGGTGACCTCGCCGTCGCGGCCGAATGGGGCGACAACCTGACCGGGGCGCCGCTGAAGGCGGGCACGCCGATCCGGGTGGAGATGGCGTTCACGTACGCTCCGACGACCGGGCCGATGACCGGCTACACGGTGGTGAACCTGACGCCGACCCTGGCGGACCGGAACTCCACCTACGGCACGACCGGCACGCGGGTGGCGTTCAGCACGGTGCGGGTGTGGGCCGCCGGGACGACGTTCAGCATCCGCAACGCCAACGGCACCTATGTGGTCGCGCCGGGGACCCCGGCGACCGCCGAGATCAACGCGACCGGCGCGGTGGTGTACGGCTACAACTGGGGCAGCGGCAAGGGCGCGAAGAGCACCGTGACCGCAGGCACCTACACGATCACGTTCGTCGCACGGGACGTGACCTTCAGCAGCACCGACGCGGGCCAGCTGATCGATCCGCACACGGTGTCGCTGACCGTGACTGTCGGCGCCAAGAGCCACGGCGGGCACAGGTAGCGCGCCGCGGCCCCGGCGGGTCACCGAACCCGGCGGGTCAGGAACTCGGTGCCGGGCTCGGTGACGGGCTCGGCACCGGAGTCCTGCTCGGGGTCGGTGACGGACTCGGCGTCGGCGTGCGGGACTTCGTGGCCGACGCCGACGGGGTTGCCGACGGGGACGGTCGCGGGTGCCGCTGCCTGTGATGCGCGGATCGAGACGGCGACGGCCGCGGCCGGGTAGGCGCCGGCTGGGTCTGCCTGGCCGGCGCCGGCGCGGTGCTCACCGGGCCTGCCGGGGTGCTCTGCCCCGCCGCAGGATCGGGCTTCAGCCAGACATAGGCGGCCAGCGTGATCAGGAAGATCGCGATGAGCACCCAGGTCGAGGTGCGGATCCGGCCCATCACGCGGTCCCGCTCGGATCGGCGGTGTCCAGCCCGGTGGGCACGTTGATGCCCTCCTTCAGGAACACGGCGGCCACCCGGCTGCGCAGGATCTGGCCGACGTCGAACTGCTTGCCGGGCAGCGTCCTGGCCACCAGGCGGACCTGGAAGTGGTCCACGTCGATGGACTGCACGCCCATCACGGCCGGCGTGTCCAGCAGCAGCGGGCTCAGCGCGCCGTCCCGGTAGGCGTCCTCACCGACCTGCCGCAGCAACTCGGTGACGTGGTTGACGTCCACGGCGGCCGGCACCGGCACATCCACGACGGCCCGGGCCCAGTCCCTGGACAGGTTGGTGACCTGGGTGATCTGGCCGTTCGGGGTGGTGATCACCTCCCCGTCGGCGGTCCGGATGGTGGTGATCCGCAAGGTCACGTCCTCGACCGTGCCGATGGTGACCTCGGTCGTGCTCGGCACCGCCAGCCGGACCAGGTCGCCGAAACCGTACTGGCGCTCGGTGATGATGAAGAAGCCGGCCAGCACGTCCTGCACGATCCGCTGCGCGCCGAACCCCAGCGCGACGCCGAGCACGGCGGCCGGCGCGATCAGGCCGGACAGCGGCACGCCGAGCCTGGCGGCGACCGCGACCGCGGTCGCGCAGTAGATCACCACCAGCGTCACCCAGGTGATCACCTGGGCCAGGGCGTGCCGGTGCTTGGACGCCTCGGACCTGACCAGGGCGTCGGATTCCCGCGCCTGAGCGTCGATCCGGGCGGTGATCTTGTTCCCCAGCCAGTTCGCGAACCTGGTGAGCAGCAGCGCCCCGGTAATCAGGAGCACGATCTCCAGGCCCTTGCCCCTGGCCCACAGGGCAACGGCGTGCAGATGGATCAGGCTGACGACCATAGGGGTCTATCTTCGCCGAACCGGCCGCCGCGCGCAGCGAACGGGGCCGGCAACGGGATAATGACGAGCGTGCGCAGCGAACAGGTACGGAAGGCCTTCGGGGACGTGGCGGTCTCCGTCGGAGAGGATCTGGTGGCGACCGCCGAGATCCGGCGGCCACCGGATAACTTCTTCGACGCCGGGCTGATCGCGGCCCTGGCCGACGCCTATGCCTGGCTGGACGCCGACGCCGGGGCCCGCGCGATCGTGCTCTGCTCCGAGGGCAGGCACTTCTGCGCCGGGGCGGACTTCACCGGCCGGTCCGAGCAGGCCAGTCCGCTCGCGGCGGCGCACGGCGCGCGGGAGATCTACGACGAGGCGGTGCGGCTGTTCCAGGCCCGGCTGCCGGTGGTGGCAGCCGTGCAGGGCACCGCGGTCGGCGGGGGCCTCGGCCTGGCCTGCTCCGCCGACTTCCGGGTGGCCGGGCCGCAGGCCAGGTTCGTTGCCAACTTCGCGCGGATCGGCCTGCACCACGGGTTCGGGCTCACCGTCACGCTGCCGGCCATCGTCGGCCAGCAGCGGGCGATGGACATGCTGTACACCGGCCGGCGGATCGGCGGCGCGGAGGCGGTCCAGATCGGCCTGGCCGACCGGTTCGCCGAGGACGGCGACGTCCGAGCGGCGGCGCGGGACCTGGCGGCCGAGATCGTGATGTCGGCGCCGCTGGCGATCCGCTCCATCAGGGAGACCATGCGCGCGGGCCTGGCCGAGCGGGTACGGGCGGCCACCGACCACGAGCTTGCCGAGCAGGACCGGCTGTGGCAGACGGCGGACTTCGCCGAGGGAGTGCGGGCCTCGGCGGAGCGTCGCGTGCCGCGGTTCTACGGCCGCTGACCGCCAGATCGCACTGGGCGCGCGCCCTGGCTAGCGGACTCCATCCGGCCGGAACTGCACGCTGATCCGCGGGCCGGTCGGCCGGGCGGTCTTCAGTACCGCGTGCTCCCAGGTGCGCTGGCAGGTGCCGCCCATCACCAGCAGGTCGCCGTGACCGACCGGGTAACGCAGTGCCGGGCCGCCGCCCCGGGGGCGCAGCGACAGCGTCCGCGGGGTGCCGAGCGAGACGATCGCCACGACGGTCTGCGGCACCCGGCGGCCGGAGGTGTCGCCGTGCCAGGCGACGCTGTCCCGGCCGTCCCGGTACAGGCACAGTCCGGCGGTGCGGAGCGACTCGCCAAGCTCGGGCCGGTACCGGGCATCGAGCGCGGTCATCATCTCGGCCAGGGCCGGGTCCGGCAGCGCCAGGCCGGCCCCGTAGAAGCTGAGCAGGCGCGGAACGGCGAGCACCCGGTCATACATCGGCCGCCGCTCGGCCCGCCAGGGCACCGCGGTCAGCAGCCGCTCGAACAGCCGGTCGGCGCCCGGCACCCACCCGGGCAGCAGGTCCACCCAGGCGCCGCGGTCGAGCGTGATCCGCCGGGCTCCGGACAGATCGCCAAGCCCGGCGTCCTCGTTCGCATCGAGCAGGCTGCCCTGGAATGTTGTCGTCATGACGCCAGTTTACGCCGGGAATCAAAACTGTGTTCGATACTCAAAAGTACGTTCGATCACGGTGCTCTTGAGGTGCCGGGTGCGCCGCGGGCACGGAGCAGGATCCGGGTGCGCCGTCGGGGCGCTAGGCGTCTTCGCCCGGCCGGGCCGGCGGACGGCCGAACTGATCCGCCAGCCGGGCGACCTGGGCCGGCAGCGACTCGGCGGCCCCGGCCCGGTTGTCGACTTCCAGGTGCGGCACGGTCGGCCTGGCGTCCAGTCGCATCCGGGCCGTGAACGCGTCGAAGTCGGCGAGCTTTGCCGTGTCGCGCGGCGAACCGCGGGCGATCAGCCTGCTCCGCAGGGTCGCGGCGTCGGACCTGACCCAGACCAGCCGGACCGGTTCGCCGCCCAGGGCGTCCACCCAGTCCCGCCAGCGGCCGGCGGACTGAATCTGCTGGGTGAACGGCCCGCACAGCAGGACCGGGCAGCCGTGCGAGCGGATCTGCCGCGCGGTGTCCGTCATCCCCGCGTACTCATGCGCCTTGACGTGCTCGTCGTACCACGGACCCTCGCGCTCACCCGGCGGGCGGCCGGCCGCCGCCACGAACGAGCCGTACATAGTGTCCTTGTCCAGCAGCGCGGGCGGCGGGAAGAGCGCCGCGGCGAGCAGGTCGGCGACCGTGGACTTGCCCGCCCCCGGCGGGCCTGCCACCACCCAGACCGGGGCGCGGGCACTGCCGGAGGCGTCGGCGCGACTGGTGGTGATGGCATCGGCCATGGCGCCGACGGTAGCCGATCCGCGGGGCCCGGGGACGGTGCGGCCGACGAGCCGGGCAGCCAGTAGGTTAGGGGGACACCGAACGACGCGAGGGGACAAACACCATGGGCCAGACGGACCCGGCGAGCGGCACCGCTATGTGGAACCCGTTTGCCAACATGTCGACACTGGCCGGTCACCAGATCATGATCGTGGGCGGTCACGGCTCCACGGTCGTGGACGCGGACGGCCGGGAGTACCTCGACGCGCTGGCCAGCCTGTGGTACTGCAACGTCGGATACGGCCGGACCGAGCTTGCCGACGCGGCGGCGGACCAGATGCGCGCGCTGGCCGGGTTCCAGACCTTCGAGTACTACTCCAACCCGCCGGCCGACGCGCTGACCAGGAAGGTCGCCGAGATCGCGCCGATCGCGGACGCGAAGGTGTTCCTCACCCCGGGCGGCGGGTCGGATGCCGTCGACACCGCGGCGAAGCTGGTCCGCGCCTACTGGCGGGCGGTCGGGGAGCCCGACCGGCAGGTGATCATCTCCCGGAGTCACGCCTACCACGGCATGAACGCCTACGGCACTTCGCTCGGCGGCATCCCGCTGCTCACCCAGACCTACACGCCGCTGGTCGGCCAGGTGGACCAGGTTCCCTGGGACGACGCCGAGGCGCTGGAGAAGACGATCGAGTCGCTCGGGGAGGGCAAGGTCGCCGCGTTCTTCTGCGAGCCGGTGATCGGCGCCGGCGGGGTGTATCCGCCGCCGGAGGGCTACCTGAGCGCGGTGCGGGAGATCTGCCGCAGGCACGGCGTGCTGTTCGTGGCCGACGAGGTCGTCACCGGGTATGGCCGGACCGGCCAGTGGTTCGCCAGCGGCCGGTTCGGCCTCGATCCGGACCTGATCACCAGCGCCAAGGGCCTCAGCTCCGGGTACCTGCCGATCGGCGCGGTGATCGTGTCGCAGCGGGTGGCCGACCCGTTCTGGCGGGAGGGCGCGACCGAGGTGTTCCGGCACGGCTACACCTACTCCGGGCACCCGGCCGCCGCGGCGGTGGCGCTGGCCAACCTGGAACTGATCGAGCGGGAGCAGCTTGTCGCGCGGGTCGCCGCGCTCGAGCCGGTGCTCGCCGCCGCGGTCGCGCCGCTCGCCGGGCACCCGCTGGTGGGCGAGGTGCGGGCCGGAACCGGCCTGCTCGCCGCGGTAGAGATCGCCGAGGACGCACGCGCCGCCGATCCCGGGATCGGGCAGCGGCTGGTGGCCGCGATCCGCGATCGCGGCGTGCTGACCCGACTGCTGCGCGGAGTCGCGCTGCAGGTCTCGCCGCCGTTCGTGATCACCGAGGCCGAGATCGCCCGGGTCGCCGACGCGTTCGCCGGGGCGCTGGACGAGGTCGCGGCGGGCTGAGCGGGCGCTGGGGCTCGCTGGGAGAGCAACGGGCGCCAGGGAACACGGGCGCCAGGGAACACGGGCGCCAGGGAACACGGGCGCCAGGGAACACGGGCGCTGGAGAGTGACATGAGCATTCCTGGATCGTTTGACCTGTCCGGCCGGGTGGCCGTGATCACCGGCGCCGGCAGCCCGGAGGGGATCGGGTTCGCCTCCGCCCGGCTGCTGGCCGGACTTGGCGCGGCCGTGCTGGTCTGCGCCACCACCGACCGGATCTTCGACCGGGTCGGCGAACTGCGCTCGGCCGGATTCGAGGCCGAGGGCTACGTCGGGGACCTGACCGACGAGGTCGCGGCGGCCGGCGCGGTGGCGGCCGCGGTCAGCCGGTGGGACCGGCTGGACGTCGTCGTGAACAACGCGGGCATGGTCTCGGTCTCAGAGCCGACCTTCGAGTCCGGCACGGTGGACTCGATGAGCCTGGCCACCTGGCAATCATCGCTGTCCAGGAACCTGACCACCGCGTTCCTGGTGACCCGGGCCGCCGTGCCGGTGATGACCGCCGCGCGGTGGGGCCGGATCATCATGGTCGCGAGCGTGACCGGGCCGGTGATGGCGATGCGGGCGGATGCCGTCTACGCGACCACGAAGGCCGGGATGGTGGGGCTGACCCGCGCGCTGGCGATCGACACGGCCAGGGATGGCATCACCGCGAACGCGGTCGCGCCCGGCTGGATCGCGACCGCGTCCCAGACCGAGCAGGAGGTACGGGACGGTCAGGCCACGCCGGTCGGCCGCAGCGCGACACCGGACGAGGTCGCGTCCGCGGTTGCCTGGCTGGCCACCCCGGGGGCGTCTTACATCACCGGGCAGTGCGTGGTCGTGGACGGTGGCAACTCGATCGCCGAGCAGCGCGCGGTCTGACCGGCCCCGGACCCGCGCCAGAGCCGCGCCGGTCAGTGCGAAGAGAAGGGCGCCACCGCCGCCACTTTCTCTTCGCACTGGCTAGTGTGGCCGCTCGCGGGCGCCGCTCTGCCCGCTGGCGGGCAGCCGGGCAGACGCCTCAGGCGGCCGCGGCCGCCGCGGCCGCCTGGGCCGCGGCCCGCGCGTCGCCGCCGAGTCCGCCGACGATCCGGATCCCCATCGTGCCGAGCATCCGCACCATGCCGTCGCCCACGTGGTTCACCGCGATCGCCTCGACCTGGTTGTCCCGCAGGAACCTGGCGATCCTGGCGTGATGCGAGCCTTCGGTGCCCTGGTCGTGCTGGGATCCCCAGCCGACCTGGTGCTGCTGCCAGCTGGTGATCGCGCCATCGCTGACCTCGGCGACCGCGACCGCCTCGGCCCGTCCCCAGCGCGGATCGACCTGCCCGTCCTCGGTGACCGGCACGCACACTCTCATCTTCGCGATCCCCTCCCTGCGGTTCTCACACCAGGCCGGGGCTACAGCTGACCGGGGTAGAACCCGAACCGCTCCAGCGGCTCCACGATCTGCTCTTCCTCGTAGGCGAGGTGCGATAGCAGCGTATCGGTGAGCGCCCGGACGGCCTCGTCCAGCCGGCCGTAATCACCGGGCGAATCGATGATCGCGACCAGCGCCCGGTCTACCTCCTCGATCACCTCGTGGATGATCATGTGCTCCTGCTCCAGCCGGTCGAGGACCGGGCCGAGGCGGGCGTCGGACCCGCGCAGATGCGGGAAGATCGCCCGGTCCTCAAGGCCGTGGTGACCGGTGACCAGGGTGCAGTAGGACGCGCAGTAGGCGCCAAGCGTCCAGTCGTTGCGCCGCATGGTCATCGCGTTCAGCGTGCCCCTGGCGCGATCGACGCCGACAGCGCCAGTCCTGACCTGGTCGAGCAGATCGCGGACCTGGGCAAGCTCACGGCGCAGATGATCATGGACGTCGACCAGATGAGCGCCGACGGCGCGGGCCCGCGGGCCGTAGACCTGGCCGGGCGGGGCGGGCGGCGCTACCGGCCGGCCCGACTCGTCCCACCCGGTGAGCGGCCGGCTGCCCAGAGGCGGTTCGGGATCGTGCTCGGTCATATCCTTGCTCTCGCTCGCGGCCTGGCTTGCCCCGTCCGGCCGGCCCGGGTGCTTCCGGCGCGGCGGTCCCGGTGCATGCTACGGGGTGGCAGGGTCCGGCGACGGCGCGCGGGGGACCGGCGGAACGCGCGGTACGAAGATCGAGCGGTCGAGCGATGGGAGATGTCGTGCGGATCAGGGTCAGGGCCCGTGACCTTCCGGGTCGGATCGCGACCGGTGGTTACATCCTGCATTCGGGCCTGGAGAAGTGGCAGGGCGACCAGGCCAGGGCCGCCGCGGTGCATCAGACCGCGGCCGCCGCGTTCCCGGTGCTGAAGAACGTGCCGCCGGAGCGGTTCCTGCGGTTGCTTGCGGCGGGTGAGATCGCGGTGGGCGGAGCACTGCTGGCACCCGTGGTCCCGGCCGCCGTGGCGGGCGCCGCGCTGACCGGGTTCTCCGGCGCACTGGTGGCCCTGTACGCGCGCACGCCGGCGATGCGCAAGCCGGGCAGCATCTGGCCCAGCCAGGCCGGCACGGCCGTCAGCAAGGACGTCTGGATGCTCGGGATCGGCCTTGACCTGCTCGGCGGTGCGCTGGCCGAGCGCCAGGCCGGCTAGCCGCCGGGCCGGACCGGACAGGCGATGGGCATGGACCCCAGGCACGCGATCTTGTTCGAGCCGGTCCGGATCGGCCCGAAGACGCTGCCGAACCGGTTCTACCAGGTACCGCACGCGTCCGGCTTCGGCTCGGCCAGGCCCCGGGCGCAGGCGGCGTTCCGCGGGATCAAGGCCGAGGGCGGCTGGGGCGGCGTGTGCGTCGAGTACGCCGCGGTGTCCGCCGATTCCGACGAGATCCCGGCGATCAGCGCGGACCTGTGGGACGACGCGGACGGCCGGGCCCTGGCGCTCACCGCGGCGGCGGTGCACGCGCACGGGGCGCTCGCCGGACTGGAACTGTTCCACGGCGGGGCGGCCAGCGCGAACGGCAGTTCCCGCGGGGTCAGGCTGGCGCCGAGCCAGCGTGGCTCGCAGGCGCAGTGGGGCGGCCTGGCGGCGGAGATGACCGCCGATGACATCACCCGGGTGCGGCGGGACTGGGTGACCGCGGCCCGGCGGGCGGCCGACGCCGGGTTCGACATCGTCTACGTGTACGGCGCGCACGGTTACCTGATGACCCAGTTCATCTCCCCGGTCACCAACCGGCGGACCGACGGCTATGGCGGCAGCCTGGCCAACCGGGGCCGGTTCTGGCTGGAGACCCTGGCGGCGGTGCGGGACGCCGTGGGGGACCGGTGCGCGATCGCGACCCGGATGTCGGCGCACGGCCGCCGCGGTCTGCCCGGGATCGAGACCGACGAGATGCTCCGCCTGGTGGCCATGGCGAGCGACCTGGTGGACCTGTTCGACCTGACGGTCGGGTCGTGGCCGGAGGACTCGGGTAGCTCGCGGTTCTACCCGGAGGGGCACCAGAGCGACTGGACCCACCGGTTCCGGGAGGCGACGAGCAAGCCGATCGTGGCCGTCGGCCGGTACACCAGCCCGGACGTGATGGCCCGAGTGGTCGCTTCCGGCGCCGTGGACCTGATCGGCTCGGCCCGGCAGGCGATCGCCGACCCGTTCCTGCCGGCCAAGGTGCGCGCCGGGCGACTCGATGAGATCCGCGAGTGCACCGGCTCCAACCTCTGCATCCTGCGCGAGGAGACGTTCAACCAGATCGGCTGCGCGCAGAACGCGACGGCCGGGGAGGAATACCGCCGCGGCTGGCATCCGGAACTTCTTCCCGCCGCAACGAACTCCGGCCAGCCGGTCCTGATCGTCGGGGCCGGTCCGGCCGGGCTGGAATGTGCGGTGACCCTGGGCAGGCGCGGTTTCGGGCAGGTGCACCTGGTCGAGGCCGAGCCCGAGATCGGCGGCCGGCTGGCCTGGATCCGCCGGCTGCCCACGCTGGGCGACTGGGGCCGGATCGTGGATTACCGGGCGGTCCAGCTAGCCAGGCTGCCCGGCGTCGAGGTGCTTACTGGCCGGCGGCTGACCGCCGCCGAGATCGTCGATTACGGCGCGCCGATCGTGGTGCTGGCCACCGGATCGACCTGGCGCGGTGACGGCGCGCAGCCTGGCCACCCGGATCCGATGCCGGGCGCCGACCCGGCCGTGCCGTGGGTGCTGACCCCGGAGCAGGTCGCCGCGGGCGTCCGGCCGCCTGGCCCCCGGGTCGTGGTGTACGACGCGGACGGCTACTTCATGGGCTCGGCCCTGGCCGACCTGCTGGCCCGGGAGGGATCGCGGGTGACCATCGTGACCACGTTCCCGGTGCTGTCGCCGGTCAGCGACGAGACGCTGGAGGGCGAGGCACTGCGCGAGCATGTGCACCGCGCCGGGATCGACGTGGTGCACGCGACCACGGTGACCGCGATCCAGGCGGTGCCGGGCGGGCCGGTCACGCTGACCGGAACGGACCGGTACGCCGAGGCCTGGTCGGCGGTCTGCGACGGGGTGGTGCTGGTCACGATGCAGTCCTCGAACGACGCACTGCACGCGGAACTCACCGCCGACCGCGGGGCGCTGGCCGCCGCCGGCATCAGCCTGTACCGGATCGGTGACGCGCTGGCGCCGCGGCTGATCTCCGAGGCGATCTTCGACGGTCACCGGCTCGCCAGGGAGATCGACGGCCCGGACCCGGCGGTTCCCGCGCCGTACCGGCGCGAGCGGGCCGGGCGCTAGCCGGGGCGCTCAGCCGATCCTGGCCGGTCACCGGAGCGTTCGATCCTGGTGACCGCGATCCGGTCAGCCGAAGACCCTCGGCCAGAACACGGCCGCGCCCACCCCCACCGCGGCAACGGAGGCGATCAGCACCGCGCCCGCCGCGGCGTCCTTGGCGGTCTTGGCGAGCGGGTGGTGCTGGCTGGTATGCAGGTCGGTCAGGGTCTCCAGGGCCGAGTTCACGGTCTCGGCGGTGAGCACCAGGCCGATGGCGAGGGCCAGGCAGGCCCAGTCGACGGCGCTGACCCGGTACAGCACGCCGGCCACGATCACCGCCGCGGCCACCGCGAGGTGCACCCGCATGTTCCGCTCGGTACGGACCACCTGCCAGACCCCCTGGCCGGCGAAGCCGAACGCGCGCAGGAAGCGGGCTAGCGGACCCGGCGTTCCTGAGGTGCCCGGCGGCCCGGGCGGCGGGTGCTCTGGCGCTGCGCTCATCAGCATCACCCCGGTTCGCCGGCCTGGTCGGGCAGTGCCCGGTACGACTAGCTTGGCACCGAATCCGCTCGCGGTTCGCCCCGTAACGCCGCCACCCGCTCAGCTTGCATCGGGAATCCCTGTTTGCCTTCGCCTGCCCGGGTAGCGAGATGCCATGGCACAACCAGGAATCAGCCCGTCGGCCGCCAGTCGGGCGGCGAGGAAGTTCGCCAGGGACCGCTGCGCGATGGCCGCCGGAAACCTCGCCTTCCACTGGTTCCTGTCGATCTTCCCTACCATGATCGCGCTGATCGGCCTGGCGGCCCTGCTGCGGATCGGGATGGGTACCGTGCACCATCTGGTGGGCGGACTGGACCGGATGCTTCCTCCCGGGGCGTCCGGTGTGCTGGCCCGCGCGGTGGCGGCGGGCACCAGGCGGGCGTCGGCCCCGGTCGGCACCATCGTCGTGGGCGTGCTGATCGCGGCCTGGAGCGCGCTGAGCGGCGCCGTGGCGCTGGTCACCGGCCTGAACACGGCGTACGAGGTGTCGGACAGAAAGTTCCTGGCCAAGCACCTGCGGGCGATCCCGTTGCTGGCGGCGATCGTGATCGTCGGCGGCGCCGGCACGGCGCTGATCGTGTTCGGCGCTCCGCTTGGCGCCGGGATCCAGCGCTACCTGCCGTTCAGCCCGGCCGTCTTCGTGATCGCCTGGACGGCCCTCCGGTGGATCGCCACCGTCATCCTGATCACGCTGCTGTTCTCGTTCCTGTACTACTTCGGGCCCAACCGGCCGAAGCCGCGGTGGCGCTGGATCAGCCCCGGCGGGCTGGTCGGCACCCTCACGTTCCTGCTCGTCTCGGTCGCGTTCTCGTTCTACGTGTCGAACTTCGGGTCCTACGGCCGGAGTTACGGCGCGCTGGCCGGCATCGTGATCCTGCTCTTCTGGCTCTACCTGACCGGCCTGGCGACCCTGGCCGGCGCGGAACTCAACGCGGAGGCCGAGCGGGACCGATAGCCGGTCCGGCCGGCCCGGCGGCGCTCAGCCGACCCGGGCCAGCCGCCGGAGCGGACCGATTCTGGTGACCGCGATCCGCCAGCCGAGCAGGAACAGGCCGACGAACGCCAGGGCGACGCCGATGAACGCGACATCGGTGCCCTGCCCGGCCACTACCCGCAGGACCATCCCGACCACGACCGTCCCGAGCCAGGCGCTCACGCCGGCCGGCCAGAGCGCGAGCGGGCGGCGCCAGCCGCGGCCGGCCACTTCGCCGGCGGCAAGTCCGGCCAGGAACGGCCAGGCGGTGCTGACCAGGCCGGGCAGCCCGCCGGACGCGTGGTGGCTGGCTCGGCCGATGATCACGAAGGCCAGGACCAGGACGATGTCGGCGGCAATGCCAAGCGATCTGCGCATGGGCACAGGGTAGCTAGCGGACTGGGCGGATTGCCGCATAACCACCAGTCCGGGCGGGCCGGCCTGGCGGTCCCTGGGATCAGGCCCA
>JAJYTW010000003.1 GCA_021792855.1 Actinomycetes bacterium
CTGCTGGCCGGTGAGATGTTCCAGCGCCGCTCGCCTAAGGGCCGGCACGCCCAGCGGGCACAGCAGGCCGACGACGCCGCGATCGCCACGCCCAGCGTCCGGGTCAGCGGGGCGGGCCTTTCGGGCACGCCGGTCGCGGCCGCAGCGACCGCGGGCGGCGGTTCGGCCGCCGTCGCGATGGCCGCGGAGCACATCGACGAGCGGGATGCCGGAATCGCCTCGGACCGGCGACTGGCCAGGCAGAGCAACGGGCAGGCGGTGCTGATCGGCTCGGCCCAGATCCTGGCCCTGCTGGCCGGGATCAGCCGGGACGGCGTGGTCATGGTCGCCGGGATGTTCCGCGGGCTGTCCCGCGAGGACGCCGCGCGGTTCTCGTTCCTGCTGTCCGCGCCGGTCATTCTGGCGGCGGGGGCGCTGAAGCTGCCGGTCCTGTTCGGGCCGCAGGGCAAGGGCATCCTGGGGCCGATCCTGGTCGGCAGCGTGCTTGCGGCGGTCGGCGCGTACCTCTCGATCAAGTTCCTGGTCAGCTACCTGCGCACCAGAACCCTGACTCCGTTCGCGATCTACTGCCTGATCGCGGGCGCGTTCAGCATCGTCTACCTGGGCTTCATCAAGTAGCAGCCGCGCACCCGGTCAGCCGGGCGTCAGCCGAGCAGGTCGCGGCGGTGTTGCCAGGCAAGCCGCAACAGCGCCGCTCCGGCGGACTGGACCGACTCGCTGCCGTTGGTGAATCTGGCGATGTTCTCCGCTGTGAACCCGATGGCCGCCGAGCCATCCTGGGTGACCAGGCTGCCCTCGGCGTTGGCCCGGACCAGCCCGGCGAACACGGCGTCGAACACGTCCCCGTCGAACACCGCGACCGTCAGGATGTCCGTGGCCAGCGTCAGCGGATCGACGCCGATCCCCAGGCACCGGACGGTCAGCGCGCCAGACTCCCTGGCCCGGGTCAGCTCCTGATGGAACTCCCAGCCCGCGTAATCGAGCACGCCGTCGCTGGTCGGGTACTCCTCGCTGGTGCCGAGCAGTTCCTCGGAGAACTCCCTGACCAGGCAGCGCCACAGGCTGAAGTCGGCCCGCAGCCCGGCTGGCGTGCCGGCGATCGGCTGGAAGATGCCGGTCGGCAGCACCATGAACATGCCCCCGGCGTGATTGACCCGGGCCGGATCCCGCCAGTGCAGCAGGAACGACGCCGACCCGCCGACGTCCCGGCGCAGCGTCAGCGTGGCGATCGCGGCGGTCGTCACCCGGCGGGCGAGGTCGCACGGGTCGCCCGCGGCCGCGCGCAGCGGCAGGCCGGAAAGATCCGGGCCCGGGTGACCGGCGATCGGCCCGGCGGCGGCCGCGAACTCGTGCGCGACCGCCTGGCCGGGGCTGACCCCGTCGAAGTAGCCGCACTGGCCGAAGGTGAACTCCGGCCGGCCCGCGAGGGTCGCCCCGAGCGGTCGGTAGCACGCCCGGTCCGCATAGTGCGCCGGCCGGTCGAGCGCGCCCACCGCATCCGCGTAACTGGCGTATCTGGCGCCGTTCCCGGTGGTTACCGTCGGAAGCACATGCGCGGCCTCCCGGCCGGTCGCTGACCAGGCGGGCGCGGGCGGATGGGGCTGCCACCGCAGCGCGATCGCGGCCAGGTCCACCGGCGTGCCAGGCAGCCACTCCGGCCGCCCGAGCAGGTCGGTGCCTGCCACCCTGGGCACGTTCGGGTACAGCGCGGCGGCCGCCGCACCCAGCGCGGGCCGCCGTTGCGCCAGCAGCCTCCGTACCGCCAGCCACCGCTCGGTCTCCGGCGCGACGGGCCCCAGCTGCCCGGCGGTCAGGCGCTCGCCAGGTGATAGTCGCCCGCCTCGTCCAGCGCCCCGGCGACCTGCTCGTCGGTCAGTTCGGCGTCGCTGGTCACGGTCACCGCCGAGCTTCCGCCGGCCACCAGGTTCACCTGCACCTCGCGCACGCCGCCGAGCGCGGACAACTCCTCTGTGACCGCGTGCACGCAGTGCTCGCAGGTCATCCCGGTCACCGCATAGGTCGTCGTCGTCATCAGGGTCTTCCTTTCCGATCTGTCAGGCAGCCGGCCGGCCCCGGGCCGGCCAGTGGGACGCTGGCCCCGTCAGTTCCGGCCGGGGCTTACCGGTCGGTCAGGACCGCACCAGCCGGGCGACCGCGTCCGATGCCTCTTTGATCTTGGCGGTCGCGGTGTCGCCGCCCTCGGCGATCGCCTGCGCTACGCAGTGCCCGAGGTGCTCCTCAAGGAGCCCGAGGGCCACCGACTCAAGCGCGCTGGTCACGGCGGAGATCTGGGTCAGGATGTCGATGCAGTACTTGTCCTCGTCGACCATCCGCTGCAGCCCGCGCACCTGACCCTCGATCCGGCGCAACCGCTTGAGATAGTCGTCCTTGTGCTCGGTGTATCCGTGCATGTGCGCCCTCCGGGCCTGGCTCGGTACCGAAATTACCATACCCCCGTGCGGTATCAAGGAGCCAACTGGCGGCGGTCCGGCGGCCGGGTAACTCGTTCCGCTAGCCACCGAGCAGACGGGTCGCGATCTGGGTCGCGACGCCGATCGGGATCGCGAAGCCCACGCCGATGCTGCCGGACTGCTGGCCGACGTAGCCGCCGCCCACGCTGGCGATCGCGGTCGTGATGCCGACCACCCGGCCGGTCGCGTCGACCAGCGCGCCGCCAGAGTTCCCCGGATTGATGGCGGTGTCGGTCTGGATCATGTCCCTGATGGTGGCGCCGGGCGCCGGGGCGCCCGGGACGCTCTCGTTCGGATCCTGGCCGCCGACCGAGATGGTCCGGTGCAGCGCCGAGACGATCCCGGCGGTCACCGAGTCCAGGAGGCCGAGCGGACTGCCGATCGCCAGCACGGTGTCCCCGGCCCGCAGGCCGGCGGCGGACCCGATCCGCGCCACCGGGGCGTTGCTGACCCCCTCGGCCCGGATCACCGCGATGTCGGCGGCCGGGTCCCGCCCGACGATCACGGCGGGCACTGACCGGCCGCTGACGAAGGTGACGGTGATCGCGCCGGCTCCCCCGGTCGCGCCGGAGATCACATGATCGTTGGTGATGATCGTCCCGTCCGCGCGGAACACCACGCCCGATCCCTCGCTCGCCCCGGCGCCGTTCGTCACCTGAATCGTGACCACGCTCGGGCGGGCGACGGCAGCGGCCGCGGCGAGCGACTGCCCGGCCTGCCCGGTTCCGGTCGCTGGCGAGGCGCCCTGCGCGCCGGGCGATCCGGCGGCGCCGCTACCGCCATGAATGTTCAACGCGATCAGCCCGCCGGCCACGCCGCCCGCCACCACGAGCAGGACGGCGATCAGGACCGCCACGACGGCCCGGAACTCGCTCCGCCCGGCTGGCCGGCCGGTCGGCGGCGGCAGGCCACCCCGGGGCGGACCAGGCCGCGGCGGCTGACCAAGCGGCGGCTGACCAAGCGGCGGCGGCCAGGTTCCCGGCCGGTTCCCGGCCTCCGCGGGCCGGTCCTGGCCCGGCTGTCTGATCATGACGACCTCCCCGGGGCCGGTCCCGCCCCGTCCGACCCGGCGCCACTGCGCACGCGGCATCCTGGTACCAGGGTTGGCGCCACGCCGGACGATCGGCCAGGGGCGGTGGGCCCGGCCTGCCGGGACCTGCGCCATCAGATAACTGGCCGCGGCGACATAACCTGGTCAAGGGAGCGATGACGATGAGCGAAGAACTGAGGACCGCCGCGATTGCCCGGGCTGACCAGCAGGTCAGCACCGGAGTCCCGGCGCGCGAGGTGCTGGCTAGCCTCTGGGACGAGGCTTTCGAGCAGGGCAGGCTCGCCGCCCTGGACGAGCTTCAGGACCGGTTCTGCGTGTGCATGAAGTAGCCGCAGACGCTCGTCGGGCCGGTCGCTGACCGGCCGGACCGGTCGCCGGGCGGGCGACGGTATCCTGGTGGCACGCCGAACGCGGGCAGATCCCGCTTCCTCCCAGGCCCCGGTGACCAGCCACGGGGACGATAAAACCCGCCTAAAAGGTTCATTAACCCCGGGAAGTTGTTAAGAAAATATCATGACAAATCCAATCTATAACTTCAGCGCGGGTCCGGCCGTCCTCCCGGCGGCGGTGCTCAAGCGCGCCCAGGCCGAGCTTCCCGACTTCCGCGGCACCGGCATGAGCGTGCTGGAGATGAGTCACCGGGGCAAGGACTTCGTCGGCATCGCCGCGGCGGCGGAGGCGTCCCTGCGGTCGCTGATGAACATTCCGGACAGCTACCGGGTGCTCTTCCTTCAGGGCGGCGCGACCGGGCAGTTCGCGGCCGTGCCGATGAACCTCGCGCCGCGGTCCGGCGCCGCCGACTACGTCGTCACCGGATCGTGGGGCAAGCGCGCGTACGCCGAGGCAGGCAAGTTCCTCGACCGGGTCGGCCTGGCGGCGAAGACCGACCCGCACACGCACGTGCCCGCCCCCGCGGACTGGCAGCGCACCGACGATGCCGCCTACCTGCACATCACGCTGAACGAGACCATCCACGGGGTGCGGTTCGACCAGGTGCCGGACACCGCGCCGGTGCCCCTGGTGGCCGACGTCAGCTCGATCATCCTGAGCGAGCCGATCGACGTGACCAGGTTCGGCGTGCTCTACGCGGGAGCGCAGAAGAACATCGGCCCGGCCGGCCTGACCGTCGTGATCGTCCGCGACGATCTGCTCGGCCGCGCCCGTCCGGACACCCCGTCGGTCTGGGACTGGGCCGAGATGGCCAAGTCCGACTCGATGACCAACACGCCGCCAACCTATGCCTGGTACATCGCCGGACTGGTCTTCGACTGGGTCGCCGAGCAGGGCGGCGTCGCCGCCATGGCGGAGGTCAACCGACGCAAGGCGGCCAGGCTGTACGCCGCGATCGACGACTCGGACTTCTACGCCAACCCGGTTCAGCCTGCCTTCCGGTCCGCGATGAACGTGCCGTTCACGCTGGTCAGGCCGGAGCTTGACGCGGAGTTCCTGGCCCAGGCCCGCGCGGCCGGCCTGGTCAACCTGAAGGGTCACCGCAGCGTCGGCGGGATGCGCGCCAGCATCTACAACGCCATGCCGGAGGCCGGCGTCGATGCGCTGGTCGCGTTCATGAAGGAGTTCGAGGAGCAGCATGGGTAAGTTCGCGGTCAGGACCTACGACGCCATCTCACCGGTCGGCCTGCACCGGTTCAGTGCCGACTACGAGGTCGCGCCCGACGCCGAGCAACCCGATGCGATCATGCTCCGCTCGTTCAGCCTGCACAACGAGGCCATCAACGAGTCCGTGCTAGCGATCGGCCGGGCCGGAGCGGGCGTCAACAACATCCCGGTCCAGGACATGACCGAGCGTGGCGTCGTGGTGTTCAACGCGCCGGGCGCCAACGCCAACTCGGTCAAGGAACTCGTGGTCGCCGGGATGCTGCTGGCCGCGCGGAACCTGCCGGGCGCGCTCGCCTACGCCAAGGGCCTGCCCGAGCAGGACATGAAGAAGGCCGTGGAGCGGGGCAAGAAGCAGTTCGCCGGCGCGGAGCTTAGCGGCAGCACGCTCGGCGTGATCGGCCTCGGGGCGATCGGCTACCGGGTCGCTAACGTGGCCGTCAGCCTCGGCATGCGGGTGCTCGGCTACGACCCGGCGATCAGCGAGCAGCACGCCGCCGACCTGTCGCCCCAGGTGCACCGGGTGCACAGCCTGGATCACCTGCTCAGCGAGAGCGACTACCTCACGCTGCACGTGCCGCTGGCCGACACCACCAGGAACCTGCTGGACGCCGAGAAGATCGCGCAGCTCAGGCCGGGCTCGGTGGTGCTGAACTTCGCCCGGGACGAACTCATCGACGAGGCCGCGCTGCTCGCCGCGCTGAACTCAGGAGCGGTGCGCGGCTACGTGACCGACTTCCCGAACCCGGCCGTGTACGCGCACGACAAGGTGATCGTCCTGCCGCACCTCGGCGCGAGCACGAGCAGCGCGGAGGACAACTGCGCGATCATGATCGCCGACCAGTTGCAGGACTACCTGGAGAACGGCAACATCAGGCACTCGGTCAACTTCCCTGCCGTATCCCTGCCGCGCCGGGGTTTCCTGCGGCTGACGCTGGCGCACAAGAACACCCCTGGGGTCATCGCCGAGTTCGCCAAGCTGATCAGCGGGGCGGGGATCAACGTCGTCGAGATGATCAACGACTGCCGCGGCGAGTACGCCTACTCGATCATGGAGATCGAGGCCGACGCGCTCCCCGAGTCGGTCGCCGCCGAGTTGGCGCGGATGCCGCAGGTGCTCCGGCTGCGGATCATCACGGACTGACTGCGCCCTAGCTGACCGGCCAGGGGACCAACATCCCCGGTCCGGGGACCTTTGGCTGGTTCGGCGCGGCCGATCCGGGCATGGTCAGATTAGGCCTGCGGGACGAGCGGGGGAGCCGGAACGGCGGCCAGACCGGACATCACCGGTACCAGGCGGCCGGGAAGGCTGAGAGGCCGAAAGGCGACCCCAAGCACCTGATCCGGGCAATGCCGGCGCAGGGAAATCGGCCCGCAGGCCTCTTCGCTGACCCGATCCGCACAGCCACCGGGGAGGCCGCCGCGGATGGAGATCGTGCAGCGGGCGCCGTACCGGTTCGAGTTGCCCAGGCATGGCGACATGCGGGTGCCCGGCGTCGTGTTCGCCAGCCGGGCGCTGCTGCCCGACCTGGCGCAGGACCGTTCGCTGGAGCAGGTCGCCAACGTGGCGACGCTGCCGGGCATCGTCGAGGCCTCCTACGCGATGCCGGACATCCACTGGGGCTACGGGTTCCCGATCGGCGGCGTGGCGGCCACCGACCCCGAGCACGGCGGGGTGATCTCACCGGGCGGGGTGGGCTTTGACATTTCCTGCGGAGTCCGACTGCTGGCGGCAAGCCTGGACGCCGGCGAACTCGGCGGGGCACTGCCCCGGCTGACGGATGCCCTGGCCGCGGTGATCCCGCGCGGGCCGGGTCGCGGCGGCATCTGGCCGCTGTCCGGCCGGGCCGAGATGACCGCGATTCTTACCGGCGGCGCCCGTTACGCCGTTCGCCAGGGCCACGGCACCGACCGCGACCTGGCGCGCTGCGAGGACAACGGCGCGGTCGACGACGCCGACCCCTCGATGGTGAGCGACCGGGCCATCGCGCGCGGAATGCACCAGGTGGGCAGCATCGGCTCCGGCAACCACTTCCTGGAGGTCCAGGTCGTCGACGAGGTGTTCGACCAGGTCACGGCGGACCGGTTCGGCCTGCGCGCGGGCCAGGTCTGCGTGCTGATTCACTGCGGCTCGCGGGGCCTTGGCCACCAGATCTGCACCGATCATGTCCGGGTCATGGACGCCGTGATGCATCGGTACCGGATCAGCGTGCCGGACCGGCAGCTTGCCTGCGCCCCGGTCGGCTCGCCCGAAGGGCGCGGCTACCTTGGCGCGATGGCGGCCGCGGCCAACTACGGCCGGGCCAACCGTCAGTTGCTCACCGAGGCGACCAGGGACGTGTTCCGCCGGGTGCTCGGGCCCGCGGCGGAACTGGATCTGGTCTACGACGTCTCGCACAATCTCGCGAAACTCGAGCGGCATGAGGTCGGCGGCACGCGGCGGATACTGTGCGTGCATCGCAAGGGCGCGACCAGGGCACTGCCACCCGGCCACGACGATCTGCCCGCGGACCTGCGTTCCGCGGGTCAGCCGGTGCTCATCCCCGGCTCGATGGGAACGTCGTCCTATGTGCTCGCCGGGGTGCCCGGCGGCGGGGCGTTCAACTCGACCTGTCATGGGGCGGGCCGGGTGCTGAGCCGGCACCAGGCCGCGCGCTCGGTCACCGGCCACGAGCTAAGGCAGCGACTTAAGCGCCAGGGCATAGCGGTGCGCGGCACGTCCGCCCGCGGGCTGACCGAGGAGGCCCCGGAGGCGTACAAGGACGTGACTCAGGTGGTGCAGGCCGCGGCAGGCGCCGGCCTGTGCCGCCGGGTCGCCCGGTGCGTTCCGGTCGGCGTCGTCAAGGGCTGACCTCAGACGTCGATCGTGGCGCTGGCCAGCCACCGGCCGGGCTCCTCCGGCGCGCAGCGCAGTTCGCTCAGGGACACCGCCTTCGGCGCGGCACCGGTGATGCCGACGCTCTCCAGGCCGGCCAGGCCAAGGCTCAGCCGGACCGTCTCGGCGGGCTCGCCAGGCTCGGCACCGGCCACCTCGGCGTGCTCGGCCCGCACCGCCACCTCGACCGGGATCTCGTCCTGGGCGTCGATCCGGTAGATGACCTCATCCAGGATCGCGACCAGCAGGTCGGGATCGGCACCGGCCGCGATCCGCACATCGGCGAACCGCCGCGGCCGGGCCCCGGCGACGTCCGCGAAGCTATCGACCAGCGCCCGCACCGCCTCGGCCAGGCACTCCTCCCGGTCCGGTGCCCATGCCTCGATCCGCAGGTCAGCGGTGTGCGGAACGGTGCGGTGCCCGGTGCCGGTCATGCGCCTAGCCTGCTCTGGGGTCGCCCGGCAGGCAACCGGCGGGCCGGGGTCAGGACGGGCCGGGGTCAGGACGGGCCGGAGGCGAACACCCGGCGGGAGATGATCCCGTGCCCGATGTCGTGACCGTCCCACATGGTGAACTGCCGTCCGGGAGCGAGGTACTCGCCCGCGTCGTCGTCGTTCAGGGTGATGGTCACCAGGGCATGATCACCCGGCTTCAGCGGCTCTTCGTCGTCCCTGCAGAACACGGCAGGGAAGTACTTGTGATGGGATGGCTCTCCAGTCGGGCACGCGTGCACCATCACGGAGTGCGTGCCGCTCGGATACTGCAGTGTCGAAGCACCGGACGCACCAGCGTCCAAGGTAACGAGAGCCCTGAACATGAACTGCTTCAATTCCGCACCCTCTTCCAGCGATCTCGTTTCACGCTGTGCTCGGCCGGGTCCGGGGCGAACGCCGCCCTACGGCTGCGCGCTCGCGGCTACTCTGGCATAGAGCAAGTGTTGCTTTATACAATACTCATCCCATGAGCCGTTCACCAAGCCCCGCCGGTCAGCCCGATCCCGATACCGAGATCCTGCAGGCCGTCACCCGGGTCCTTGCCGGTGTCGCACTGCACAGCCTGGAGGCACTCGGCGGCCGGGTGTCGCTGGCCCAGTTCCGACTGCTCGCGGTGCTCGGCGATCTCGGCCCGACCAGGTCCGGGCGGATCGCGCGGGCACTCGGACTTGAGGCGTCCACCGTGACGCGACTCGCTGACCGACTGGTGGCCAGCGGGCACGTCGCCCGCGGCACCGACCCCGAGCATCGCGGCGTGGTCACGCTGGAACTAACCGCTAGCGGCAAGCGCCTGGTCACCGAGGTGGCGGCCCGGCGGCGCCAGGAACTTGACCGGATGCTGGCCAGCCTGTCCCCCGGCGACCGGCAGCACGTCATCAGCGGCATGCGACTGCTGGTCGAGGTGGCCGGCGAGGGACACGGCATCGCGGCCAGGAATCCGGTGCCGCTGTGACCGGATCGGCCGATCCAGCCATGATCGTGGTTGATTCTCGGCAAATATCGCCGAGAATCAACCACCCTCTGAGAAACACTCGCGATCATGGAACGGGAGAGAATCAGGCATATCGCCCGATGATTACCGCCACGCCCAGATCGTCGGACGGCTCCACCGTTGGAGAGAGCCCGGCCGCGCGCATTGCCGCCGCGGCCCGGTCGGCCTGCTGCTCGCTGGTCTCGGACAGCAGGTAACCGCCGGGCGCTAGCCAGCGCGGTGCCGCGTCGGCCACCCGGCGCAGCACCATCAGTCCGTCGCTTCCGCCGTCCAGCGCCGCAGCGGACTCGTGCAGCCGGGCCTCGGCCGGCAGCAGCCGGATCTGCTCGCTCGGCACGTAGGGGACGTTTGCCGCCAGCAGTCTGACGCGCCCTCGCAGTGTTACCGGGAGCGCCTGGTAGAGGTCACCCAGATACACCTGCCCGCCGTATGGGCCGACAGCGCGGCGCGCGCACCTGACCGCCGCGGCGTCGATGTCGGCCGCGTGCAACTCCACCGGCCCGGCCGCGGCGGCGATCGCCGCTCCGATCGCACCGGATCCGCAGCACAGGTCCACCACGACCGGCCTGGCCGGCTCGGCACCGGCCGGGCGCGGCGATTCCTGGCCGGTCGGGGCACCGCCGAGCAGCGCGACCGCCTGCCGCACCAGCAACTCGGTCCGCCGGCGCGGGACGAACACGCCGCGATCCACCGGCACCCGCAGCCCGCAGAACTCCGCCCAGCCCACGACGTGCTCGATCGGCAGCCCGGCGGCCCGCCGTTCCACCATGGCCACCAGGGTGGCGGGGTCGGGGGCCGCCGCGATCAGCAATCGCGCCTCGTCCTCGGCGAAGACGCAACCCGATGCCCGGAGCGTCGCGGCGACGGCTTCCAGGGACGGCGGCGGCTGGGTCATCGGCATCGAACGCTACCCCGGGGCCGGTCGCCGGGGCCACAGCGCGGGCCAGTCGTTTTTAAACAACGAGAGTTGTTAAAATCTGCTGCGGGCGACCATGCTCGACGGATGATCAGGCGATCTCGGAACGGAAGCCGACTGTGCGGCAGGATCAGCGAGCGGGACGGCCGGACCCGCCAGGACCACCGGACCCGCCAGGACCACCGGACCGGCCGGGTCGGGCAGGACGTCCGCGCGCGGCGTGGCACACGCTGGCCGGCCTGATCGTCACCGGCTACCTGGTGGCGGCGGCGATCGTGATCGCCGCCCACGCGGCGCTGCCGATGCCCGAGTGGCTGGCGCTGCACCTCCTGGTTCTCGGTGCGGCGACGAACGCGGTGTTCGTCTGGAGTCAGCACTTCGCCCAGGCACTGCTGCACTCCCGGCCCGGTTCCGAGCGACCTGCCAGGATCCGGATCGCGACGCTGAACGCCGGAATCATCGCCGTGCTCACCGGGGTGAGCGGGAGCGTGCCGCCGCTCGCGATAGCCGGGGCACTGGTCGTGGTCGGCGCGGTCATCGCGCACACCGCGAGCCTGGCCGCGATGATCCGGGCCTCGCGGCTAGCCGGCCCGCTGGGAATCGTGGCCAGGTACTACGTGGCCGCCGGGATCGCGCTGACCGCTGGCGGACTGCTCGGCGGACTGCTGGCGTCTGGCTGGATCCGCTCAGCCGGGCTGCGGACGGCGATCGTCCTCGCCCACGCCCAGTTGAACCTGCTCGGCTGGCTCGGCCTGGCGATCATCGGCACCCAGTTCATGCTGTGGCCGATGGTGCTGCGGACCAGGATGAGCGACAGCGCGCCACGGGTCGCCCGGCCGGTGCTCATCCTGACCTCGGGCGGGATCGGCGTCGCGGCGGTGGCCCTGGCCGGTGTGCACTGGCTGCCCGCTGCCCGCTGGGTCGCCGCGGCGGGCCTGGCCAGCTACCTGGCCGGGGCCGCGTTCTCGCTCCGCCCGGCGATCGCCGTGGCGCGATCCAGGCCGCCGCGCACCGCTGCCCCGTGGGCCATCGGCGCCGGCAACGTCTGGCTGATCGTCGCACTCGCCGCCGACACGGTCGCGCTGGCGGCCGGCCCGGCGGCCGCCGACTGGGTGCTCGGGCGGCTGCTGGTGCCGGTGCTCGGCATCGGGGTGATAGGCCAGATCCTGACCGGGGCCCTCACCTTCCTGCTGCCCGTGGTGCTCGGCGGCGGCCCGGCCGGGAACCGCCGAATGACCCGGACGCTGGAACGGGCCTGGCGCCCGCGCCTGGCGCTTGGCAACGCCGGGGTACTCGGACTGGCCGTGACCGGCGGCTCGGGCTGGGCGGGCGCCGCTGCCTGGGTGGCGACGCTGGCGGGGTTCGCGGCGTTCCCGGTGCTCGCGATCGCGGTGATCGCGGGAGGCCGGGCGGGCGGGACCGAACCGGCCGGCCCACCGAGCGGTCCGAAGAACGCACCGGGCGGCCCGCCGGGCACCGCCCAGGGCTCAGCCCGCTAGGGCTGCGCGTGAGCGCCAGGCATCCGGGCGGCGCGATCCGCTCAGGCCCGTCCGCGAATGCCCGGTGATCTAGGCGCCCGGGCCGTCTGCGGCCCCGCAGACGGCCCCGCAGACGGCCTCCCGTGGTGGCAGGAATATTGCTCGGGTCTGGCCCGGTGTCGCCACGATCACCAGTACACTGCCGAAACGACGGCTCAGTCGTCTCCGGCGGACCATCCGGCGGTGGCGGCCCGCCGTTCTCGCGGACCGGGCCCAGCGATGTCCCCGGCCCGATGCGCGATCCGGTGCCGGGCGGACACCCGTTGCCCAGCGCCGGCCCTGACTCCCCGCGGGGCGCCCCCCGCGCCAGACAGTCCCGATTCCCGGCGAGGAACTTACGCCTACTGCTCACGACGAGTCCGGTACGATACGGTCCCGAGTAAAATGTTATCGACTGAGCGCAGCGCCGCGGTTACGTATCGCATCAGTCGGCAGTGAAATCACATCTGCAAGCAGGTGGAAACAGGAGCTTGCGCGCTCCGCGCCACGGCGATGAGCGATGCATGCCGCGCGAGGTCGCGGTGGTGTTCCCGAACCCCCAGAAGGAGCCACGAGCATGACGACGCTGGAGCCAGTGCGCTGGGATCTCCCCGGCGAGGACTCTGCCGGAACGCAGCCGCGTTTCAGCATCGTTGTGCCCGCTTATAATGAGGCTCAGTTCATCGAGAACTGCCTCGACTCGCTGCTTAACCAGGATTTCCCCGGCGATGTCGAGATCATTGTCGTAGACAACAACAGCACCGACGGTACCGCCGATCTGGCCAGGTCAAAAGGGGTCAGGGTGCTGCACGAGAGCCAGCCAGGGGTGTGCTGGGCGCGCCAGTGCGGCACCCAGGCGGCGACCGGCGAAATCGTCATCTCCACCGACGCCGACACGATTTTCGCGCCCACCTGGCTATCCACCATCGACCGGCGGTTCCGGGAGAACCCCGAGCGAGTCGCGGTGGCCGGCCCGTGCAATTTCGTGGAATCCCCGATGTGGGGGCGGATTTACGCTTGGACGCTTTTTCATCTGGTAAAGCTGCTGAGCTTCGTGACCGGACGCGTGCTTTATGTCACGGCCACGAATATCGCATTCCGCAAGAGCGCGTGGTCGGGCTATGACACCTTCGCCACCCAGGGCGGCGATGAACTCGACCTGCTGCGCAAGCTTCGCGCGCGGGGGCCGGTGACGTTCGATATCAACAATCCGGTTTTCACGTCATCCAGGCGGCTCTACAAGGGCTTCGCATACAACATCGTGGCCACGTTCCTCTTCTACTACCTGCTGGGTTACGCGCTGAACCGGATCACCGGCCGCCAGGTGGTCGGGATGGCGCCCGCCTTCCGTACCAAGATCCGCCCGGCGGGGCGGCGGCGTGGCATGCAGGTGCTCGTGACGGCCGGGGTGTGGCTAGCGGTCATCGCCGTCGTCGGGGGCGTGGGCGACCTCGCCATCCACATCGCGGACCGGATCTGAGGCAATGGGTGGTCTGACCAGGCGCCCGGTCGCCCGCCTGGCAGCCGGAACCGCCGTCACCGCCGCGATCGGCGGAGCGGCCTACTGGCGGTACATGTCCCCGTTCTCGCAGTCCCTGGGCGACTTCCCGTACCGCGGGCAGACCAGCGAGAAGGTTGTCGCGCTGACCTTCGACGACGGCCCGAACGAGCCATTCACCTCGCAAATCGCGGACTTCCTGGCGGAGCGCCAGATCCGCGCGACCTTCTTCGAGGTCGGCCGGGCGGTGCTCAACTTCCCCGAAGTGACCCGCAGACTGGCAGCCGACGGTCATGTGATCGGCAACCACGGGTTCACCCACGAGTTCACCAACTATCTCAGCCCGCGCACGCTGGAGATGGACGTCCGCAAGGGCCAGGCCGCGCTGGCCACGGTGGGCCTGCGGCCCGCCCTGTACCGGCCGCCGTGGCTGCTGCGCATCCCCGCACTCTGGCCGGTGCTCGACCGCGCGGGCCTGCGGGTGGTCTCGGGCGAGTTCTGCCATCCGCTTGAGGTGTTCCAGCCCAGCGCGACCATGATCGCCAACGGCGTGCTCGGCAAGGTCAAGCCGGGTTCGATGATCATCTTCCATGACGGATTCGACGGTCACCCCGGCAACCGGGCAAGCACCGTTGGCGCCGTGCGGATCGTGGTGGACCAACTGGTCCGCGACGGATACCGGTTCACCACCGTGGACGCGATGCTCGGAGTGCCCGCCTACCAGGCCTGAGCCGGGCCGCCGCCGGGACGCTATCGTGCTGTGTCATGACCACTCGTCCGATTGCGGTCGCGTTCGACGTAATCGAAACGCTGATGCCGCTGGAACCGCTCAGAGCCCGATTCGCCGAGGCCGGGCTGCCCGCCACGCTGCTCGAGCCGTGGTTTATGCGTACCCTGCGCGACGGCGTGGTGCTCGCTGTCACCGGCGACTACGCCCCGTTCGGCGAGGTCGCGAGCCAGGCGCTGCGGATCGCGTCCGGCTGCCGGGCCGACGAGGCCGCGATCGGGCACGTGCTGGCCGGCCTGAACGATCTGCCCGCTCACCCGGACGTGCTGCCCGCGTTCCGGCTGCTGGCAGAGAGCGGCAGCGCGGTCGCCTGCCTGACCAACGGCAGTCCAGCTGTGACCGCGGCGTTCGTCGAGCGAGCCGGCCTGGCGCCGTATGTCCAGCGGGTGATCTCGGTTCAGGAGGCGCAGAGCTGGAAGCCGCCCGCGGTGGTGTACCGGCACGCCGCGTCGGTGCTCGAGGTGGACCCGGCCGATCTCGCCCTGGTGGCCGCGCACGCGTGGGACTGCCACGGCGCGAAGCGCGCGGGCCTGACCACGGGCTGGGTGAGCCGCCTGGAGCACGAGTACGCGCCGATCTTCGCCCCGGCCGATGTCACCGGCGACGACCTGACCGAGGTCGCCCGCGGCCTGCTCGCCCTGCCGCCGCGCTGATCGGGGCTGCCCGCACGCGGAGCGCCGGAGCCGGCTCGCCGAGGTCGGCCTACCGGCCGGCCAGGGCCAGCACGAGCAGCACGGCGAGCGTGGATAGCTCGATGATGGCGCCGTAGACGTCGCCGGTCAGTCCGCCGAGCACGGTGCGGGCGGCCCGCGCGACCGCGTGGCCGGTCGCCAGCCCGGCCAGCACGGCGACCGTCAGCCAGAGCGCCAGGCCGGGTCCCGCGGTGAGCGCACCCGCAGCGAGGGCACCGCCCAGCAGGAGCCCGGCCGCCGCGGCCCGGGTCCGGCCCGGGGTCATCCCGGCGGCCAGGGCGCCGATGCCATCGGGCCGGGCGGCCGGGAACGCCGGGCCGGTGGCCAGCACGACCGCGGTCCGGCCGGTGATCGCGGCGGCCACCAGGCCCAGCGCGGCCGGCGCCCGTGCGGGGACCGCCGCCAGGGCGGTGACCTGAAGCCCGATCGTGAGAATCAGCGCGGTTACCCCCATCGGCCCGGTGTCGGACCGGCGCATGATCTCCAGCGCCCGCTCGCCCCGGCGGCGGCTGCCCAGGCCATCAGCGGTATCCGCGAGTCCGTCCAGGTGCAGTCCGCCAGTGGCGACGGCGAGGACCGCGACGGCCAGCGTGGCGCCGAGCAACCGGTGTGCCGGTCCGGCGCCGACGGCCCCCACCGCGAGCAGCACCGCGCCCGCCGCGACCCCGAGCAGGCCGCCGATCACGGGGAGTCGCGCGATGACGCCGGGCATCTGCCCGGGCCGGATCTCAGCCGGGGCGCGCACCGGTATGAGCGTGAACAGGCTCGCGGCGGCGACCCAGGCACCGCGGCGGCTGGTCTGCTCCGGGGTGCCGTCACCGCGGATGGCCGTCATCGCAGCCGCCTGCCGATCCCCGCGGTGCAGAGCCAGACCTCGTCGCTGTGCTCGGCCAGGCACGCGTTCAGCGCTCCGAGTTCGTCCCGGAACCGACGTCCGCTATCGGTCTCCGGCGGCAAATCCGAACCGACCTCGTTGCTGACCGCGACGACCCGGCGGCCAGTCTCGCGCCAGGCCCGGACGAGTTCGGCCCGCCGGGCGTTCAGCACGACATCCGCTCCGACCCGCCGGTCCCAGCATCCGCAGTCGTCCATTACCCGGGCCAGCCAGGTGCCGACGCAGTCCACCAGGACCGGCGCCGGGTCCGGACGTGCCAGCATCCCGGCCACATCGACCGTCTCGAACGTGCGCCAGGCCGCGGGTCGCCGTTCCCGGTGCGCGCGGATCCTGGCGTCCCATTCCGGGTCGCCGGCCTGCGGCGGTCGTCCGGTGGCGACATAGTCGGCGGGGCCGCCGGCGAGCATCCGCTCGGCGGTCACCGACTTTCCCGACCGGGCTCCGCCGAGCACGAGCACCCGGGTCACGACGGCGGCGCGGTGACGAACCGCCCGGCGGTCACCGAACTGTCGCTGGCACCGACGATGACCACGGTCCCGGCCGCGGCCTGGTCCGGGCGATCCGGCCAGGCGGCACGGGCGTCTAGGTCCTTCAGCGTTCCGATCAGGTCACCGGATCCGGGCTGCCCGGCATCCCGGACCACCGCGACGGGGGTCGCGGGCGGACGGTGCCCGGCGAGGATCTTCAGCACCGCGGCAAGCCGGTCAGCGGCGCCCGGACCGACCGGGTGGCATAGGGCGACCACGAAGTCGGCCTCGGCCACCGCGTGCACCCGTCGTTCCACCGCGGGCCAGTCCGACTCGCCGCCCAGGCAGATGACCGCCTGCTCGTGGCCGAGTGGCGCGCCGACCAGGGCGGCGGCGGCCACGGGCAGCGTCACCCCGGGCACCGCGACCACGTCGATATCGGCACCGGCCGCGGCCAGCGCGCGCCTACCCAGCGCGGCGGTCCCCGCGTCGCCGGCCCCCACCAGAGCGACCGACCGGCCAAGCCGGGCCTGCTGAACCGCTGCCTCGGCGATGTCGACTCCCGATCCAGCGGCGGTCGGGGCGCCGGTCGCGGCGGCACCGCCGGCACCGGACGCGACAGCAGCACCGGGCGCGACACCGGTCAGGACGCTGGTGCCGGGACGGAGCAGGTCGGTGATCCTGGCGACGTCCCGGCCGCTGCCGACCACGACCGAGGAGCGGCGCAACTCGCTGACCGCGCGCGGCACGAGCAGGTCACGCGCACCGGGCCCGAGGCCGATCAGCGCCAGGCGACCACGCGGCCGGATCCTGGCGACCGCGACCGCCGCCCCCGGCGAGGTCAGCGTGGCCGCGATCCGCTCGGCGCCGGCCGCCCGCGCCGCCTGCTCGGCGCGCTTCGCGGCAGCGGAATCACCATCTCCGGTGGCATTATCCGTGCCGCCAGCATCCTCCGCCGCCGCGGCGTCGACCCCGGATCTGGCGTCAGGCTGACCAGGGTCCCCGGCCGGACCGGGCCGGTCGGCTACGGGCAGCAGCGTCCAGTGGCGGCGGCGTGCGGCCGCCGCGATGCCAGGCTCGGCGGCCTCGGCGTCCAGGCAGGCCAGGCCGCTGACGCTAGACGGCGACAGTGCGGCCTGGACCAGGGCGGTGTCGACCAGCCTGAGCACCTCATCCGCGGCGGTCCCGGGCCGTGCGGTCACGCCGACGACCAGCGACGGCGGGCGCAGGATCGCGGTACGGCCATCCAGGCCAACCAGGCGATCGGTGATCAGGATCCGGAATTCGCCGTCCGGGCGGCCGATCGAGTCGGGCAGCGGCGGCAGCGGCCAGGTCGCATCCGCCTCGAGCCGGACCGGGTCCCCGTCCAGCATGGCCCGGCTGACCAGCCCGATCACTCCCTCGGCGGGCCAGCCAAGCTGATCCAGGCCGGGCAGGCCAACCACCTCGGTGGCGGTCGTGATCACCGGCCGGGTGGCGAGAGCGTCGGCGACCCGTCCGGCCAGCGCGTTGGCCCCGGCGGCATGCCCGCCGACCACCGCTACCGCGTGCCGCCCCGACTCGTCCACGCACACCACGGCCGGATCGGTCCACTTGCTGTCCAGCAGCGGCGCGATCAGTCGCACGGTCGCCCCGACCGCCAGGAAGCAGACCAGCCCGTCGCACTGCGCCCAGGCGACCGGCAGAGTCTGCCGGGCCGGGCCGTGGAAGGTCCTGGTCTGCCCGGGCCAGGCCCGGGCCAGCCGGGCCGCGCGCTCGCGACCCGCGGCCGTCACCGCGATCAGGCCGATCAGCACACCGGCCCCGATTCGCCGGGCAGTCGGGCGGGGGCAGCCGAAGACGGTGTCACCTGGACCGCCAGGTCGAGCGGTGCATCGGACTCAGCCCTTCTCGGGGTGACCGTGCCCCGGACTCGAAGGATAGACGGCGAGCGCCTCCGGGCTTCCTGCCCAGGATTCCCCGCTCATCCCGCCGCCGTGCGGTCACGACCCCGGTACGGGCCGTCCCCCGGTCACAGTGCCGACGCCGGGCCGGGCTCACGCCGACCTGCCGCGCCGCCGTCGACAGACGCTCCGGAGTTCACCACACGGGCCGGATCGCGTCAAGGCGACCCCACCACCGCGAACCCGCCGATCCAGGCTCAGTGCCGCTCGAGGCGTCGCTCCACCATGTCATGCAGTCCATCACCGACCAGGTTGACCGACAGCACGATCAGCACGATCGCGACCGCGGCCGGCCAGAGCTGCCACCAGTACCCGTTGTAGTACTGGTTGATGCCATTGGTCAGCATATCGCCCCAGCTAGTGGCGGGCGGCGGGATGCTCAGGCCGAGGAATGCCATGCCGGCGTAGGCCAGGATCGCGTCGGCCATCTTCAGGGTGGCGTTGACCGCGACCACGCCGAGCACGTTGGGCGTCAGGTGCCGGAAGATCACGTACCAGTGCCGCGCCCCGAAGCTCTTGCTCGCCGCGACGTACTCCCTGGTCCGCAGTGACAGCACCTCCCCGCGGACCAGTCGGGCGGTGGACAGCCAGCTGACGGCGGTAATCGAGATCACGATCACGATCAGGTTCGGCCGCAGGATCTCGGCGAGCAGCACGATGAAGAAGAGGAACGGGATCGCCAGCACCGCGTCCACGACGCGCATCATCACCGCGTCCACGAAACCGCCCACGTAGCCGGCGATCGCACCCCAGACCATCCCGAACAGGGTCGCGACGATCGCCACCGCGAAGCCGACTTCCAGCGTGCTCTGGCCGCCGAGCATGAGCCGGCCAAGCTCGTCCCGGCCCTGGGCCGAGGTGCCGAGCGGATGGGCCGCCGACGGCGCGAGGTTCTCCAGTGCCAGGTTCGCGCTGACCTGATCGGTGTGGTAGATCAGCGGTCCCACGAAGCAGAACAGCGTCAGCAGCACGAGGATCGCCAGGCCCACCACCGCTAGCCGGTTCTGCCAGGCCGCGCTGCGGATCAGCCGGACCCGCCTGGCCGGCAGCCGCGAGTCCGCTCCGCCTCCGGGTTGCACTGCGGGGAGCGTGACGACCGAGTCGGCGCCCGGCACCGCTAGGCCACCCGAAAGCTGCGGATCAAGAGCGGACATAGCGCACCCTCGGGTCGAGCAACGCGTATCCAAGGTCGGCTATCAGCGACCCCACGACTACCGCGAGCGTCACGATCAGCACCACGCCGAGCAGCACCGGATAGTCCCTGGTCTGGGTCGCGTTCCAGAACAACAACCCGACTCCGGGGAAGTTGAATAGCTCCTCGATGATCAGCGCCCCGGAGAGAACGTACGGCAGGGTCAGGCCGATCATCGTCATCGTGCTGGACATGGAGTTGCGGAGCACATGGTTCAGCAGCACCCGGCGCGGCGCGTTCCCGACGGCGCGCGCCGTCCGGACGTAGTCCTCCAGCAGGTTGTCGATGACCGAGGACCGCATGTACCGGCTGTAGTACGTGATGTTGCCGAGCATCAGCGTGCCGATCGGCAGGATCAGCACGGCGACGTCGGTGCCGAAGCCGGCGCCGTAATTCGTCGCCGTGGACGGGAACAGCGGGAAGTCCAGGCTGAGCACGATGATGCCAATGATCCCGAGCAGGTAGGCGGGCATCGCGTACAGGATCAGCATCGTGGCGCTCAGGACGTGGTCGTCGACCCGGTTCCGCCGGAAGCCCTGCCAGATCCCCATCGGGATCGCGATCCCGATCGCGAGCACGGTCGAGATCCCGGCGAGCAGCAGCGTCCGCGGCACGTAGCGGGTGAGCAGGCTGGCCACCGTCTGGTTGTAGTGGTAGGAGAAGCCCAGGTTGCCCTTCAGCAGGTTGACCAGCCAGATCAGGTACTGCACAGGAAGCGGCTTCAGCAGGCCCTCGGTGACCTCAAGCTGGTGCACCTGGAAGGTGGACGCCTTCGGGCCAAGCTGAGCCCGGACCAGGCCGCCGGGGAGCGCGTGCAGCAGGATGAACACGATCACCGACACGATCAGCATGACCACGACGGCCTGCAGCAAGCGCCGCACGAGGTAGCCGGTCACGACCGCACCACCAGCCTCCCCGGCGCGATGCCGGAGCGGCTACCTGGGGGGCGGCGGCGTGCCCGCCGCCCCCGTAGCACGTCCGTCACTTTGTGAAGTACCAGTTCTCGGCCATCGGGGCGGCGAAGGCCTGCTGTGGCTGCCAGCCGCCGAGCTTGTTGCTGACCACCGAGATGGAGTTGTCCACGGTCGGGAACCACAGCGCGGCCACCTGCCTGGACAGGTAGTTCTCCTCCGCGTACAGGTGCGACACTCCGTTGTCCACCTGGGCCGCCTGCATCAGCTTGTTCGCGGTGGCCGAGGAGTAGCCGCCACCCCAGTAGTTGCCGGAGTTGAACTCGCCCTCGGAGGACGGGTAGACGTCACCCTGGCCGTAGTTCCACATCCAGGACGAGTAGATCAGGATGCCCCAGTTGCACGGCCCTGGCGGGCAGGTGCCGCCGATGGAGAACATCGAGGTCTCGGTCTGCGGGTTGAAGGTGATCTGGATGCCCGCGGTCTTGGCCGCGGTCTGGTAGGCCTCGACCTCAGAGACCAGGGACGGCGATCCGGTCGAGTACATCATCGAGAAGCTGAGCTGGCGTCCGGCCGCGATGCCCGCGCCGCACTGGCTGCTCCCGGTGCCCGGGTGCTTGCACACCATGTAGCCGCCCGCCCCTGGCGCCCAGCCATGCGAGGTGAGCAGGGCCCGGGCCGCGGTAGCCGAGTACGGGTAGGGGTCGACCTTCTCCTGCGGGCTCACGTACGGGCTGCCCGGCAGGTTCGGCACCGGTCCGTAGGTGTACTGGCCGAAGCCGTGGAACAGCTTGTTCATGTACAGCGGCTGGTTCACCAGGTGCTGCAGCGCCTGGCGGATGTATAGCTGCTTCACCAGCGGGCCGTAGGTCTTGCTGGTGTAGCCAAGCTCGGCCCACTGCACGTAGTCCGGCGCCCACGGCGCGATCGTGAAGCCCTGCCGCTGCAGCGTCCCGGACAGGCCGTAGTCGCTGAACGGCAGGTAGCCGTAGGTGAGCGAGCCGGACCGGAGCGCGTCAAGTTCGGCGGTGTTGCTCGGGAAGCTCTCGATCACGAACTTGGCCAGGTGGGCCTTGACCGGGCCGGAGTAGTTCTTGTTCGGCGACAGCGTGGTCTCGAAGGTGGTCGCGTTGTAGCCGGTGAGGCGCCATGGACCGTCGACGACCTGCCACAGCGGGTTGGTCGCGTAGGTCGAGACCTGCCGGGACTGGGCGAACAGAAACTTGAAGACCGCCTGGGCCCCGGCGGTGGTCAGGTCGTAGTTGCCGACCTTGCCGGTCGCGCTGGTCTTGTCCCAGACGTGCTGCGGCAGGGCGAACAGCCAGGTCAGCTGGTTGTTGTCGAACCACAGCGGGCTGTAGGCCCGGTTCAGGTTGATGACGATGGTGGAGGCGTTCGGGTAGCTGACGCTCTTGATGTTGTCCGGCATGGCGCCCGGCGTGTACCAGGAGTCCTGGGTCTTGTTCGCGCGCTCGAGATTCATGAAGAACTGGACGTCACGCGAGGTGACCGGCTTGCCGTCGGACCACATGTAGTGCTTGAGCGTGATCGTCACGGTCTGGTTCTTGTTAGACCAGACCGGCGGGTTCGCGATGCTCAGACTGTTGTCGATGACCGGCTTGGCGCCCTGCCCGGCGAAATACAGCGGGCGCCAGAGCGAGGCCTCGACGTTGAGGTCCCACGGCTCGTTGTTCGCCTGATTCTCGATCGGGAAGATCCAGCTAAAGTCCTCGCCGATCGGCAGCGCGAACGTCGCGGTCCCGCCCTGGACCGGCTTGCCCGTGGGATGCCCGGCCGCGGAACCGCCCGTCTGTCCGGCGCAGCCGGCCACCGTGAGCAGGCACGCGGCGCCGCCGACCGCGAGCAGTCGCCGGAATTTCGACCGCTGGCTCACCGGCAGGCCGGCTCCCGTGATCCGTGGATGTCTTCTCATCGCCAGCTCCTGCCGCCCATTTCGCGCAGTTGACCGCGCCCGCGTCACGCACCGCAAAGCCAGACTGGATAGCCCAGTCTGGCAAGCATGACTGAATAGATATCTACCTACTGATTCAGTCGTCTTTGGCTGTATTAGCGACGAAAATAGTCCGCTAGATCATCGAGTGTCAACGGTTTAGTGGGCTAGTCGGGAGTAACGCTACCGACTTGTGACATCGCGGGCGTACCGGCTGCGGGCTTGGCCGTCAGAGCAGCTTGCCCGGGTTCATGATGCCGGCCGGATCGAGCGCGTCCTTGATCGCGTGATGCACCGCCATCGACTCCTCGCCGAGTTCCCTGGCGAGCCAGCGGCGCTTGATCACGCCGACGCCGTGCTCGCCGGTCAGCGTGCCGCCAAGCTCCAGTGCGGCGCTGAACACCTCGTCGGCAGCGGCCCAGACCGGCTCCGGCAGGTCGTCAGGACCGGGATCGGTGACGAACACCGGATGCAGGTTGCCGTCCCCGGCGTGCGCGACGGTGGCGATCGGAACGCCATGAGTAGCGGCCGCCGCCTCGATCCGCGCGACCATCTCGGCCAGTGCGGTGCGCGGCACGCAGACGTCCTCCACCAGTGCGCGGCCAAGCCGTTCCACCGCCGGGTAGGCCAGTCTGCGGATCTCGAGCAACTGCCGGGACTCGGCCTCGTCGGCCGAGATCTCGGCCAGGCTCGCACCCTGCGCCAGGCAGATCGCCCGCATCTCCTCGACCGGCCTGGCCCCGCCGCCGGCATCGTCCTGCGCGATCAGCAGCGCGCCGGTGCGATCGCCGAACCCGAGGCCGCGGTAGTCGTCGATCGCGCGGAGGGTGGCCCGGTCGATCAGTTCGAGCAGGCTCGGGGACAGCCGCGCGGCCAGGATCGCCATCACCGCCCGGGCCGCGGCCGCGAAACTGCCGAACGCCGCGGTCATCGTCCGCGGGTACTCGGCCGGCCGGGCCCGGAGCCGCAACGTGGCCGAGGTGATCACGCCGAGCGTGCCCTCCGAGCCGACGAACAGGCTGGTCAGGTCGTATCCGGCCACCCCCTTGACGGTGCGGCGGCCGGTCCGCAGCACCCGGCCGCCGGCCAGCACGACCTCGATCCCGAGCACCGAATCCCTGGTCACGCCGTACTTCACGCAGCGCAGGCCCCCGGCGTTGGTGGCCAGGTTCCCGCCGATCGTGGAGATCTCGAAGCTGGACGGGTCCGGCGCGTACATCAGGCCGTGCCCGGCGGCCGCCCGGTCAAGCTCGGCGTTGCGCACCCCGGCCTCGGCCACTGCCAGTTCGTTCGCCGGGTCAAGCTCGGTGATCGCGGTCATCTTGTCCAGGGTCAGGACCACGCAGCCATCCACCGCGGTCGCGCCGCCAGCCAGGCTGGTGCCACCGCCCCTGGGCACCACCGGAACCCGATGCCGCTGCGCCCACTCCAGCGTGGCCGCGACATCGCTGGTCGAGCGCGCGGCCACCACGCAGAGCGGCCTGCCGGGCGCGACGATCGTGGTCTGATCGCGCCGGTAGCCCTCGACGACGTCCGGGTCGGTGCTGATGCTGGCCCGCCCGGCGGACAGCGCCGATCGAAGGTCGTCGAGCGCTGTTGCCATCGGCTGACCCCTGTGCGGCTCCGGTCCGGGCGCCCGGCCGGTCCGGCCGGGCACGGCCACCGGGCGCGTGCCCACCCACGAGCCGGCGGCCCGGTGGTCCGGTGGTCATTGTGCCGGGTGCCAGCCGGATCCGGCTACCCGGCGGTCGCCGCCAGTGCCCGCCGTTCCGGCTCGGCGGCCAGCATCGGCCGCAGCGAATCGGCCAGCAGCAGCGCTTCCTCGCACTGCTCGACCGGGCCGGGCACCGACTCCGGCCGCCGGTAGCTGATCTGCCACAGGTGACCGTCCAGGTCCCGGAACGCGCCGCTGTAGGCGGCGGGTTCCGGCTCGATCGGCCATGGACGGCCGCCGGCCGCGATCGCCCGGGCCAGGATCTGGTCCACCTCTAGCTCGCTGTCGACCGCTAGGCCGGTCAGGAACTCGCCGGCGATCCCGAGGCTGTCCCCATTGATCTGGTCCTGGAACCGGTCTCGCTCGATCAGCAGCACGCGCACGTTGTCGTCGATGACCACGCAGGCGCTCTGCGCACCGGCCGGCTCGGGGCTGACCGTGAATCCGACCGCCTCGAAGAACGCGGCGGACACCCGGAGATTCGCGACCGGCAGGCTAACAAGAATGGAGCGCATCGGGGCCACCACCTTCCAGATCAGCGACCACCGCTACGGCGGTCGTCGCTGCCGCGACCATCACGGATTACCTGGATAGCCGCCCGGCGTGCAGGACCTGTGCAGCCGGCTGGGAGACGATATGCAGTGACGGCGGCGCCGGCCACATGACCAGAACCGGCGTGGGTAGCTCGTCCATAGGGCAGCGCGGCGCGGGGAGCGATCGGTTGATGCGAGGGAGCCTGACCTGGTAGCGACGGGGATCGCGGTGCTCTGCGCGCTGGCGGCTGCCTGCTGCTTCGCGCTGGCCGCCGTGGTGCAGCACGGGGCTGCCAGGGAATCCGGGCGCCGGATGCTCAGCATCGGACTGCTGGTCGCCCTGGTCAGGAATCCGCGCTGGCTGGCCGGCGGCCTGCTCGGCGCGCTGTCCTTCGCGATCATGGGCCTGGCGCTGGCCTTCGGCCCGCTGTCCCTGGTGCAGCCGATCGCCGCGACCGACGTGCTGTTCGCGCTCCCGATGATCGCGGTCCGGCACCGCTACCGGCTCACCCGCCGGGACTGGGTCGGCGCGATCGCCGTGGGCAGCGGGATCGCGGTGTTCCTGACCGTCTCGCCGCCGGTCGCCGGGGTCAGCGCGCCGGGGATCGTGGCGTGGATCCCGGTGCTCGCATCGGTCACCGGGATCAACGCCCTCGCCGCGGTGCTGGCCTGGCGGGTGCGGGGCCGGGCCCGGGTGATCTGGCTCGCCGCGGCCGCCGGGGTCACGTTCGGGGTGGTCGACGCGCTGACCAAGAGCTTCGTGGACCTGCTGGCCAGCCAGGGCAGCGCGGCGCTGGTGTCCTGGGAACCGTATGCGCTGATGGCGGCCGGCCTGCTCGGCGCGCTGGTCTCGCAGAGCGCGTTCCAGGCGGGCGCCCTGTCCGTGAGCCTGCCGGTCATCGACACGCTCGAACCGGTCAGTGCCGTGCTGATCGCGGCCACGGTGTTCAGCGAGCGGCTCGCCTCCTCGCCGGGCCAGCTAGCCGCCCAGCTTGCGGGCGGGGCCGTCGCGGTCGCCGGGATCGCCGCGCTGAGCAGATCCTCGGTCGCAGCCGCGGAGGTCCGGCAGCCCGCGGCAGCCGATCCGGGCCCGCAGCCGCAGACCGGGCGGCCGGCCACCAGGTAGCGACCGGCCACCAGGTAGCGACCGGCGCGGGCGACAGCCCGCCCCGGCTGGTGTTCGAAAACATCCCGGCCGGGTAGGGAGGGGCGGGTGCGCCGCCGCCATCCGCGCCCGAAGCGCGCGGCGAGCGAGCCAGAATGGGTAGGGATGAGGTTCGTGCCGCACCGTCCGCACCGGCAGATCGCCTATGCGGCGGGCTGCCTGGCGGTCGCCGCGGTGTCGATCACGGTGGCTCTGCTGGTCACGCCCATGCAGCCGGTGTCGCTGGCCGGCCAGAACCTGCGGGTGGGCGCGGCCGCCCCGTCGTTCAGCCTGTCCGGCCCGGGCGAGCTTGACCTATTCGGCCAGCGCCTGCCCACGAAGATCGCCTTCGCCGGGCCGGTCCGCCCGCGGCTTGAGCTCACCCAGCTCACGCTCGGCGCCCAGCTTGGCTCCTTCTTCGCCCAGCGGCACGATGGCGCGCAGCAGGCGATCGGGCGTGCCCTGGCGGCCGGCTGGACCCGCTATTTCCTGTGGGAGATCGGGTTCACCGCGGGCTGCGCGCTGTTCCTGTCCGGCGCGCTGGCCGGCTGGGCCCGGCTCGGCTGGCGCGGCACGGTCGTGCTGGTGGCCGCCGGGCTGGTCCTGACCGAGGCGATCAACGTCGGCGGAATCATGTTCACCGCGTATACGGCGCCCGGCAGGCTGCGCCAGGTGCGCTCGCTGACCGCGCTGGCCGGCCGATCGGAACTGCCCCCGGTCCCGCGCGCAACCGGCCGGACCGACCCGGGGACCACCACAGTCGTGCTCGGCGACTCCACGGCCGCCGGTCTTGGCAACCCGCCGCCGGCTCATCCGACCCGGCTCGACCAGGCCTGCGGCCGGAGCGCCGATACCTATGCGGCCGACCTGGCCGCGATCAACACCTGGCAGGTGGAGAACCTGGCGTGCAGCGGGGCCACGATCCGGGCCGGGCTGCTCGGCTCGCAGCCACTGGGCGGCGTCACCGCGCCGCCTCAGCTGGCGGTGGCCAGGAAGGCGATCCATGCCTCGATCGTGATCGTCCGCGTCGGCGCCGACGATCTGCACTGGTCGGCCCTGCTCCGGCTGTGCGTCGTGACGACGACCTGTGACAGCAAGGCCTCGGTCGCCTACTTCCAGCAGCGCCTAGCGGCGTTCACGGTCAGCTACTACCAGCTGCTCAAGCAGCTTGCGACGCTGCCGTCGCACCCGGTGGTGCTGATCAACCTCTATTACAACCCGTTCGACCCGAGCCAGCACTGCCTGGACAAGGTGGGCCTCACACCGGCCAAGGAACGGTCACTCGGCCGGCTGCTGAGCGCGCTCAACAGCGTGCTCGCGGCAGGTGCCCGGGCCTCGGCGATGACCCCGGTCACGCCCGATTTCACCGGTCACGCGCTCTGTGACCCCGAGCCGTACGTGCAGGGCCTGCACGCCAGCGCCCCGTTCCACCCGAACCCGGCCGGCCAGCTAGCGATCGCGCTCGCCGACCAGCACGCGCTCACCACCTATCACCGGTGACCCGCGTGCCTCCCGGCCACCCGGCGGCAGGCCACGGGCCGGGACCGGTCAGGCCCCATCGATCAGGCCGGTGATGGTCCCGAGCAGGCTCTCCGCGTCGAACTCGGCGGTCGGGGCATCCCGGACGACCCGGCCAAGGCGCAGCACCACGATCCGGTTCGTCACCTCGAGCACGTGCGGCAGCGTGTGCGAGATGAACACCACGCCGAGACCCTTGTCCCTGGCCGCCTTGATCACCGAGAGCACCTCGACCGACTGGCGTGCGCCCAGGTGGTTGGTGGGCTCATCGAGCAGGATCACCTTGCGGGCCCAGGACACGGCGCGCCCGATCGCCACCGCCTGCCGCTGCCCGCCGGATAGCTCGGACACGGTGCGGTTGGACGGCGGCACCGCGATGCCGACCCGCTCGAGGTCGGCTAGGGCCTCCCGCTCCATCTCCTGCTGCGCCAGGAAGCCGAGCCTGCCGAGCAGGCCGGGCCGCAGCTTCTCCCGGCCGAGAAACACGTTGGACCCGATGGTCAGGTGCGGGGCCAGACCGGCGTCCTGGTAGAGCGTCTCGACCCCGGCCTGGATGGCCTCATGCGGTGACTTCCAGTGCCGGCGCACGCCGTCGAGAAACAGCTCGCCGCTGTCTGGGGCGTGGACGCCGGAGAGCACCTTCACGAGCGTGGACTTACCGGCGCCGTTGTCGCCGACCAGGCCGACCACCTCGCCCGGGTAGAGCGCGAAGCTCACGTCGATGAGAGCGGCCACGCTGCCATAGCTCTTGCTGATCTGCCGTGCCTCGTACAGCGGCTGGCCCTGGGCGGTCATGTCTGGCTCCTGTTCTGCGGCCTGAGCGCCTGCAGGCTGGCCGCGATCGCGATGCAGATGGCGATGGCGACCTGGCTGTAATTTGGCGAGACGTTGGCGATGATCAGCCCGCTCTGGACCACGGTCAGGATCAGCGCGCCGAGGATCGTCCCGGTCAGCCGGCCCATGCCGCCGAACAGGCTCACGCCGCCGATCACCACCGCGGCGATAGCGGGAAGCTCGGCGCCATTGCCTGACGAAGGCGCGCCGGAGCCAAGCTGCATGTAGAAGACCATCCCGGTGAGGCCGGCCAGCAGGCCGGACAGAACGTAGACCGACGTGGTGTGCCGGCGCACGTTGATGCCGGCGGCCCGGGCGGCGAAGGCGTTCGAGCCGATCGCGAAGGTATACCTGCCGTAACGGCTCAGGTGCAGATAGACCCAGCAGACCGCGACGATCACGAGAACGATCAGCGCCAGGTACGGGAGCGGGCCGATCCGCGCGGCGGCCAGGTTGATCGCGGCCGCGTCGGCACCGATCGGCGCGCCTCCGGTCAGCACGAGCGACATGCCGGTGGCGGCGCCGAGGGTGATCAGCGTCGCGACGAACGGCACCAGCCGGGCCCAGTTCATCAATATCGCGTTGACCAGCCCGATCCCGACTCCGACGGCGGCGCAGATCACCGTCCCGACGGTCAGCACCAGGGCCTCCGGGCTGTGGCCGGCCAGCAGGTCGCGCATCGCGAACGCGGCCACCACGCCGGCGAAGCCCGCCGTCGCGCCGACGGACAGATCGATGCCGCCGGTGATGATCACGTAGGTCTCGCCGACGGCCATCAGGATCAGCTCGGAGAAGGTCGCGAGCATGGTCGCCACCTCACCGCTGGAGATGAAGACCGAGTCGCGGGAGGTGAAGTAGGCGACCAGCGCCGCCAGGGCCACCAGCAACAGGAACTGCTGATTGGTCAGCAGCGACCTGAGCCGGCCCGGCGAGGCCGCGACCGCCGTGCTGGCCGGCTTGGCCGGCTTGTCGGTGACGCTCGACATCGTGCATTCCTCTCTGCGCGGCGCGCCGACCGGCGGGCGGGCGCACGCGCCCGCCCGCCGGCCTACCCGGGCGCTAGGCCGTCGGGTAGGTGTACTTCGCCAGCACCGAGGCGGGCGTGGACGGGGTCAGCACGATGTTCGGGAGAGTGACCAGGTGCTGGATGCCGGCCTTGCTCTTGCCGGAGCGCAGGTACTTCACGATGTCGGCAATGGCCATCTGGCCCTCCAGCGTCGGCTGCTGCGCGATCAGCGCCGCGAAGACGTGCTGCTGCAGCAGCGCCACGTTGGTGGCATACGCGTCGTAACCGACCAGTGCGATCTTGCCGACCAGGCCGTGTGCCTGAAGGGCAGCCGCGGCGCCGGTGGCGTTGGTCCCGTCGATCGCGAAGATGCCCTTGAGGTTGGGGTACTTGGTCAGCCAGTTGTTCACATTGGCGTTCGCGGTGGCCGCGACCGACTCCGAGTAGGCGACGGACATGATCTTGATTCCGGGGTACTTCTTGGCGATCTCCGCCTTGAACCCGGCCAGCCTGGCCACGTTCGTCGTGGTGGTCGGCGAGCTCATGCCGACGACCACCTGGTAGGAGTGGCCGGACTGGTAGTGCATGGCCTTGGCCATGGCATCGGCGGCGACCGCGCCGCCCTGCTGGTTGTTGCCGGTGATGAAGGACAGCACCTTGGAGATGTCGTTCACATGGGTGTCCACGTTGACGACCGGGATCCCCTGCGCCAGAGCCTGGTTGACGACCGGCTGGAGCGCCGCCGGGTCGGTCGGCGCGATCACCAGGGCACTCGGGTGCTCCGCGAGCAACTGGTCGGCGATCGGGATCTGAGTGGCCGGCGAGTAGACGGACGGATCCCCCTGCCAGATCAGATTGACCCCGAGCTTCTTGGCCTCGGCGGCGGCGCCGACGTTCATGGCGATGAAGAACGGATCCGCCTCGGCGCCCATGTTGAAGGCGATGGTGATCTTGCCCGATGATCCCTTGGCGCTCGGGCTGGTCGAGCTGGAGGTGCTCGATCCGGAGCTAGAGCTACTGCACGCGGCGAGCACGCCGACCGAGGCGACCGCCAGTACGGCGACGCTACGGCGCCCGAGCCGCGAGGTCGTTAGCCGATGACCCATGGCCAGATTCCCTTTCCTGCGGTTGCCGGAGCACGCCCAGCACCTTGCCGAGATAACGCCCAGCACCTTGCCGAGATAACGCCCAGCACCTTGCCGAGATAACGTTGTCTCCACAGGGTCATGCATCGGATATGCGCTGTCAAGAGTTACATCTAGGTTAAATTCGCGCGTCTGACATCGATGTCTCAGAAGGGCCACGACGAGCCAGCTACCGGCGTGCGGTCTGATCGCTCAAAGTGACCTAATTCCGATAAATAACGCACTCAGCAGGCCCGGGAAACCGACATAGCAGCTAAACAGGAATGCTCTTGGCTTTCCGTACAACGTTATCTAGACTGGCCGGTGCCAGAGGTTGCCAACAGGCAAGCAGAACGCAGGACTCACGCACGTAGCTCGTGTTGCCGGGCCAAGGGAGACATCGATGTCTGAGGCGAGCAGCACCAGCCAGCCTGCCCGGCCGACGATGAAGGACGTCGCGGCGCTGGCGGGCGTGGCGATCAAGACCGTGTCCCGGGTGATGAACGGCGAGCCGACCGTCGCGCCCGAGCTTGCCAGCCGGGTGCGGCAGGCCGCGGCGAAGCTCGGCTACCGGCCGAACCTGACCGCGAGCAGCCTGCGCCGCGGCGACCGGCGGACCGCCACCATCGGGTTGCTGCTCGAGGACGTGGCCAACCCGTTCTCGGCGGCGCTGCTGCGCGCGGTGGAGGACGTGGCCAGGCAGCGCGGGGTGCAGATCCTGATCGGCAGCCTGGACGAGAACCCCGACCGGGAACGGGAACTGGCGATCACGCTGATCGATCGCGGCGTAGACGGCCTGATCATCGTGCCCGCGGCCACCGACCAGAGCTATCTGCTGGCCGAGCGGAAGCTGGGCATCCGGGTGGTCTTCCTGGACCGGGAGCCCCGGCTGCTTGACGCGGACGCGGTGGTCTCAGCGAACCGGGACGGCGCGATCGAGGCGGTGCAGCACCTGCTGGCCGCCGGGCACCGGAGAATCGCCTACCTCGGCGACAGCCTGCGGATCGTGACCGCGGCACAGCGGTTCGACGGATTCCTGCTCGCTCTCGAGCGGGCGGGCCTGACCGCCGATCCGCTACTGATCAGACACGAACTGCGCACCAGCGAGGCGGCGATGACAGCGACCAGCGAGTTGATCAGCCTGCCCGAGCCGCCGACCGCGCTGTTCGCCAGTCAGAACCTGGTCACGATCGGCGCGGTCCGAGCCCTGCGGGGCGCGGGCCGGCAGCACTCGATCGCCCTGATCGGGTTCGATGACTTCCTGCTCGCCGATGTCCTCGACCCGGGCGTCACCGTGGTCACCCAGGACGCGACCGAACTCGGCAGCCTGGCGACCAGGCTGCTGTTCGCCAGGCTCGACGGTGACGAGTCGCCGCCGCGCACGCATGTCGTGCCGACCGGGATGCTGGCCAGGGGCTCGGGCGAAATCGCGCCGCCGGTAGCGGCGCGCACGGACCGCCGGTGACCGCGGAGAGCGCACCCGGCGGCAGCCGGGTCACCGTGCTCGGCGAGGCGCTGATCGACCTGGTGCCTGGCACTGTTCCAGGGACGTTCACCGCGGCGGCGGGCGGCAGCCCGTACAACGTGGCGATCGGACTGGCCCGGCTCGGAGTGCCCACCTCGCTGATGGCCCGGCTGGCCGACAACGCGCTAGGGCGGATCCTGCGCGGCGGCGCCGAGGCCGAGGGAATCGACCTGACCGCGGCCCCGCTCGCGGCCGAGCCGACCACGCTCGCGGTGGTCTCACTGGACGCGCAGGCGCGGGCCAGCTACGACTTCTACCACCAGGGCACGGCCGACTGGCAGTGGAGCGCCGACGAGCTCAGCCGGGTTCCCGAATCCACCGGCGTGCTGCACTTCGGCTCGCTGGCGTCCTGGCTGCCGCCCGGGGATGAGCGCATCCTGGATCTGGCCAGGCGGGTGCGCGCCCGGGGTGACGTGCTGGTCAGCTACGACCCGAACGTCCGGCCCACGCTACTGCGCGACCCGGGTCGTGGCCGGGCCCTGGTGGAGCGGGCCGTGCGGATCGCGCATCTGGTGAAGGCCAGCGAGGAGGACATCGCCTGGCTCTACCCCGGCCGCAGCACGGCTGAGGTGGCGCGCCAGTGGCTCGCGCTCGGCGCGAGCCTGGTGGTGATCACCGATGGCGGGCGCGGCGCCGGAGCCTTCACCGGCCCCGGGCTGGTCATCCACCGGCCGGCCGTCGAGGTCATGGTCGCCGACACGGTGGGCGCCGGGGACTCGTTCACCGCCGGACTGATCGCGGCGCTGATCCGGCGTGGCCGGCGGTCCCCGCTTGGCCTGGCCGGTCTCCCGGCCGGCGACCTGGCCGCGGTGCTCGACGAGGCCATCATGGTGGCGGCGCTGAACTGTCGGCACATTGGCAACGATCCGCCCACCGCCGCGGATCTGCGTGCCGCCCTCGCCGCCCGCGCGAGCTAGCCCACCGAGTAAGGGGTACCTGGTCGGGGTGCGGGCGACGTTCGGCAGCACGACCGTGCGTATGCCCAACCGAGGCGATCGACGCACTGCTCACCGAGTTCGCCGCACCAGCGGCTACCTGCTGCTGTTCGCGGCTAACGTGGGCGCGGTGATCGCTCACGCACGTGATCATGATCGCGGTGGTGATCGCCGTGGTGGCCACGATCGGCGGCCGCGACCGTGGTGCGGCGCCGCGTATGGTCGGCCAGATTGCCGGCCCGATCGGCGCACCTGCCGTCCCGAACCGGACAGCTGCCACTAGGATGGGCGGGCGCGGCCCGGTGCCAGCGCACCGCGCGCATCAGCCAAGGCAATTCTGGAGGCATGCGGTGCCTGCTCTGCGTTCGCGGACATCTACTCACGGCCGGAACATGGCCGGCGCCCGGGCACTGTGGCGGGCAACGGGCATGACCGACGACGACTTCGGCAAGCCGATCGTCGCGATCGCGAACAGCTTCACGCAGTTCGTACCCGGGCACGTGCACCTGCGGGACATGGGCAAGCTGGTGGCCGACGCGGTCGCCGCGGCCGGCGGCGTGGGCCGGGAATTCAACACGATCGCCGTCGACGACGGGATCGCGATGGGACATGGCGGCATGCTGTACAGCCTGCCCAGCCGGGAACTGATCGCCGACTCGGTCGAGTACATGGTGCAGGCCCACCAGGCCGACGCCCTGGTCTGCATCAGCAACTGCGACAAGATCACGCCCGGAATGCTGATCGCGGCGATGCGGCTGAACATCCCGACCGTCTTCGTCAGCGGCGGCCCGATGGAGGCCGGCAAGGCCGTGGTCACCGATGGCGTGGCCAGGACCGGGCTTGACCTGATCGACGCGATGACCGCCTCGGCCGACCCGAACGTCAGCGACGAGGAGCTTGCCTCGATCGAGCGGTCCGCCTGCCCGACCTGCGGATCGTGCGCGGGCATGTTCACCGCGAACTCGATGAACTGCCTGGTCGAGGCGCTCGGCCTGGCGCTGCCCGGCAACGGCAGCACGCTCGCCACCAGCGCGGTGCGGCGTGACCTATTCGTCCGGGCCGGCGAACTGATCGTCGACCTGGCCCGGCGCTACTACGACAAGGACGACGAGGGCGTGCTGCCGCGCAGCATCGCCAGCCGCTCGGCGTTCGGCAACGCGATGGCCGTCGACATCGCGATGGGCGGCTCCACGAACACCGTGCTGCACCTGCTCGCCGCCGCCCGCGAGGGCGGGGTGGACTTCGACCTGGCCGCGATCGACGCGCTCAGCCGGGTGACCCCGTGCATCTGCAAGGTCGCGCCGAGTTCCAGCTTCCACATGGAGGACGTGCACCGGGCCGGCGGCATCCCGGCCATCATGGGCGAGCTTGACCGGGCCGGCATGCTAGACCGCGGTGTGCACGCCGTGCACGCGGACGGGCTGACCGAGTGGCTCGCCGAGTGGGACATCCGCGGAGGCACGGCCAGCGCCCGGGCGATCGAGATGTACTCGGCCGCTCCCGGCGGGGTCCGGACCACGGAGGCGTTCTCCTCCACCGCGACCTGGGACAGCCTGGACACCGACGCGGAGACCGGCTGCATCCGCTCGACGGCGACTCCGTACAGCGCCGATGGCGGACTCGCCGTGCTGCGCGGCAACCTCGCACCGGACGGCGCGATCGTCAAGACCGCGGGCGTCTCTGACGACCTGCTCACCTTCCGCGGCCCAGCCAGGGTCACCGAGAGCCAGGAGGAGGCGGTCGAGGCCATCCTGGGTGGCAGGATCAAGCCGGGCGACGTGGTGATCGTGCGCTACGAGGGCCCGCGTGGCGGCCCCGGCATGCAGGAGATGCTGTACCCGACCAGCTTCCTCAAGGGCCGCGGGCTCGGCAAGGCCTGCGCGCTGATCACCGATGGCAGGTTCTCCGGTGGCACCAGCGGGCTGTCCATCGGTCACGTTTCGCCGGAAGCGGCCGCCGGCGGCATGATCGCGCTGGTCGAGGACGGCGACATGATCGAGATCGACATCCCGGCCCGGTCCATGACGCTCGCCGTCGACGAGCAGACTCTCGCCCGGCGGCGGGCAGCCAGGGAGCGGGCTGGCTGGCGGCCGGCCGCCAGGAACCGGCCGGTCAGCGCGGCGCTGCGGGCCTACGCCTCGATGGCGTTGTCCGCGGATCAGGGTGCCGCCCGGCACGTCGACTGAGCCGGGGCCAGACCGCTGATGGCGCCGGATGTGGCGGGAGTCCTGCGGCGCACCGTGCTGCTCGCCAGCGCGCCGGAGCACGAGCTTACGGCGCTGACCGCGGCCGCCAGGCTACGGACGTTCCGCCGGGGCCAGGTGGTCTGCACCGCCGCTGACCCAGGCGAGACCCTGATGGTCGTGATCACCGGCCGCCTCAAGATCGTGGTTCGATCCGCCGACGGCGGCGAGCTAACTCTCACCTCGGTCGGTCCGGCCGGCCTGGTCGGCGAGGTCAGCGTGGCCGACGGCGGGCCGCGGTCGGCCGATGTCGAGGCGATCGAGGACAGCGACGTGCTGGTAGTTCCGCGGGCGGCAGTGCAGGATCTGTGCGGGCGGGTGCCGTCGGTGGCGCTCGCCCTGGCCGCGTCGGTCGCCGGGACCCTGCGCCGGCTCACCGAGGCGACCTCCGACCTGGTCTTCCTCGACCTGCCCCGGCGGGTTGCCAAGATGCTGCTCGCGCAGTCCACGGACGACTCCGGGCAGATCAAGCCGCCGGTGCCCCAGGGTGAGCTTGCCCGTCAGGTCGGCGGCACCCGGCAGAGCGTCAACGCGGCCCTGCGGGCGTTCGAGCGGCGCGGCTGGATTGAGATCGCCGGCCGTTCGCTGACCGTGCGCGATCCCGGCGAGCTTGCCCGGTTCGCCGGCGAATGGGCGACCTGAGGGCCGGGTATCCGGAACGGATATCGGATCGGCCATCCCGGGATGGAATTGTGGTTACCCGGCTTTGCTGACATCTTTAACAAGAGCTCGACAGTTCCGACGCTCACTTCCATGGCGAATTCCCGGCGTCTGTGATAATCGCTCAGTTGACGCCCGGTAGCCACGCCGCACGCCAGGCGAGGGGGAAGGCATGAATCGCTGCCGGTCCTGCGGAGCGCCGCTGGAGCACGACGATCGGTTCTGCGGAGACTGCGGCGCGCCCGCCGGCGGATGCCCTGGGTGCGGCGCGGCCGTGCTGCCGGGCAAGCGGTTCTGCCGGTCCTGCGGCATGCTGCTGGCCGGGCCGGACCCGGCCGGATCGGTCGGCGGCCCCGGCGCCGAGAGCGGACGGCTGGCCATCGCCGACCCGTCCGGCACCGATGGTCAGGTAGCCAGGGTCGCGACGGGCCGGGGCACCCTTCCGGAGATGGAGCGGCGGGTGTGCTCAGTGCTCTTCTGCGACCTGGTCGGCTTCACCCCGCTGTCGGAGTCCATGGACCCGGAGAGCGTGCGGGAACTGCTATCGGGCTATTTCGACGTGGCACGGACCATCATCGGCCGATACGGCGGCGTGGTGGAGAAGTTCATCGGCGACGCGGTGATGGCCGTCTGGGGTGCACCGCGAGCCTCGGAGTCGGACGCCGAACGGGCCGTTCGGGCCGGCCTAGACCTGGTGCGGGCCGTGGCCGACCTGGGCGCGGACACGCAGATCCCGGGGCTGACTGCCAGGGCCGGAGTGGTGACCGGCGAGGTCGCGGTCGCGCTCGGGGCGACGGGCGAGGGCATGGTCGCCGGGGACGCGGTCAATACCGCAGCACGGGTCCAGTCGGCCGCCACGCCGGGATCGGTGTGGACGGACGAAACCACCAGGCGGATGGCCGAGGCGGCAGTGGCGTTCGCCGAGGCAGGCGCCCACGCGCTGAAGGGCAAGTCCGAGCCGATCCGGCTGTGGGAGGCGACCCGGGTGCTGTCGGCGGTCGGCGGCGTGCAGCGGGTGGACGGCCTGGAGGCCCCCCTGGTCGGCCGGGACGCCGAACTGCGGACGATCCGCGAGATGTTTCACGCCGCCGCGGACCGGCGGGCGGCGCGCATGGTTCTCGTCTGCGGCCCGGCCGGGGCAGGGAAATCCCGGCTCGCCTGGGAATTCGAGAAGTACACCGACGGCCTCGCGAGCACGTTGTGGTGGCACCGCGGCCAGTGCGCGGCCTATGGCGAGGGCGCTCCGTTCCGCGCGCTTGCCCAGATCATCCGGCAGCGACTCGGCATCGCCGAGGACGCGCCGACGGCCGAAGCGGCGCGCAGGCTCGCCGAGGGCCTGGAGCGGTTCGTGCCCGAAGCCGCCGAGCGCGAGTACACCGGGTCCAGGCTCGGTCGCCTGCTCGGCCTGGCGCTGCCCGGCGATACCGGCACGCAGCTTCCCCGCGAGGAACTATTCGCCGGGTGGCGGCTGTTCCTGGAGCGGCTCGCCGCTACCAGCCCCGTGGTGCTACTGATCGAGGACGTCGAGAACGCCGATCCCGGCCTGCTGGACTTCCTCGACTACCTGACCGACTGGAGCCGGGGCGCGGCGATCTACATCCTGCTGCTCGCGCGCCCCGAACTGCTGCTCGGCCGCCCGGGTTTCGGCACCGGCCGGAACCGGGTCACGCTGACCCTCGACCCACTGGACCCGGCGTCGATGAACACCCTGATCGACGCCCTCGTGCCCGGCATGCCGCCCGGCGCCCGCGCCGCCGTCACCGCGCAGGCACAGGGCTTGCCGCTGTTCGCGGTCGAGACGATCCGCTCGCTGATCGACCACGACATCGTGACCGGCACCGACACCGGCTACCGGCTCACCGGCCAGATCCACGACCTGGCCGTGCCGCAGACCCTGCACGCCCTGCTGGCGGCGCGACTGGACGCGCTGCCACCCGGCGTTCGCCGGCTGGCCAGCGACGCCGCGGTGCTGGGCACCAGCTTCCACCCGGCCACCCTGGCCGGTCTCGCCGGCACCGATGGCGACGCGATCGAGGCGGGACTCGCCGAACTCACCCGCCGCGAGGTGCTCACCCGGAACATCGACCCGCTCTCCCCGGACCGCGGCAGCTACCAGTTCACCCACCACCTGCTTCGCCAGGTGGCCTACGACACCCTGTCGCGCCGGGACCGCAAGGCCCGGCATCTGGCCGCCGCCAGCAAGTTGGGCGCGGATGCCGCCGGGGCCGGCGACGGCGCCGCTGAGCTCATCGCCAGGCACTACATTGACGCGCTCAACGCGGTGCCCGGCGACCCGGACGCATCGGCGATCCGGACCAAGGCCATCACCGCGCTGGTCCGGGCGGCCGAGCACGCCGAGCAGGCTGGCGCGCCCGGATCGGCGGCGGCCAGTTACGCCAGCGCCGCGCGGCTCACCGCCGAGCGTGACTCCGACGGTCCCGCCAGCCCCGGAGGCGAACCGGATGGGAGCGGCGCCGGGACGCCGAGCGCTGGCCGGCTCTGGGAACTGGCCGCCGCGTCGGAGACCATCAACGGCGCCCGCCAGGACGCGCTCGACTACGCGGCCCTGGCCAGGGAGTTCTACCAGCGGCGCGGCGACACCCGGGGGGCGGCGCGGGCGCAGGTCGCGACCGGCCGAGTGCTGCGGCTCCAGGGCAGGCTGAGCGAGGCACGCGAGCACCTGGCCGCCGCACTCGACGCGCTGCGCACCGATCCCGACATCGATACCGTGCGCACCCTGTATCAGCTTGGCGCGGCGGAGGTTGCCGTCGCCGCCCCGGACGCCGATGCCCGCACCACCGAGGCACTGATCCTCGGCCAGGCGCTCGCGGTCGACGAGTCCAACCTGGCCAGCGTCCTCACCCTGCGCGGCGGGTACCTCGCCGCCGCCGGGCGGTACGCGGAGGCGGCTGCGCACCTGCGGGAAGCCACCAGGCTAGGTGGCCATAGCGCCCGCGGAAACGCCCAGCTCAACCTGGCCGACGTGCTCGGGCAGACCGATCCGGCCGCGGCCGTCGAGGCGGCCCGTGCGGCCGCTGGCCATTTGCGCCAGGTCGGGAACCGGCCGGTGCTCGCGTTCGCGCTGGCCAACCTCATCCAGTCGCTGCTCATGCTGGGCGAATGGGACACCGCGGATGCCGAGCTTGCCAGGGCCGCCGACGAGGACAACCTGGCCGACAACGAATTGCTCACCTGCTGCCGGGCCTGGATCGCGGCGCTGCGCGGCGACTGCGGCAGCGCCGATGCCATGCTCGCGGAACTTGCCGACATGCCGGCTTCGGAAGATCCGCAGGACATGGCGTTCATCGCGGTCATCCGCGGCTTCAGCGCGGCAGCCAGGCTCCGGCCGGGTGACGCCCTCGCGCACGCCAGGGCCGCGCTCGATCACGCCACGGCGCTCGGCATCGGGGTCGACTACCTGCGCTGGGCGTGGCCGCTAGCCGCCCGAGCGGCGCACGACCTGGCCGACCGCGAGGCGATTACCGACCTGCTCGCGATGCTCGACACCCGCCAGCCTGGTTACCTTCCGCCGATGCTGCGGGCCGAACGCGAACTGGCCAGGGCCCGGATCGCCGGCCCAGCGGGCGGGGCCGCCGCCGGTGCGCTGCGCGCCGCCGTCGCGGCCATGCGCGCGCAGTCGACTCCGTACCACCTGGCGCACGCGCTGCTCGACCAGGCCGGTGACCTGCTGGCCGCGGGCGACGAGCAGGCAGGCGCGCAGGCTGTGGACGAGGCTCGCAAGATCGCCGACCGGCTCGGCTGCGAGCCGCTGCTATCGCGCGCCGCCGCGCTGAGCGCCGTGGTCGTGCCAGGCGCCTGATCCGCCGGAGGCGGATCCCGGCCCGTGCCGGATCCCGGCAGGTGTCGGGAAGATGACACCGGAACTGTCGGGCAGGTGACTGAGCGCCGCATCCCGCCGCGGGCAGACTGCGGACCAGGCTGAACCGGCGTGAACCGGGACAGCCCAGCCGTCAGCCCTTGTGCTCAGGAGTTCCGATGCGGGATCCGATCAGCCGCCGTGCCAGTTACCGTTCCGCACTGCGCTCGCGGGACCTACGGGTGCTGCTCGGCAGCGGGCTGATCTCGGCCAGCGGGTCGTGGGCCTACAACGTCGCGCTGATGGTGCTGCTCTACGAGCGCACCCACTCCGCCGCCTGGGTCGCGGCGGGCGCGGCCGGCCGGTTCCTGCCCGCGCTGGTGTTCAGCGCCTACGGCGGGGTGATCGCCGAGCGATTCGAGCGGGTCAGGCTGATGGTCTGGCTGAACCTCGCCGCGCTGGCGCTGCAAGCCGGTCTCGCGGCCGCGGCCTGGCAGCGGGCGCCCGCACTGGTCGACGTGGCGCTCGCGGCGGCGACCTCGGTGCTGATGACCGGATACGAGCCGGCCGTCGCCGCACTGGTGCCACAAGTGGTTGGCGAGGACGACCTAGCCGCGGCCAACGCGCTGAACGCCGTCATCCAGAACCTCGTCGTCGTGGTCGGCCCGGCGATCGGCGCCGTGCTGCTGCTGGCCGGCGGCCCGACGCTGGCGATTCTCGTCAACGCGCTCACCTTCGGCGTCGCCGCCGCGTGGCTGCCGCGGATGTCGGCCCGGAGCGCACCCAGCGATGTCACCGGCGGGGGAAAGGTCGGCCCGATCCGGCAGGTCACCGACGGATTCCGCGCACTGGCCACCTCGTCGGCCGCGATGACCTTCGTCGGCTTCAGCGTCCTCGCGTCCTTCCTGTACGGAACGGACACCGTACTGTTCATCCCGATCTCCCGGATCCAGTTGCACACCGGGGCCTCGGGCTACGGCTACCTGCTTGCCGGGCTTGGGGTGGGCGGAGTCGCGGGGGCGGCGTTCGTGAACAAGCTAGCGGCGCGGCGCAGGCTGGCGGCGGCGATTTTCGGGGGCATCGCCGCCTACTGCCTGCCAACCGCGCTGCTGATCGTGGTGCACCAGCCGGCGGCCGGCTTCGCGCTCCAGGTCGTGCGCGGGGCCGGCACCCTGGTGGTGGACACGCTGGCGATCACCGCGCTCCAGCGCTCGGTGCCACGGGACATGGTCGCCCGGGTGTACGGGGTCTTCCTGACCCTGGTGCTCGCGGCGATCTCGCTTGGCGCCCTGCTCACCCCGGTCCTGCTCCGGATTGGCCTGCACCAGACCATGCTGATCTACGGAGCGGTCGTCCCGGCACTGTGCCTGCTGACGCTGCCGTGGCTGCTGGCCGCCGACCGGCGGGCCGCGGCCGTGGCCGCCGCGGTAGCCCCGCGGGTGGCGATCCTGGAGCGGCTCGGCCTGTTCCTGAACGCGTCCCGGTCCAGCCTGGAGAGCCTGGCGGCGTCTGCGGCGGAGGTGTCCGTCCCGGCCGGGGCCGTGATCATGGCCGAGGGCGAGGAAGCCGACGCCTTCTTCATCCTGACCGACGGGGAGCTTGAGGTCACCGCGATCGGCGAGCGCCAATCCGCGCCGGTCCGACTCGGCACGCTCGCACCGGTCAGCTACGCCGGGGAGATCGGCCTGCTCGGGCAGATGCCGAGAACGGCCACCGTGACCGCCCGAACATCGGCCGAATTGCTGCGGATCGACGGCGCCACCTTCCTCAGCGCGCTGACCAGCCTGACCGCGTCGCCGATGCTGCTGACCCAGGCGCAGAGCCGACTGGCCACCACCCACCCGGCCCGCGCGCTCGCCGCACCGCTCGATCAGGACGAGGTGATCGACGACGTCGTCCCGGTGCCGGTGCCGCGGGTGTTACCGGCCGGCAGCCGGACGGTGAGTCCGTCGGACGCGGCCCGGACCGGCACCGCCCGACCGGCGAAGCCGGCCACCAGTTCGTCGATCGCGTCGTCGGTCCGGCCGGGAGCGTGGTGGAAGAGCATCACCTGCCGCGCGCCGGCCGCCTCGGCGAGGCTGACCGCGTAGTCCGGGCAGGAATGCCCGTAGTCAGCGAGGTCCGGCAGTTCGGCGGCCGTGTACTGGGCGTCGTGAATCAGCACGTCGACCCCGGCGGCGAGGGCCAGCGCCGCGGGATTGAGTTCGCCGACGCCTAGCGGGCCGGGCCCCACCGCGAGCGGATGATGATCGGACAGGTAGGCGACCGACCGCTCGCCGTGGGTGATCCGGAATCCGAAGGTGCGCCCGCCCTTGTGCGGGATCTCCGCCGCCAGTACCGAGAACCCCTCGATCGTATGCTCGCCCGGTTCGATCGACCCGAACCGCCATCCGGCGCCAAGCTCACCGGGCCGGATCGGGAAGTGCGGCGGCGAGAAGGCCCTCGCCAGCACGGCCTCGGCGGGGTCGGCCTGGCCGGGTATCAGCACCCGGACCCGATGCCCGGGCCGCGCACCGGCGGCGAAGAACGGCATGCCATGAGTGTGATCCCAGTGCAGATGACCCAGGAGCAGCGTGCCGCGGAACGGCACCGACCCGAGCGCCGCGTCCAGATTGACCAGTCCGGTGCCCGCGTCCAGGATCAGTTCGGGTGGCGCGCCGTCCCTGGCCAGACCGACGCACGAGGTGTGGCCGCCGTAGCGGACGAAGGATCGCCCGGGCGCCGGCGTCGACCCGCGGGTGCCGCAGAAGTAGATATCCACCCCGGCCTCAGACCTGCCGTCCCTGACGCGCGCCGGGCCCGGCGCCCGCTCGTAACATTCGGGCACTGTATCGCAAACCAGCCCAGCCCCGGTGGTCATCGCCGGGGCGGATCACGGTGCCGTAAGCCCGGCAGTCCGTCGGCCCGCGGCCGTTCCGTCGGCGGCAGATAGCAGAATGGGCAGCATGACGGAAACCAACGACATCGTCTGGCGCGCGTCCGGCGAGTACACCGACATCAGGTACGAGACCACGGCCGATGGCATCGCCAAGATCACGATCTGCCGCCCTGAGGTGCACAACGCGTTCCGGCCCAAGACGCTGATCGAGATCTCCGACGCGCTGGTCACGGCCCGCGAGGACACCTCGGTCGGCGTCATCATCCTGACCGGCGAGGGTGACCAGGCGTTCTGCTCGGGCGGCGACCAGCGGGTGCGCGGTGACACCGGTTACCTCGAGGAGGGCGCGGAGGTCGGCCGGTTCCACGTCACCGACCTGCACGTGCAGATGCGCCGCTGCCCGAAGCCGATCGTCGCGATGGTCGCGGGCTGGGCGATCGGTGGCGGCCACGTCCTGCACCTGGTTTGCGACCTCACGATCGCGGCGGACAACGCCAAGTTCGGCCAGGTCGGCCCGAAGGTGGGCTCGTTTGACGGCGGATTCGGCGCCAGCCTGCTCGCCCAGCAGGTCGGGCTGAAGAAGGCCAAGGAGATCTGGTTCCTGTGCCGCCGGTACACCGCCGCGCAGGCGCTGGAAATGGGCCTGATCAACGCGGTGGTGCCGGTCGCCGACCTGGAGCGGGAGACGGTCGCCTGGTGCCGGGAGATGCTCGCGCTGTCCCCGTTCGCGCTTCGCCTGATGAAGGCGAGCTTCCACGCCGCCGAGGACGGCTACGCGGGCATCCAGCAGCTTGCCCACGACGCGAACCTGCTGTTCTACGCCAGTGCCGAGGCCAGAGAGGGTCGCGAGGCATTCAAGGCCAAGCGCAGCCCGGACTTCGGCACGTTCCCGCGGCGGGCCTAGGGCCCGGATGTGAAGATCGCCACCCCCCGGGCGATATCCCGGCTGATCTCGGCGACCGGTCGTGCCGCCGGAGCCGGCCAGGCGCGCCTCACCGTCGCACTCGGCGGTTCCACCAGGACCAGGGTCGTGGTCACGCTCGCCTGCGTGCTGAGCCTGAGCAGCGCCGACGTCGCGACGGTCGGCGCGTCGGCCACCGAACTGCGGCAGGCGCTGCACATCGGCAACACCGAACTCGGGCTGCTCGTGACGATCACGTCGCTGGTGGCCGCGTTCGCGAACCTGCCGTTCGGCGTGCTCGCCGACCGGGTCCGCCGCACCTGGACCCTGGCGGCCGCGATCACCTGCTGGGGCGCGGCGATGGTGTGGAGCGCGACGGCCGGATCCTTCGAGCAGTTGCTGCTCGCCAGGCTGCTGCTCGGCGTGGTAACCGCCGCGGCCGGGCCGGTGATCGCCTCGCTGACCGGCGATTACTTCCTGGAGTCCGAGCGCGGCCGGATCTACGGCTACATCCTGGCCGGTGAACTCGTCGGTGCCGGACTCGGCTTCGGGGTTACCGGCGACATCGCCGCGCTGTCCTGGCGGGCGGCGTTCCTGATCCTGGCCATCCCCGCGTTCGTGCTGGCCTGGATGGTCGCCCGGCTACCCGAGCCAGCCCGGGGCGGGGCGGGCGCCCTGGCGCCGGAGACACCGGCCGACGGTCGGCTCCGGGTGGTGCCGGACGGATCCGCGCCGACCGGCCCAGACACCGCCAGCCACGCCGGCCAGCCGGCCCCGGGTCTCGGCCAGCCGCCGGGCACCGGCGCGACGGGGCGCACCACCGCACAGGAACTGGCCGCCGAGCGCGGCCTGGTCGGCGACCCCGACCTGGTGCTGACCGCGGACCCGCGCCGGATGAGCCTGCTGGAGGCGACCAGGTACGTGCTGCGGATCCGCACGAACGTGGTGCTGATCATCGCCAGCGCGTGCGGCTACTACTTCCTGGCCGGGATCGAGGTGTTCGGTAACGAGTTCGCCCGCAGCCAGTACCGGGTCAACCTGGCGGTGGCGAACCTGGTGCTGCTGGTGATCGGCGTGGGGGCGATCGGCGGCGTGCTGGTCGGCGGGGCCGCGGGCGACGCACTGCTGCGCCGCCGGCACCTGAACGGCCGGATAATGATCAGCGCGATCACCGCGACCGCCGCCGTGCTGCTGTTCATCCCCGCGCTGCTGACCCGGAGCCTGCTCACCTCGCTGCCCTACCTGATCGTCGCGGCGTTCTGCCTGTCCGCGCAGAATCCGCCGCTGGACGCGGCCAGGCTGGACATCGTTCCGCCGCTGCTGTGGGGCCGGGCGGAGGCGGTGCGCTCGCTGCTCCGGTCGGCTGCCCAGGCCCTCGCCCCGCTGATGTTCGGATTGTTCGCCCAGCACGTGTTCGGCGGCGGCCGGGCCGGGCTGCAGTGGACCTTCGCGGTCATGCTGCTACCACTCGCGGTCAGCGCGATCATGCTCTACCGGTCGCTCCGGTCCTACCCGGCGGACGTCGCGACCGCCGCTGCGGCGCCGCCACCGCAGACGTTCTGGCCGGCGGTGCCCGAGCCCGGCCGGGCCGGCGCCGCCTGACCGGGGCGGCCGATCCGGTCCGGGCAGAGCTATACCGTTGTGCCATGAGACTCATCGACCGGGCCGGGCGGTCGTGCCGCTTGGGCCGCTGATGCGGCACCAGGCCGGGGGGCGCGGGCCCGGTAACCGGGGGCTGCGAGCCGCCCGGTGAACGTGGCCACGCTCATCCCGTCGCTCGGCTACCTGGTGGTCTTCGCGATGGTTGCCGCCGAGAGCCTGGGCGTGCCGCTGCCCGGTGAGACCACCCTGGTGCTGGCCGCCATCTACGCAGGACAGTCGCATCGGCTGTCGATCTGGCTGCTTTTCGTGGTCGCCGCGGTGGCGGCGATCCTGGGCGACAACATCGGCTACTGGATCGGCGACAAGGGCGGCTACCGAGTGGTCCGGGCGATCGAGCGGCACGGCATCAGGATCTGGCTCGGCCGCTGGCGCACGGTGCGGCCGATCGACGAGGCCAAGCTCAAGGTGGCCAGATACCTGTTCGATCAGCATGGTCCGAAGGTGGTCTTCTTCGGCCGCTTCGTCTCGGTGCTCCGGACCTACGCCGCGTTCCTGGCCGGGGTGAACCGGATGCGCTGGCGCCGGTTCGCGGTGGCCAACGCGGCGGGCGGGATTGTCTGGGCGGCCATCTATACCTTCGCGGCGTACCTAGCCGGCACGGCGCTGGAGCGGGCCACCGGCACGATCAGCGTGATCCTGGGCGTGCTCGCGGTCACGGCGGTCGTGATCGGCTTCATCCTGACCAGGCGCCGGCTGGCGGTGCTGACGGTCCGGGCCGAGGCCGCCTACCCGGGGCCGTTCGAGTGACCGCGCGCCGAGCCGAGCCGACGGAGCCCGCCGAAACCGCCGAAACCGCCGAGCCCGCGCAGCCCACCAGACCGACGGCCCCGGCGCCAGGCCCCCGGATTTCGACCCCGGCGCTACCCGACCGCGGTTCGGCCGACTCCGACGCTAGCTGGGGCGAGCGGCCGGAACTCGATGACGAGGAGCGATTGCGCCGGGACCGGCCGCCGCACTGGGGGTCGCTCTAGCCGCGACGCCCGCCGAAGCCGGGCCCAGCAGCTAGGCCGCGGCCCCGCCAGGTGGCGTGGGCAGGTGGCCGAGCGCCGGAACCGCGGCCAGCAGGGCGCGGGTGTACTCGTGCCGCGGCCGCGCGTAGATCTGGTCGGTCTCGCCGGTCTCCACGATCTCGCCCCGGTACAGCACGACCACCTCGTCGCACAGATGGCGCACCACCGCCATGTCGTGCGAGATGAACACGAGCGTCAGGCTGAATTCGCCGATTAGGCGCTTGAGCAGGTTCAGGATCTGGGCCCGGACGGACACGTCGAGAGCGCTCACCGGCTCGTCGGCCACCAGGACCTCGGGCATCGGGCCGAGCGCGCGCGCGATCGCGATCCGCTGCCGCTGGCCACCGGAGAACTCATGCGGATACAACCGGGCGCTGGTCCGCGGCAGGCCGACGGCATCGAGCAACTCGGGCACCCGGGTCCGCTCGTCACCCGCGTCCAGCGCGCGGAGCGGTTCGGCGAGGATGTCGTGTACCCGCATCCGGGGGTCGAGTGAGGACATCGGATCCTGGAACACGATCTGCACCCGGCGGCGGAACGAGCGCAGCCGACGCTCGGGCAGTCCGCTCACCACCTCGCCGCGGTACCTGATCTCCCCGGTGGTAGGTGTCTCCAGCGCCATCAGCAGCCGGGCCAGGGTGGACTTCCCCGAGCCGGACTCCCCGACGATGCCGACCGTGGCCCCCTCGGCGATCGAGACGTCCACGTCGGCCAGGGCGCGCACCCCCAAGCCGCGCTGGCCGCCGTAGACCTTGCTGACGCCCCTGGCAGCCAGGATGGGCGCGGGCACGGCGGATGCGGCGGGCACGGCGGGCACGGCGTCGGTTGAGTCCACGAGGCCTACTCCTTGCCGGACTCGGCGAGGTCCGCCGGGATCTGCGGGCTGGCCGGGATCTGCGGGCTGGCCGGTCCGCCCAGCGGGTGGTGGCAGGCCGCGAGGTGGTCACCGACCGCCTCGATCGGCGGCATCACCGCGCACTCGGCGGTGGCCCGGTCGCACCTGGACCGGAACGGGCAGCCGGCCGGGAACGATCCGACCGCCGGGACCTGACCGGGGATGTACGGGACCTCCAGGCGGGTCCGGTCGCTGTCCAGGGAGACCGCCGCCGAGGTGGCGAGCAACCCGGCCGTATAGGGATGCCGCGGCGCGGCCAGCACCTGCGCCGTGTTGCCCGACTCGACCACGTGCCCGCCGTACATCACCATCACCCGCTCGCACATCCCGCTGACCACGGCCAGGTCGTGACTGATCAGCACCAGGGCGGCGTTCTCCTCGGTGACCAGCCGGGCCATCAGCGCCAGCATCTGGGCCTGCACGGTCACGTCCAACGCGGTGGTCGGCTCGTCGGCCAGGATCACCGCGGGGTCGCACGCGATCGCCATCGCCAGCATCACCCGCTGCCGCTGGCCGCCGGATAGCTGGTGCGGGTAGGACCTGGCCTGCCGGGCCGGGTCGGTGAACTCGACCCTGGCCAGCAGTTCGGTGGCCCGCTGCCGGGCCTCGGCGCGGGTGCACCGCTGGTGCGCTCGGATCGCCTCGGCGATCTGCCTGCCGACCCGCATGGTCGGGTTGAGCGCGGTCATCGGCTCCTGGAACACCATCGCCATCGTGCCGCCGCGCACCTCGCAGCGCTGCCGCTCGGTCATGGCAAGCAGGTCCCGGTCGCCGATCAGCACCTGGCCGGTGGCCCGCAGCGACGGCGCAAGCAGGCCCATCACGGCCAGCGCGGTGACCGTCTTTCCCGACCCGGACTCGCCGATGATCCCCAGCCGCTGGCCGGGTTCGAGGTCGAAGGACACGCCATCGACCACCACGGCCGCGCCTAGGGTGACGGTGAGATTCCGGACCGACAGGGTGCTCATTGGCGCAGCCTCGGGTCGAGCACCTCGCGCAGGCCGTCGCCGAGCAGGTTGAAGCCGAGCACCGCCAGGAAGATGGCGATGCCTGGCCAGACCGCGAGCATCGGGTCCTCGGCGAGGTAGTTCTGGGCGGTGCCGATCATCTGTCCCCAGGACGCCGTCGGCGGCGGCGTACCGAGGCCGAGGAAGTCCAGCGCGGTCTCGGCCAGGATCGCGACCGAGAACAGCAGGCTCGCCTGGACGATCAGGATCGCGGCGATGTTCGGCAGGACGTGCCTGCGGAGCACGGCGAACGGGCGCCTGCCGTAGGCCCGGGCGGCTAGCACGAAGTCCGAGCTAAGCACGGCCAGCGCGCTGCCCCTGGTCACCCGCGCGAATACCGGGATGTAGGCGATCCCGATCGCGATCATCGCGACCGTGGTCGACGCCCCGAGCGCCGCCGACAGGGTGATCGCGGCCAGCAGCGCGGGGAAGCCGTAGATGACGTCGCCGGTTCGCATGATCGCCTCGTCCAGCAGACCGCCCCGCTGGGCCGCGAACAGCCCGGCGGGAATACCGATCAGGCCGGCGATCAGCACCGACACCACGCCCGCGTAGATCGTGATGCGAGCCCCGGCGATCAACCGGCTGAGCACGTCCCTGCCGTACTGGTCGGTGCCAAGCAGGTGTGCCGAGGACGGGCCGTGCAGCGCGATCTGCGGCGCGATGCCGAGCGGGTTGTACGGGGTCCAGACGAACGAGAGGATCGCCATCAGCACCATGATCGCCACGATCGTGCCGCCGATCAGGAGGCTCGGGCTGTGCCGGGCCCGGCGCCACGCCACGCTCAGCCTGGCGGTCCCGGCGGGTGCGCCGGCCGGGCCGTCGGAGATGGGTGCGGCCACCGCCGCGGCCACCGGATCGCCGCCGATGCTCACGGCCTGCTCCCAACGCGCGGGTCGAGCAGCCGGTAGGACAGGTCGACCAGGAAGTTCAGCAGCAGCACCACCGCCGAGACTCCGATGACCACGTCCTGCACAAGCAGCAGGTCCCGGTTGTCCACCGCCTGCAGCAGCATGGTCCCCACTCCCGGCAGGGTGAAGACGTTCTCGACCACGATCGCCCCGACAATCAGGCCGGCCATCTCCAGCCCGAACACGGTCACCACCGGGATCAGAGCGTTCCTGGTGCCATGCCGCCGCAGCGCCTGCAGCGGCCGCAGGCCCTTGGCCCGCGCCGTGCGGTAGTAATCCGACCGCAGCACCTCAAGGATCGAGGCACGGACGAACCGGCTGAGGATCGCGCCCTCCACGACCCCGAGCGCGATCGCGGGCAGGATCAGCGACCGGAAGGCCTGCACCGGACTCTGCTGCCAGGTCACGAAGCCGCCGGAGGGCAGCAGGTGCACCGTGACCGCGAACACGATGATCAGCAGGATGCCGCCGACGAAGGTCGGGATCGCGATGCCCACCTGGCTCAGCGCGCTCACCAGTGCGCCGCTCGGCCGGTCGGCGCGCAGCGCCGAGATCATCCCGAGCGGCACCGCGATCAGCACGCCGACCGCCAGGCCCATCAGGATCAGCGGGACCGTGACCTGAAGCGCCGCCGATAGCTGCGCCCAGATCGGCTGGCCGGAGATGTAGGAGATGCCCAGATGGCCGGTCAGCAGCCCGCCGACCCAGTCGGCGTACTGCTGCCACAGCGGCTTGTCGAGTCCGAGCTTGGCGGTCAGGGCCGCCACCGAGGCTGGCGTCGCCTGGGTGCCGAGGATCACCTGGGCGGGACTGCCCGGCAGCACCGCCAGGACCAGGAAGACCAGCACCGATGCGGCGAACAGCGAGGCGATGAGGATGAGCAGGCGCCGCAGGGCCTGCAGCAGAGCACTCATCCTCACTCGCCTCGCTGTTCTCGTCCTCGCCCGGCCACGGTAACAGCCGTGCGCCGGTCCAACGTCGGTCCGTTAGCCCGCGAAGCCCTGGGCCTTCGCCTGGCTGGACAGGGTTCCGCCGATGGATGCGTACATCAGGTTGAACGACTCGGTCAGCCCGGTGGCTGGCAGGCCAACGATGTTCGACTTGGCGACCGTGATCTGGTCCGGGTTGTACAGCCAGCAGTTCACGGCGTCCGCTGTGATCATCTTGAGCACCTGGGTGTACTTGGCGACCTGACCGGCCTGGGTCGGGGCCGCGTCGCCCGCGGCGAGCAGGCTGGCCACCTGGGAGGTCTTGTTGTACTGCCAGTAGTAGCTCGGGATGGCGTAGTTGCCGATATCACGCGCCTCGACGTGGTCGACGATCGTCATGTCGAAGTTGTGGTTGGTGAACACCTGGCTCAGCCAGAGCGGCCACTGGATGTCCTTGATCGTGACGTTGATGCCGACCGACTTGAGGTTGGCGGCGATCAGCGGGCCGGCCGCGGTCGCGTACCCGTACGGCGGCAGGGTCAGGGTGATGTTGAAGCCGTGCGGGTAGCCCGCCTGCGTCAGCAGTTGCCTGGCCTTGCCCGGGTTGTACGGGTAGACCTTCGCGTAGCTGGGCGAGTACCACGGGTCGCCCGGCACGGTGTCGCTGCCGATCACGGTGCCGTAGCCGGCCGCGGTGGTCTGCACGATCGCCGCCTTGTCGATCGCGTAGGAGATCGCCCGGCGCACCAGGACGTTCTTCAGCGGGCCGGCGGTGTTGTTCAGGGTGAGCTGGATCTTGCCGTTGGTCGGCCCGGAGATGATCTTGTAAGCCGAGTTCCCCTGGAACTGCTTGGCGTCCGGCGGGTTCGACAGATTGTCGATGACCTGGATCTGCCCGCTCTGCAGGGCGCTGTTCTCGGCGTTGGAGTTGGCGAAGTACCGGAACACCACCGTGGACGGGCCGGGCGCGGTGCCCCAGTAGTCCGGGTTCTTGACCAGGGTGATGCTGTAGTTGCTCACCTCGGAGGAGTACTTGTACGGTCCGGTGCCGACCGGCTGGGTAGCGATCTTGCTGACCGCTGCCGGGTCCAGGATCACGCCGTTGCTGTAGGCGGCGAACTGATACAGCCACTCGTTGTTGGGCTGCGACAGGGTCACGGCCACCTGGTCGGAGGAGACCTTGGTGACCGAGGTGACGGTGCCCATCAGCGCCTTGTACGGGTAGGTGGACTTCGGCGCGACCACCCGCTTGATGCTGTACACCACGTCGGCGGCGGTCATCGGGTCCCCGTTGGAGAACTTGACGCCCTTGCGCAGCGTGAAGGTGATGGTCTTGCGGTTCGCCGACCAGGAGTAGGAGGTGGCGAGCACCGGCACGATCTGGCCCTTGGGGTCTAGCTGCACCAGGTGCTGGTAGACGTTGTAGTCGAACACCTCGTCGATCGCCGCGGCCGGGTTGGCGGTCAGGTCGAGCGTCGGCGGGGCGACGCTGGAGCCAATGGTCAGGGTGCCGCCCTTGCCGCCGGACGTGCTGCCTCCGGTGGAGGTCGAACCTGAGCTGCCCGAGGAGCAGCCGGCCACGAGGGCCAGGGACGCGGCCACCGCTGGCAAGGCGAGCCCTAGCATCCGCCGTCTCATCATAAGTCTCTCCCGTCAGGGGCCGAGTGCGCCAAACCCGAGCGAACAGCGACCATAGCCGCTAGCCCGCCCGATAGGTAGACAAGATTGCCCCTGGCCGAGTGACCTCGTCAAGTACTTGGTCAACTGGTCCGGCCAGTAGCTTTGGTGAAGCGTGGGTAAACCAGGATGATCTATACCATCTTATGGATATCAGCCCGATATCAATATCAATCGAGTTCGTCATCAATCCAGCGCCTCGGCGTCGATCAGCGCCTCGAGCATCGGGCGCTGCTCCTCGGGCACGTAGCTCGCGTAGTACTCGTACAGGTTCGCCCTGGCCAGCCTGGCCGCCTCCGCGCCGTCACCGCGGCGGACCGCCTCGAAGACCTCGGTGTGGTGGCGCAGCGACTGGCGCATCAACTCGGCCCGGTCCGGGGCCAGGTCCAGCTTGCCGGCGATCAGCCTGAGCACCACGTCGCGCACCACCTCGGCGCAGACCTGGATCAGCATGTTGCCGCTGGCCTGCGCGACGATCTCGTGGAAGGCCACATCGGCCTCGCTGAACGCGGCATGGCCGCTGCCGATCGCCTCGCGCATCCGGCCCAGCGCCGCCTCCATCGCAGCGACCTGGTCGTCCGTGCAGAGCCGGGCCGCGAGCAGGTTGGCCGACCCCTCCAGGATCATCCGGAACTGGACGAGTTCCCCGAGGCTGAGTTCCTCCACCCGGGCCAGTCGGAGCACGGACTTACGCAGCGTGCCGGCCGAGAACGGCAGCACCTCGGCGCCATGCGGATCGCCCGGCCTGGACCGGATCAGGCCGGAGCTTTCCAGCACCCGCAGGGCCTCGCGCACCGTCGACCGGCTGACCGCGAACTGGGCCATCAGGTCCCGTTCGCTCGGCAGCCTGCTGCCGGGCTGCAGGCTGCCGCGGGCGAGTGCGTCCTCGACCTGTTCCACGATGGCCTCGTACGCACGGACCGCGCGCACGGGCCGGAAGCCTTGTTCGTCCGACACGCCTCAACCTCGCCTCGTCGCGCACGGGGCGTGCGCAGCTACGGTGAGCGACCTTGACGCCCACGATCGCACCATGACACTCTACCGAAGTTCGCGTAGCCTACTGGTCTGACCAGTACCCGGTAGTCTGACCGGTGCCAACCGAGCGGGAGGACGTGTGGCGAAGATCCCTGTCGCGGTGATCCCAGGCGATGGGATCGGCCCCGAGGTCGTCGCGGCAACCGTTCCGGTGCTGGTCGCGGCGGCCGCCCGGGAGGGCGCCACGCTCGCCATCACCGAATACGACTGGGGCGCCGAACGCTATCTGCGCACCGGGGCCGCCATGCCGGCCGACGGCCCAGACCAGGTCAGGTCCGCCCGCGCGGCGCTGTTCGGGGCGGTCGGCCACCCCGGCGTCCCGGACCACGAACTGGTGTGGGGCCTGATCATCAGGCTCCGGCAGGCCCTGGATCTGGCCGTCAATCTCCGCCCGGTACGAAGCTGGCCGGGAGTCAGCACGCCGCTCAGGGACGCCGAGGGCACCGACATCCTCATCGTCAGGGAGAACACCGAGGGCGAGTACACCGGGGTCGGCGGGCGGGTACGGCCGGGCGCCGACGCCGAGATCGCCCTGGAGGTCGCGGTGCACTCGCGGGCCGTGATCGCCCGTGCGGCCCGCTACGCCTTCGACGCCGCCAGGGCCAGGCGCGGCCACCTGGCCCTGGTAACCAAGTCCAACGCGATGCGCCACGGGTACACCCTCTGGGACGCGGTGGTCGACGAGGTCGCCGCCGACTATCCGGACGTCAGGTACGAGCGGGTTCTCGTTGACGCCATGGCCGCCCGACTGGTGCAGCGCCCGCGCAGCCTGGACGTGCTGCTCGCCAGCAACCTGTTCGGCGACATCCTGTCCGACCTCGCCGCCGTGCTGGCCGGCGGGCTCGGAATGGCGCCAAGCGGGAACGTCCTGCCCGGGCAGAGCCCCGGCGTGTTCGAGTCGGTGCACGGCTCGGCCCCGGACATCGCCGGGCGCGGCATCGCCAACCCGGTCGCCTGCCTGCTGTCGGGCGCGATGCTGCTCGATCACGTCGGCCTGCCCGGCGCCGCCGAGGCGGTCCGCACCGCGGTCGGCGCGGCGCTCGCCGACCCGGCGAACCACACCCCGGACCTGGGCGGCGCCGGCACCACCACGACCCTGGCCGGCGCCGTGCTCGCGGCGCTCCCCGACGCCCCGGTGCCGGCCGTGACGGCAACGGGAGGGAATGGGCAATCATGACCAGCACAAGCGAGTCCGCGCCGGCGGTCCCCGACGTCGACGTCGCCGCCATGCTCGGCTTCCTGCGCGACCTGATCCGGATCCGCAGCGTGCACGACCCCGACGGTGGCACCGACGAGAGCGCGGCCGCCGCGCTGGTGGCCGCCAAGATGCGCGAGTTCGGCTGGACGCCTGAGATCGTCGAGGTCGCGCCCGGCCGGCCCAACGTGTTCGCCACCGTCGAGGGCGGCGGCGGTCCGGGACCTACGCTGGCCTTCGAGGGGCACACCGACGTGGTCACCGAGGGGGCGCTGGACGCGTGGACTGTCGACCCGTACGGCGCCGAACTGCGGGACGGCCGGATCTACGGCCGCGGCTCGGCGGACATGAAGTCCGGCGTGGCCGCCATGCTGTACGCGACCGCCGCGGTCGCGGCCGCGGGCCCGTTCCCCGGGCGGATCAGGCTGTGCGTGCTGGTCGATGAGGAGGGCATGATGCTCGGCGCCAAGCACGCCTGCGCGTCCGGCGCCCTGGCCGGCGTCGACGGGGCGATCTGCTGCGAGCCCGAGGAGGGCGAGATCTGCGCGGTCTCCAAGGGCGCGCTCCGGCTCAGGGTCGACGTGATCGGCAAGATGGCGCACGGCGCGATGCCCCAGCACGGCCGGAACCCGCTGCCCGTGGTCGGCCGCCTGCTCGCGGCCGCGACCGAGCTTGAGCGCCGGCTCCAGCGCGAGCACCCCGCACACGAGCACCTGGGCGAGATCTACCTGACCCCGACCGTGGTCACCGCCGGCCATCCGGTGCAGATGAACGTGATCGGCCGGCAGGCCAGCGTCTACTTCGACATCCGGACCATTCCCGGGGCCGACCACGCAGCGATCACCGCCGACCTGCGCGCGCTGGCGCGTGCGGCCTGCACCGAGGGCATCACCGCCGAGGTGACGGTGATCGACGACCGGCCCCCGGTCGACACCCCGGTGGACCATCCGGTCGTGGCCAGCCTGGCCGCCGCGCACGAGCAGGTCACCGGATCGCCGGCCAGGTACGGCGGAGTGCCGGGCACCACCGACGGAACCATCCTGACCAGGGACGCGGGCATCGCCACCGTGGTCTACGGCCCGGGCGGGAAGTGGATCGCCCACCAGGCGGACGAGTTCGTCGAGGTCGCCGACGTCGAGCGGTGCGCGCGGGTGTACGCGGCCACGGCCCGCCGCTTCCTGGCCGGGAGCCGGGCATGACCGGCGGCGCGGACACCGGACCGGGCGGTGCCGGGGCGGGCGGTGCCGGGGCGGGCGGTGCCGGTGCGGGCGGCGCCGGGGCGGTCCCTGCCGGGGCGGGACCGGCCAACGGCCTCACCGACGTCCGCGGCCTGCGGGTCGGCCACGCGACGCTGACCACCGCTGGCTGGCTGACCGGCACCACGGTGGTGCTCGCCGACGGCGAGGGCGCCGTGGCCGGGGTGGACGTCCGGGGCTCGGGTCCGGGCACCAGGGAGACGGACCTGCTCGACCCGCGCAACACGGTCGAGCGGGTCCAGGCCATCGTGCTCAGCGGCGGCAGCGCCTACGGCCTGGCCGCGGCCACCGGCGTGATGGGCGCCCTGGCGGCGGCGGGCCGCGGCGTGCAGGTCGCACCGGACCCGGCCAGCGTCGTGCCCATCGTCCCGGCCGCGATCCTGTTCGACCTCGGCCGGGGCGGCGTCTTCGGCCACCACCCGGGCGAGGAGGCCGGGCGCGCTGCCTATAACGACGCGGTCGGCCCGGCGGGAGCCGGCCCGGTGCGACAGGGCAACGTCGGCGCGGGCACCGGCGCCGTGGCCGGCGGGATCCGGGGCGGTATCGGAACCGCCAGCGCGGTGCTCCCCGGCGGAGCGGTGGTCGCCGCCCTCGCCGCGGTGAACGCGCACGGCTCCCCTTACCACCCCGCGACCGGCGTGCTGTACGGCGCCCAGTTCGGGCTGCCCGGCGAGTTCGACTGGCTCCGGCCGCCCGCCGAGACGCCGACCGCGAGCGGTGTGCCCGGGGCTGGCCTGTTCGGCCACGGCGCCGACGCCCAGCCGTTCAACACCACCATCGGCGTGGTCGCCACCGACCTCACGCTCACCAAGGCGCAATGCTCCAAGCTCGCCGCCGTCGGCCAGGACGGCCTGGCCCGCGCGATCCGGCCCGCCCACACCATGAGCGACGGCGACACCATCTTCGGACTGGCCACCTGCGCGGGTCCGGCACCATCCCTGGCTGAGACCCACGACCTGCTGGCCGCCGCGGCGGACTGCTTCACCCGGGCCGTCATGCACGCCGTGCTCGCGGCCACCACGGTCAGCACTCCAGCCGGAACCTGGCTTTCCTATCTGGACACCTTCCCTACCGCTGCCTCACCGGGAGTTTCCGCATGACGATGTTCGAGCCGCCCTACCCGGCCGGCCTGCCGATCGGCGACGCCTGGGTACCGGCCCCGGCCACCGCGCCGGTGATCTTCCCGTTCGATGGCAGCGTCGTCGCCGACGCCCCGGTCGGTGACGTGGCGACCGCCCGGCGGGCGGTCGACGAGGCCGTCGCCGTCGCGCGGGCGACCGCCGCGCTGCCATCGCACCTCCGGCGGGCGGTCCTGCAGGCCACCCACGACGCGATGGCCAGCCACCGCGCGGAGTTCGAGGACCTGCTCGTGCTGGAGTCCGGCAAGCCACTGGTCGACTGCCGGACCGAGGTCGCCAGGACGCTCGTCACCCTCCAGGCATCGGCGGAGGAGGTCGCCAGGCTGCACGGCGAGACCGTGCCGCTCGACCTGCTGCCGGCCGGCGAGGGACTGGTCGGGTTCTGGACCCGCCGCCCGATCGGGCCGGTCGTCGGCATCGCCGGATACAACTACCCGCTGCTGCTGGCCAGCCACAAGATGGCCCCATCGTTCGCGGCCGGGTGCCCCGTCATCGTCAAGCCGGCTCCGGCGACCCCGCTCGCGACGCTGTGGATGATCCACCTGATGCGCGAGGCGCTAGCGCGGGCCGGGGCGCCCGTGGCGGCCGTTCAACTGGTCACCGGAGACGCCGAGGTGGGCTCGGCCATGGTCACCGACCGCCGGATCGGCGCGGTGTCATTCACCGGATCGGCCGCGGTCGGGCACCGAATCGCCAGGGACGCCGCGCCCACCAAGGTGCTGCTCGAACTCGGGTCGAACTCGGCGCTCGTGGTCGCGGCCGACGCCGACATCGACGCCGCGGTCGATGCCATCCTGCGCGGCGGCTATTACGCGTCCGGCCAGGCGTGCATCGCGGTGCAGCGGGTGATCGTAGTGGCCGAGGTGGCCGAGAGGCTGACCCGGGCGCTGAACGCCAGGATCGGCGAGGTGGTCACCGGCGACCCGCGCGACCCGGCGACCCGGGTGGCCCGGCTGATCAACTCGGCCGCCACCGACCGGGTACGGGACTGGATCGGCCAGGCGGTCACCGCCGGGGCGAGCGTGCTGGCCGGCGGCTCCGTGCTGGACGGAGTGATCACGCCGACGGTGCTCGCCGACGTGCCGGACGGCACGGCCGCCTGGGACGAGGAGATCTTCGCCCCGGTCGTCGCGGTGCGGGTCGTCCCCGACCTCGACGCCGCCTTCGAGGTGGTCAACCACTCCAGGTACGGGCTGCACGCCAGCGTGTTCACCCGGTCGCTGGCCACCGCATTCCGGGCGATCGACACCCTCGAGGTCGGCGGAGTGGTCGTGAACGAGGTACCCGGCTTCCGCGCCGACACCATGCCGTACGGCGGCGTGAAGGACTCCGGCATCGGCCGGGAGGGGCCACGGTTCGCGATCGAGGAACTGACCGTCACCCGGATGGCGATCATCCGGCCAGCCTGAGAGGCGCCGACATGGACTACAGCAAGCTGTTCCGGCTCGACGGCCGCACCGCGGTGGTGGTCGGCGCGGGCGGCGGCATCGGCCGGGAGTGCGCGCTCGCCCTGGCCGCCCACGGCGCCAGCGTGGTGTGCGCGGACATCGATGCAGAGGCCGCCGCCCGTACCGTCACCGCGGTCGCCGAGGCTGGTGGCGCCACCGGGTCGGCCTACCAGCTTGACGTGCTGGACACCGCGGCGATCGGCGCCGCGGCGGCCCGGTTCGCCGACGCGGACGTGCTGGTCTTCACCACCGGCATGAACGTGCGCAAGCGACTGCTCGACTACTCCCCGGCGGAGTTCGACAAGGTGGTAGCGCTCAACCTGCGGGCATCGTTCGACCTGATCCGGGCGTTCGCCCCGGCCATGGTCGAGCGGGGGCAGGGCAGCATCATCGGCTTCTCCTCGATCCGGGCGCTCACCGTCGAACCCGGCCAGGGCGTGTACGCGGCGACCAAGGCGGGGCTCGTCCAGCTCACCAGGACGGCGGCGGCCGAGCTTGGCCCGGCCGGAGTCCGGGTCAACGTGGTCGCGCCGGGGGTAGTGGAGACCCCGCTGACCGCGCCGATCCGGGCCAGCAAGCCGTGGGCGGACGCGTACGCCACCAAGAGCGCACTCGGCCGGTGGGCGCGGCCGGACGAGATGGCCGGCGCCGTCGTCTACCTGGCCTCCGACGCCGCGAGCTTCGTCACCGGTACCGTGCTGCTCGTCGATGGCGGCTGGACCGCCGTGGACGGCCGGTTCGACCCGCCTGCCTGACCCGAGCGAGCCGGATCGGCCGAAGTCATGACCGTGCGTAAGGTCATCGGTGCGAGCATGGGCCGATGACGGCGTGGCGGGATGTCGAGCGGACGGAGCCGGAGTTCGCGCGGCGGGTGCGGATGCTGTTCGACGCGCAGCGGCATAAGACACTCGCCACCATCCGGGCCGACGGGTCGCCGCGGATCTCAGGGATCGAGGCCGCCTTCGAGGACGGCGACCTGGTCTTCGGCTCGATGCCGAACTCCCGCAAGGGCGCCGACCTGCGCCGGGACCCGCGGTTCGCCCTGCATAGCGCGACCACCGACCCGGTCGAGGGCGCCGAGGCAGCGTGGCCGGGCGAGGCCAAGATCTCCGGCCGGGCGATCCCGGCCGGACCGGTCACCGACGACCCGGCCGGCGATCGCTTCCGCGCCGACATCGCCGAGGTGGTGCACACCCACCTCGATGAGCAGGCCGCGATGCTCGTCGTCGAGTGGTGGACGCCCGGAAGCGGACTGCGGAGGATCGAGCGCGAGTAAACCCCGCGCCGACCAATCTGGCGGGAGGTCCGCGACGCCCGGCCAACCGGGAGTCAGCCGAGCGCGTCCGCCAGCCGCCGGTAATCGTCGAGGGTGTTGTACAGCTGCGCGGACAGCCGGAGCCATTGCCAGCCGCCGTGGTTGGTCACGGGCAAGACCACGCCGTGCCGCTCGAGCAGCCGGGTCTCCAGCGCCCTGGCCGCCGGCTCGGTCAGCGGCTCGGGCAGCCGCACCAGCCGCATCGCGGCTGCCAGGCCGTCTGCCTCGGGCGTCGTGGTACCCACCCGGGCGGCGACAAGCTCGGCGCCCGCCCGGGCCAGATCGTTGTTGTGTGCGCGGACCGCCTCCCAGCCAGCCTGGCCGAAGAAGTCCAGTGCCGCCGGGACCGCGAGCAGCGCGGTCGGATCCCGGGTGCCGGTCCAGTCGAACGCCGGGCGGAAGCCGGCCGGCGTCCCGTGCGAGGCGACCAGCGGGCGCAGCGAGTCCCGCCACGGCGGCGCCGCGTACAGGACCGCGGACGCCTTCGGCGCGCACACCCACTTGTGCAGGTTGCCCACCCAGAAATCGGCGCCGATCGCGCCGAGATCGACGTCCAGCATGCCGGTCGCGTGCGCGCCGTCCACCAGGATCGGCACGCCGCGAGCCCGGGCTCCGGCCGCGATCTGGCCGACCGGGAACACCATGCCGCTGCACGAGGCGACGTGATCGACCACCACCAGGCGGGTGCGCTCGGTCAACTCGGACAGCACCGCGTCGGCGACCGCGGCCGGCCCGCCGGCCGGGATCGGCACCGAGGCGACCCGCACGCCGGCGCCCGTCGCGGCGGCGGCCCGGCGCACCTGCTCCACGACGGCCGGGTAGCTGTGGTCGGTGATCAGCACCTCGTCCCCGGCGGCCAGGCCGATCTGCGCGATCACGGTCTGGGTTCCGGTCGTCGCGTTGTCGGTGAAGGCCAGGCCGGCCGGGTCGGCGCGGAGGAACTCCGCGACCCGGTCCCGCACCAAGCCGAGCAGGCCGGGAAGCTGCCTGGTCAGGAAGCCGGTCGGGTTGGCCTCCAGCGCGGCGCGCAGTTCCCGCTGCCGCTCCAGCACGGGGATCGGCGTCGCGCCGAATCCACCGTGGTTCAGGTAGGCGAGGTCAGGATCGAGCGTCCACGCGGACGCGTCAGGTAGCGCGTGCACGATAGCCATATCGAACGGATGCTAACACCGGCCAGGCCGGGGCCGGTTCCGGCCGTACGGCCGGCCTCATCGCCGGCCGCATGGCGATCGGTATGGCACGCCGGGCACGTAGGTTGCCCACTCCTGGCGGGTCAGGGGCTGGCCGGCGTTTGCGCAGATCGCCGCCGCGACCGCCGCCGGGTCGGTGTTCCACAGGTGCACGGTGCCGTCCGCGCTGGGCGCGACGAGCAGGTGCCCGGCCGGGGCGAAGTCCACGGCGTAGACGTGATCACCGGGCCCGGTGAGGGTGGCGATCAGGCTCGGGTGCGCTGGCCTGGCGACGTTCCAGAGCCAGACGTCGTTGTCGGTGTCCGCCGCCGCCGCCAGGGCGGTGCCATCCGGGCTGAAGGCGAGGCCGTAGATCTCGCTGGCCGGCCCGCCGATCGGCGCGCCGACGGCCACCGGGTGGGCCGGGTTGGTCACGTTCCATAGCTGGACCGTCCTAGCCGCTCCGCCGACCGCCAGCAGGTGCCCGTCCGGGCTGTACGCCACGGCGATGGTGAAGGCGGTCGGGCTGCCGAGCGGCCGGCCGAGCGGCCGGGGGCGGGCCGGATCGGCGACATCCCAGATCCGGGTGCCGCTGTTGGTGCTGGTGACGGCCAGGGTCTTGCCGTTCGGCGCGAACGCGATCTCCATCACATTGCCGCTGGTGTCGTGGACGACCGCCAGCAGTCTGGGGGCGGCCGGGGCGCTGACCGACCAGATCCGCACGGTCCCGTCGTCGCCACCGGTCGCCAGCACCGCGCCGTCCGGGCGGAATGCGACGCATTCCACCTGCCCGGTGCTCGATCCGGTGAGATACGGGCTCAGCGGCCGCAGTGCCCGGTCGGCGCTCCACAGCCGGAACTCGCTGTTGCTGTAGGTGACCGCGAGGTAACGGCCGCCCGGGGCGAACGCGACCGCGTTGGCGAACGTGGGAAGCCGGGTCGACCGCGCGGCGAGCAGACGCCTCGTCCTGGTGTCCCACAGTTGCAGACCCGTTGCGGTGGTAACGGCGAGCATGCCGCCGTCCGGGCTGAATACGGCGTCGTAGGCGGGACTGCCGGTGAGCAGCACCGGGTTCGGCAGGGTCCAGACCGACACGTACCCGGTCCCGTCGCCGGCCGCGAGCCGGCCGGCGCCGTCCCAGGCGAGCGAGGTGACCGGCTGCGGGTGCGGCAGGCTGGCCGCCAGCGCCCGGCTGGCCAGGCTCCACACCAGGACGCTGGCGTCACTGGTCGCCGCCGCCACCTCGGTGCCGTCCGGGCTGAACGCCACCGCGTTCACCCAGTCGGTCGCCCCGGTCAGCACGCCGTCCGGAGTCGCCCGGGCGCCGCCGCCCGGCGCGGTCCCGATCCGCCACAGCCACACCTTGTCGTCCTTGCTGCCCGCCGCCAGCATGGCGCCGTCCGGGCTGAACGTCACCGAGGTGACCATCTCGCGGGGACCGCCGAGCACCGGTCCGAGCGGCCGCGGCCGGGCGGGATCGGCGATGTCCCACAACCGGACGGTGCCATTCGCGCTGCCGGCCGCGAGGATCGGGCCGGCCGGACTGAACGCGATGGATTCGACACCGCCGCCGGGCACGGCCAGCGGCGCCCCGAGCGCAACCGGCCTGGCCAGGCCGGTCACGCGCCACAGGCGCACCGTCCCGGTCGCGCTATTGTCCCCGCTGCCGACCGCGAGTACCGTGCCCGCCGGGTTGAACGCCACCGAGTAGATGGTCCCGTGCGGCCCGGTCAGCGGAGGACCAGCGCGGACCGGCCGCCCGGACCTGGCGAGATCCCACAGGGCGACCGTGCCCTGCGCGCCCGCGGCCGCCAGCAGCCGGCCGTTTGGGCTGAACGCGGTCGTGTAGAGCGGGAACGCGCCGGCCCGTGCCAGCGGCGCTCCGATCGGGCTGGCGTGCCCCGGATCGGATACCTGCCACAGCCGCAGCGTCCCGTCGCTGGCCGCGACCGCGAGCAGCCGCCGATCGGGGCTGAAGCTGACCGACTGGACGGCGCCCGCGGAGGAGTCAGGCAGCCGGGCTACCGACGGCAGGTCGGACGAGCCGAGCAGGCTGGCCGTGGCCTGCGGGGTGTGAGCGATGGTATAGGCGGCGCTGCTGAACTGCGCCGCGATCGAGACGTCCTGACCGCGAAGCTGACTCGCCACGAGCGCGACCTGGCGGGAGTCCGCGCCGCTCCGTGCCGCCACCGCGATGTTCCTGGCGGAAACCGCGTGCTCGCGCTGCTGGAACGCGTACACTGCCAGGCCGAACACGGCCACGGTCAGCGCCGTCATGGTGGCGGCCAGTCGCTGCAGCCGGCGGGTGCGGCGCTGCTCGGCCAGCTCCCTGGCCTGGTCCTCGGCGACCGACGCGGCCAGGAACTGTGCAGCCAGCGTTCCGGCGCCCGCCAGGTTGCCCGGGTCCTCCGCCCAGTCCCTGGCGATCGCAAGCTGGCTGCCGCGCCACAGCGCCGCCGCCTCGTGCCCGGTCTCCTGCCAGGCCCTGGCCGCTTCGGTGATCCGGTGCCGGGTCCGCAGGTCGGCCGTCCCCGCCTCGATCCAGGCGCGCAGCCTGGGCCAGGCGGTCAGCAGGGCGTCGTGCGTGATCTGGGCGGCGCCGGATCCCATGGTGATCAGCCGCTCGTCGACGAACCTGCCGAGCACCTGCTCGG
>JAJYTW010000128.1 GCA_021792855.1 Actinomycetes bacterium
GTCGGCGACTGCGCCGCGGCCACTTGCTCGATGGATGTCGGCCCGGCGGTCCCGGCGCGGAGCCTCTGGCGTAGCGCGAGGAAGTACCAGAGCGCGGCTAGCACAGCACCGCCCGCGATCACCCAGTCCGAGCCGTGGAACGGCGTGGGCAGCGCGAGCGCGAGCATGGTCAGCACCGTCCAGCCGAGCACGAGGGCGATCACGGGCCTGGCCCAGCGGCCCAGGCTGAACGAGCCGACGACCTGGGCGGTCTGGCGTCGCTTGACTGCGTAGGCGACGGTGATCAGGAAGTAGATGATGTACGGGATGATCGCGGTCGCGGCGACCAGGGTGCCGAACGAGTTGGTCTGCAGGTAGCCGTAGATCATGAAGCCGATGTTGATGACGCCGAATACCACCAGGGCCGCTATCGGAGTCTGGGTCCGGCTGTTCACCTTCCGGAAGAACCCCGACCAGGGCAGCATGTTGTCGCGAGCCAGCGAGTACACCAGGCGGGCCTGCGCGGCTGCGCCGACCACCGTGATTGCGAACATCGAGAAGACCACGAACGCGATGAAGACCTTCGTGAGTCCCGCGCCAAGCCAGTAGCTTCCGATCGTCAGCAGCGGCAACCCGGAGCCCTCGACCGTCTTCAAGTTCGGGATCGCCAGCGTGAAGCCGACCAGCGCGATCATGCCGAGCACGCCGGATCCAGTCACTGCCCAGATCACCGCGCGGGGAACGGTAGCGCCCGCGCTTACCGCCTCCTCCGACAGGTCCGCCGCTAGTTCGAAGCCGACCAGCGTATACACGCCGACCAGGCCGGCCAGGGCGATGGCGTACCAGGTCGAGGAATGCACAACCGAAGCCGTGCTGAACAGGATGCTGGCGCCGGTGTGCGTCGGCTTGCTGTGCAGCCCCCACATGACGAGCAGCAGCACGCCGAACACGACGGTACCGAGAATCTCGGTGAACACGGCGATGTTGTTGACCCGGGCGGCCACCTGAACGCTGATCACATTGATCACGACAGGCAGGACCATGATGATGATGGCCACCGCCAGGGTCAGGTGCGGCGTCGCGGCCAGGCCGAACTCGCTGAGCAGGAGAGGCGTGGCAGCGAGCAGGATGATGGCGCCGCCGCCTACCGTCATGTACATCAGCCCAGCGAAGCCGACGAACCACCCGTAGGACGGGTTTACCAGCCGCGCGCTCCACTGGTAGGCATAACCGGCCAGCGGGATCCTGGTCCCCAGTTCGGCTACCACCAGCGCGACCAGCAACTGACCGACGAGCGCGACCGGCCAAAGCCAGATCATCGCCGGGCCCCAGTAAGTCAGGCCGAACCCATAGTTCAGGAAGATGCCGGTGCTGATCGAGATGATCGAGAATGCCACCGCGAAGATAGAGAAGAACCGCAGCCTGCGCCGGAGTTCCTGGCCGTAGCCGAACGTGCTGAGAACGTCCTCGTCACCGACTGTCGCCCGCCCGAACCCCTGCCCTTTGATGTCTGCCACAATGCCCGCCTTCCCGGCCGATCGACCGGCCGCCTGGTGTTATCTCCTCCTCAGGTGGGCGCCGTTGCCCGCCGCTAATCAGCCGTGGTCCAGGTGATCGCGTACCGCGGCGAATGCGTGGTCGGTTGCCTGGAGCGCGTACTCGACGTCCGCGCCGGTCATCGCCGCCGACACGAACCAGTTATGCCTGGGGTGCAGGAAGACGCCACGCCGCAGCGACTCGGCCGCGAAGATGTTCGCGAGTGCGAAGTCCCGGTCAGCGGCGAAAGTTAGAAACGGCATCTGGACCGGCCCGCTCTGCGTGATGGCCAGGTCGTAACGGCGCGCCTGCTCAGCCAGTGCGTCGCGGAGCTCGTGGCCGCGGGCCGCCATCACCGCGACCGCATTCTCGCTGCGCAGCACATCGAGCGTGGTCAGCGCGGCCGCCATAGCGACGGCGGAGAACCAGAACGAGCCGGTGGTAAAGACCGACCGCGCACCGTCAGCGAACCGGTTGCTTCCCAGGAGCGCCGCGAGCGGGTAGCCATTGGCGATGGCCTTGCTCCAGGCGCTCAGATCCGGCGCCACCCCGATTGGCTCCCAGCTGCTGCCCAGGTGCAGCCGCATCCCGCAGCGAACGTCGTCCAGGATGAGGGCCGCGCCGCTGCGATCGCACAGAGCTCGCAGGCCGCGGGCGAACGCGGGATCGACCAGTTCCTGGTCCTGGCCGACGTCATGCCGGTACGGCGTCGCGATGATGGCGGCCAGGTCGTCCCCGGCCTGGTCGGCGACCTCCTGGACGCTGACCAGATCGTTATAGCGGTAGTAGCCCAGGTTCGCCCGATCCTCGGGGGTGGTTCCGGCCGGGACCGGCGTGCACCAGGGCGCCGCTCCGTGGTATGCCCCCCTGGCCACCAGTACCTTCCGGCGCCCGGTGGCGGCCCGGGCCACCGTCAGCGCGAGTGTCGTCGCATCGGTGCCGTTCTTAGAGCCTGTTGATAAAGGGTGCAGGCTGGCCGTAAGCGTGTAGATCTGGTCACAGTGCGGCGTGTTGCGCTGGCTGGTGAGGGGGCCCCTGGTAGCGGAGAGGTTGTCGAAGCCTTATCTGCTGCCAGGGGCCTGGATGCCTGTTTACCCTGTCGCGGCCGGAACCGCTACTGTCTGCGCCTCGCCGGGCTGCTGGTGCCGTGACCGCCGGCCGTTCTACCCCTCTGACCTGACCGATGAGCAGTGGGAGGTGCTGGAGCCGCAGGCACGTCAGGTGATGCGGGCGCTGACGGTGGCGGTGGGCCGCCCGATGGTCCATGACCTGCGGGCGATGTGCGACGCGGTCGCCTACGTGGTGAAGAACGGCGTCGAGTGGCGGGCGCTGCCAGTGGATTTCCCGCCATGGGAGGCGGTGTACGCGTTCTTCGAGCGGTGGAACGGCCGCGGCCTGCCGCAGGAGCTGATCCGCCGCCTGCGGGAGTTGCTGCGCCGCCACCAGGGCCGCAAGGCCGAGCCCACGGCGTGCATCGTGGACTCCCAGATCGTCAAGGCCCACGACACCGTCGCCAGGGCCACCAGCGGCTACCACGGCGGGAAGAAGATCACCGGACGCGGCCGCCACATCGCCGTCGACGCCGAGGGCTAGCTGCTGGCCCTGGTGGTCACCGCCGCCTCCATCAGCGACAAGGCCGGCGCGAAGATCCTGCTCATCAAGCTGCACGACGCGTTCGCCACCCTGAAGATCATGTGGGCCGACAGCGGCTACGATGGCGCGCCGCTGGCCCGCTACGCGCAGGCCGTGGCCGCGATCACCATCGAGGTCGTCAGGCGCACCGCCCCGCACACCTTCCAGGTCCTGCGCCGCAGATGGGTCGTCGAGCGCACCTTCGGCTGGCTGATGCGCTACCGCCGCCTCGCCCGCGACTACGAGCGCACCACCGCCAACTCCGAAGCCATGATCTACTGGGCCACCCTCATCATCATGACCAGGCGCCTCGCCCGCTACGAAACCGGACAGCCCCAGCCCCCACGCTGGGCAGGCGAACGCACCCGCCCACCCCAGCAAGCGGCTTTATCAACAGGCTCTTAGCGAACATCGCCCAGTCGGCATGCGCCACCGTCGAGGTCAGGGCCTCGGCGAGTTCCACCATCCGCGGAGACGGCGCATTCTGGCAGTCGGCCTGTTCCTGCTGCGCCCGCGCCGCGGCATCGATCTTCCGGTGGTGGTGGCCCACGATCACTGGCCCGTAGCTGCACATCAGGTCGACATACTCATTCCCGTCGACGTCCCAGACGCGAGCGCCCAGACCACGGGCCATGAACTGGGGGAAGCCGGCTGGCAACGGCGCCGCGTTCTGGTGCCCGTACATCCCGCCGGGTATCACCGCGGCGGCCCGGGCCCGCAGGGCGGCGTCCGCGGCGAGCGGGCGAGCATCGACAGTCGACATCAGCTACTCCTCGGATCGAGAGCGGACTGCGGTACCGATCCCGGCTCGAGCGGGATCACGGGAGCGCCGAGATCTGCGCCGACCTCGGCGAGATAGCGGACGGCGTGCTCAAAGTCGGTGAGGATGGCATCCGACCCCAGGCCCTGGGCGACCAGGGCCGCCGCCGCCGCGCCTAGCCAGGCGGCCCGGTGCAGGCCGATGCCCCGGCACAGGCCGATGATCAGGCCTGCCGTGTACGCGTCCCCGCAGCCGGTGGTATCCAGGACCGGTGCGGGCAGCGCCGGGAGGCTCAGATCGACGTCAGCCCCGACGACCCGGCTCCCCGCGGCGCCCCGTGTGACCACGACCACGCCGACCCCAGTCGCCAGGACGGCGGCAATCGCCTGATCCACATCCGCCAGCCCGGTGATGGCCAGTAGCTGATCCTCGTTGGGAAGGAAGCAGTCAACAGCAGCAAGCAGCGGTCTTAGCCGTCTGAGCACCGATCGGTCGCCCGGCCTGAGCAGGTCCATCGTTACCAGCACTCCATGCTCGCGGGCCGTCGCGAGCACCCGCGCGAGCGGCGCGCCGAGAAACTCGCCAAGCACCTCCGGCCCGCCGACGTGCAGCACGTCCGCAGCCGCTATCGCTGCCAGATCCACATCCGGCAGCCGAAGCTCGCCATTCGCGCCGATGACGTGAAAGGCCGGCCGGTCGCCGTTGGGGCGGATCGGCAGCATGGTTGCCGACGTCTGCACGCCGGGCTTGCGGGCCAGCCGGGACGTATCGACACCATGCCGCTCGAGAAGTGTGGCCAGCATGGTCCCGATCTCGTCTTGGCCGATCGCTCCCATCGCCACTACTCGCGCGCCGAGCTTGGCCAGATCGACGCTGGTGCCAGCCGCGGTTCCGGCCGCAGTGATCCGGATCTCCTGCAGCAGGACGCTGCCCTGGCCAGGCGGGATGCTGGTGACCGGCCGACCGAGGATGTCCAGGATGTGCGCGCCCAGGCTGACCACCAGTGGGCTGGTGGTCAGCCGGCGGATCGCCGGTCCGGCAGGCATCGTCAGCACGGCGGATTCGCCTCGCCGTAGCGGAGCGAGCGAGCCGCCGCGGCGACCTCGTCTAGCTGGGCGGGGGTCAGAGTGCTCGGGACAGCGAGCGCACGCGCGTGCCAGTAGGCGCGGGCCAGCCATTCCAGCGTCCTGGCCCGGCTGTACGCCTGGGCGAGCGTCGCGCCGTAGGCGACGGCACCATGGTTGCGCAGGATGACCGCGGTCCGCCCCGCCAGGCCGGCCACGGCCGCATCGGCTAGCCCCCGGGTCCCAAATCTGGCGCAGGGCACTACGCGCACCGGCCCGCCTAGGTCCGCCATCGCGTAAGGGGTCCCAGGGGCACCGATCGGAACGGCGCTCCGCATCGTGCCCCCGGTCCGCACACTCAGGTCGCCGGACATTCCTTCCACGAGACCGTCGGCCAGCATCTGGCGGGCGAAGCTGACGAGTTCGTCGCGCTGGTCGCCCTTCGCGGCCGGCGAGGTTCCCGCAGCGGGGCCAACAGCTGGCCCGAACCCGGCCATATGCGCCTCCCAGACCGACGGCCTGGCGATGGGCGGGGCCCGCCGCCATGGCCGAAGTTAAGCTGATGTTAGACGGACGTCCGAAATAGATCAATGGCGTGCGCGAACGGCTCCCGAATACACCGCCGCCCATGTGCCCGTCATCTGACGCATTGCACCTCGCGGCATGCAGGTATCGTCAGTGAGCGAACTGGAGAGCTTTCTTATGCCGAAAATTGTCGACTGGGAGTCGCGGCGCGACGAGGTGCTCGCGGCGACCTGGCGGGTCATCGCCGCTCACGGACTGGCCGGCACCACGATCAGGAAGATCGCGAAGGAAGCCGGGTATTCCCCTGGAGTACTGGCCCATTACTTCAGCGACAAGCAGGACATCCTGGGTTCGGCCCTGGTGCTCGCTCACCGGCGGGTCGGCGACCGGATGGACCGCAAGGCTGAGGGGCGCACTGGACTGGCCGCACTCCGCCTGGTAATGATCGAAGCGCTGCCGCTCGACCGGCAGCGCATGCTCGAGGCTCAGATCGAGGTGAGCTTCTGGGGGCGCGCGCTCGGCACCCCCGAGCTTGCCCGGTTGCAGAATGCCGAGTTCGAGCGGCTCTGGGGCAGGTTGCGACGACTGCTCGCGGACGCTGCGAGCCGCGGCGAGGTACGTGCCGACCTCGACATCGAAGCGGCGACCCACCGGCTCGTCGCGCTGATCGATGGACTGAGCGTCGAGGCCGTGCTGTATCCAGCCCGCGTCCCGGCCGAGCGGCAACTGGCCCTGCTGGACGAACTGATGGACACCATCAGCGCCGCCTCGGCGGTACCGCCCGCTGCGATAGGCTCCTGACCGCCGCTCACGGACCGGCTCCCGCATCGGCGACCTCGGGCCCGGACTGCTGGGATCGCGCGTAGATGCGCACGACGTCCTCGAATCCGGGTGGTGCCTGCAGTGGCGGGTCGGTCACGATCATGTGATCAACCAGCACCAGGTAGCTGATGCCCTCGTCGTCGAACTGCTCAAGAACGTCGACCCGATGCGCACCGAACCGGTGCGTCTGCACGACCTTGCCCACCGCTCCCCCGTCTGTCCCGCGTCAACTCACAGCCTGCCCGCTCGCTGACGCTGGTATCCGCGCCGGGCGGGACCGATAGCGGTGGCGCGGATCCGGGTAAGAAGACTGCGGACACGGGGGACGTGGCCGACCTGCTTGACCACGGGAACATCGGGCTCACGGCGGCGAGATGAGGGGATCGGTTACCACCAGGCGGCTCGCGGTGATGTTCACCGCGGCCGGCGCGGCGCTGCTTGGCGTCGCCGGCTGCGCATCGACGGCCAGCACCTGCGCCGTTCGCAACGGGTATGCCGTCGTCGTGTTCGAGAACGGCATCGGCGCCAACAGCAATCTGTACGTCACCCGGTTCCGGCTGAACATCAGGTACGGCCCGCAGAGCACCGCGCACTATCTGATCAGGCAGCGCATCACGCTGCGGCCGGCCAAGGGCAGCAACCCGCGGATGGTGGTCCGGACCTACCTGGTCGGCGGCGCGCGGGGGTGCAGTGTCGACCGGGTCCGGACGCGGTGGTGAGCGGGGTTGACTGAGGCCGGCCCGATGGGGCGCGCGGCCGCGGCGATCCACGCGGCGGCGATCCACGCGGCAGGTTCCCGGCGCGGGCCGTGGCGGCTGGTCTACCACCGCTTCGAGGCGGCCGACGAGGCACTGCGCGAGACGCTGTGCACCACCGGCAACGGATATCTCGCCACCCGGGGCGCCGCACCCGAGGCCCGCGCCGACGGCGTCCATTATCCGGGCACCTATGTGAGCGGGGTCTACAACCGGCTGGCCACCGCCGTGAACGGTCAGGTCACCGAGGACGAGAGCCTGGTCAACCTGCCGAACTGGCTGCCGCTGACGTTCCGGATCGACGGCGGGGAATGGTTCACGATCGGCTCCGTGCACCTGCTCGGCTACCAGCAGGAACTTGACCTGCGCAGGGGCGTGCTGACCCGATGGCTGCGGTTCGCCGACGACGCCGGGCGGCACACCAGCCTGACCCAGCGCCGGTTCGCCAGCATGGCCGACCCGCATCTGGTCGCGCTCGAGGTGACGATCAGTGCCGAGGATTACAGCGGCCGGGTGGAGATCAGGTCGGCGCTGGACGGTGACGTGGCCAACACCGGGGTATCGCGCTACGCCGGGCTGGCGAGCCGGCATCTGGAGGCCCCCGACCTGGTCGAGGCCGCCCCCGAGACCATCGGCCTGCGCACCCGTACCAGCCAGTCCCAGATCCTGGTCGCGATGGCCGCCCGGACCCGGCTGCTGACCGACGGCGAGCCAGCCGGGATCGGCCGGGAAGTGATCAGGGAAGGCCGGCTGATCGGCCATCTGATCAGCGCCGACCTGGCGCCCGGGCGCGCGCTGACCGCCGAGAAGGTGGTCAGCGTCTACACCTCGAGGGATCCCGCGGTCTCCGACCCCGGCGCCGAGACGGTCCGGGCACTGGACCGGGTTGGCGGCTTCGCCGACCTGCTCGACGCGCACGTCGTGCACCTGGGCAACCTGTGGGACCGGATGCGGATCAGCCTGGACGACGACGAGCGTGCCAGCTTCATCCTCAACCTGCACGTCTTTCACCTGATGCAGACCGTGTCGGAGAACACCGTTGACTCCGATGTCGGCATCCCGGCCCGCGGCCTGCACGGCGAGGCGTACCGGGGGCACGTGTTCTGGGACGAGATCTTCGTCTTCCCGTACCTGACGCTCACCATGCCCGAGCTGACCAGATCGCTGCTGAGATACCGGTACCGCCGTCTGCCCGAGGCCCGCCGGGCCGCGCGCGCGGCGGGTTACGCGGGGGCGATGTTCCCGTGGCAGAGCGGCTCCGACGGACGGGAGGAGAGCCAGCGAGTGCATCTCAACCCGAGATCGGGACGCTGGCTGCCGGACCATTCGCACCTGCAGCGGCACATCAACATCGCGATCGCCTACAGCCTGTGGCACTACTACCAGTCCACCGCTGACCTGGATTTCATGTCCTGCTACGGGGCCGAGGTGCTGCTCGAGATCGCCAGGTTCTGGGCCAGCATCGCGCGATATGACCACACCAGGGGCCGGTACGTGATCGAGGGCGTGATGGGCCCGGACGAGTACCACGACGGCTATCCGTGGGCCACCGCGCCCGGACTGGCCAACAACGCCTACACGAACCTGATGGCGGTCTGGGTGCTGTGCCGTGCGCTCGACCTGATCGACCAGCTTCCCGAGCAGCGCCGCACGGCGCTGTGGGAGGAACTCGGTCTCAGCCGGCCCGAGATCGACCACTGGGAGGACGTCAGCCGACGCATGTACGTCCCCTTCCACGACGGCGTGATCAGCCAGTTCGAGGGCTACGAGCGGCTGGAGGAGTTCGACTGGGACGGCTACCGCGCCCGGTACGGCGACATCCAGCGACTGGACCGCATCCTGGAGGCCGAGTCCGACACCCCGAACCGGTACAAGGCCTCCAAGCAGGCTGACGTGCTGATGCTCTTCTTCCTGCTGTCGGCCGAGGAACTGCGCGGCCTGTTCGCCAGGCTGGACTATCCCTGGGACAGCGGCATCATCCCGCGCAGCATCGACTACTACAACCGCCGGACCTCGCACGGCTCCACGCTGAGCCGGGTCGTGCACTCCTGGGTGCTGGCCAGGGCCAACCGGCCGGGCTCCTGGGAGCTGTTCACCCAGGCGCTGGAGAGCGACGTCGCCGATATCCAGGGCGGCACCACGCAGGAGGGCATCCACCTTGGCGCCATGGCCGGCACCGTCGACCTGGCCGCCCGCGGCTACACCGGGATCGAACCCCGCGGCGACGTGCTGTGGCTCAACCCGTGCCTGCCGCGCGAGGCTCCGGCGCTGTCCTTCACGATCCGCTACCGGCGGCACTGGGGCATCGTGATCCGGGTCGCGGACGGCCGGATCCGGGTGACGGTTCCGCCGTCGGCTGCCCCGCCGATCACGATCGGGTTCGAGGGCAGCCTGACCGAGGTCGGGCCGGGCCGGACCTGGGACGCACCGCTGCCGGAACGAGCGCTGTGCCCGCAGGTCCCGGACTAGGCGTGCGCACCGGTGATCCCCAGGCGCTGCCGCTCGACGAAGACGCAGCGGTCCTCCACGTACGCCAGACCGGCCCGCTCGGCGATCGCCCGCGCCTGCCGGGAGACGATGCCAAGCTGGAGCCACAGCGCGGTCGCCCCCGCCGCGACCGCGGCCCGGGCGATGTCCGGCGCCTCATCGGCCGGCCGGAACACGTCCACCAGGCCGACCGGCCGGGGCGCCTCGGCGAGCGCCCGGTAGGCCTGCTCGCCCAGGATCTCCCCGCCCCGTGGGTTGACCGGGACGATGCGCCAGCCATGGCGCGCCATGGCGGCGGGCACGTCGTGGGCGGCCTTGCCCGGGCTAGCGCTCGCACCGACCACGGTGATGGTGTCATTGGTCCGCAGGATCTGCTCGATCAGCGCGTCGATACCGGTCATCCGATTCACGCTAGCGCCGGCCGGGCAGCGGCCGGCACAGCGGGCCGCCTGCCAGGGCCCGCCCGATCCGGAGGTCCGTAATGCATGTGACGGCGGTTGGCTGGGCGCTGACCATCGGCCTGGTCGTCGTGCTGCTCACGGTCGACCTGGTGCTCGCGACCATCCGGCCGCACGCGGTGGGCTACGCCGAGGCCGCCGCCTGGTCAGCGTTCTACATCGCGGTGGCGGTGGGTTTCGGCCTGATCCTGGCCGGGCTGAGCGGATGGGGCCCGGCCACCCAGTTCCTCACCGGCTACCTGGTCGAGAAGAGCCTGTCGGTCGACAACCTGTTCGTCTTCGTGCTGATCATGGCCACCTTCGCGGTCCCGGCCGAGCACCAGCAGCGGGTGCTGACCGCGGGCATCGTGCTGGCCCTGGCGCTGCGGGCGGTGTTCATCGCGCTCGGGGCGACCCTGCTCTCGCTGCTGTCCTTCATGTTCGCGCTGTTCGGCCTGCTGCTCATCTGGACCGCGATCCGGCTGTTCCGGCACCGCGATGCCGATCCCGACATCGGCGCCAGTCCGGTGGTCCGGGTCGCCCGCCGGGTGCTGCCGGTCGGCGCGGAATACGACGGCGGCCGGCTGATCTCGACGGCCGGCGGCCGGCGCGTGGTCACCCCGCTGTTCATCGTGCTGCTCGCGATCGGCAGCACCGACATCATGTTCGCGCTGGACTCGATCCCCGCGGTATTCGGCATCACCGACTCGGCCTACCTGGTGTTCGCCGCTAACGCGTTCGCGCTGCTCGGCCTGCGCGCGCTGTTCTTCCTCGTGAGCGGCCTGCTGGATCGCCTGGTCTACCTGTCGGCCGGACTGGCGGTGATCCTCGCCCTGATCGGGCTCAAGCTGATCGCGCACTGGGCGCACGGGCTGATCCCGGCGATCCCGGAGATCAGCACGCTGTGGTCGCTCGCGGCCATCGCCGTGGTCCTGGCCGTCACCACCGCGGCGAGCCTGATCAGGTCGCGCCGCGACCCGGCCGCCCGGGCGCACGCCGGAGCGGTTCTGGGGACTCCGGAGCAGCGCCCGGATCGGCCTGGCCACGGGCCGGGCGATCCGAACCGGGCCCCGGACTGACCGGGTCCGCCGGAGTGTGTGCCAGTTCTTCCTCGGCCGCCAGCCTGGCCCGGCGGAACTCCCGCATCCCGTAGCCCATCGTCGCCAGCACCGTCAGTCCGGCGATCACGACGCCGACTCCGGCGCCCGCACCGGACAGCGGCAGCAGGTCGGTGAAGATCAGCAGGCCACCCATGCCCACGGTGCCGATGCCGAACAGCAGCGCGGCGGCGGTCGCGGCCCGGCTGGCGGCGGCCCGGTAGGCCGCGGATCTGGCCCGGGCCTGCACGGTCGCCAGGTGCCGCCTGGCCCACTCGTACTCGACGGCGAACACGACCAGCGCGAGCGCGATTACCAGCAGCCCGGGTCCCGGCGCCACCAGCAGCACCGCGCCCAGGGCAAGGATGACCGAGCCGACGATCGTGACCGCGATCCGGCGGAGCACCCTGAGCAGGTCGTTCATGCCTTCCAGCATGCCATCTCCAGGCAACCGCCCGGCCAGCGCACGGTCGCGGCCCGATCGCCAAGGGCTGTGAGCAAAGTCCCCTGTGTCATCTCGGGCGAATCTCAGAGCACGGTTGATTCTCAGCGGCATCTGCGGAGAATCAACCACGATCTGACATATAACCACGCAACCGGCCGGCCGGACCAATCCGGGGCAGCCGACTCGTTCCGCATTCGACAGCTACCCGGTAAGCGCTGTTCATTCGCGAACTCATTGCGCTTTCCGCGCCACCAATTAACGTCAGGGATGTGAATCCCGCGCTCCGATACCGCCATCCGGCGCGGCCGATTCCATATTCGGCCGCGGGTCCCGCCGCGGCCATCCCGCATCGTCAGGAGGTGCCAGAACATGATCCGCGATGGC